>CAZBIR010000036.1:0-17641 GCA_964491035.1 uncultured Sulfuricurvum sp.
CGACCACTTTGTGGCCGCTCATCGCCCCATAGGGGCGGACCCGCGTCTCTTTGCCGAATTTGAAGGTCTGAGGGGGAAATCCGGGCTGTGTGTGCAGGGCGCCGACGATCTCTTCTTCGGTATTTCCCAGCGTACAGTAGGCGATCGCGTCACGAATGAAAGCTTTCATCCTCACTCCGGTTTCAGATAGTCCGCCAGGGCGTTGATCGAGGTAAATACCCGTCTGAGCTCTTTGCTGTCGGCGAGAACGACGCCGTATACCTGCTGGATCTCCATGGAGACCTGAAGCGCGTCGAGAGAATCGAGCGCGAGGGTCGTCCCCTCCCCGAAGATCCCTTCGTCGTCGTTGACGTCGTCGGCCTCAACCTCCTTGTCGCACGAACGGATGATCAGGTTTTTGAGCTCCCGTTTGAAATCCTCGTCCATTGATCCCTTCATTGGGCCTCCTTGAGTTCTTTGTGTAAACGATATGCGGCGATTCCCATCATCAGGACCCCGAACGCTGCGAGTCCCCCCAGCTGTGCTACGATGTCGCGCAGCGACGCGTGGTGCAAAAACAGATCCAGAAACGATTCGAGCGCCCACGACATCGGCGATACCACTGAGAGCTGCTGCATGAAGTCGGGCATCACGAACAGCGGGATCATCACCCCGCCTACGGCGGCGAAGATGATGTTGAGCACCCCCCCGACCGTGACGGCCTGGTCGGTCGTCCGCACCACCGATGCAAGGGCGAGCGCATAGGCAATCGTCGCGAAACTGAGTACGGCTGAAACAACCGCAAGGGCTCCAATCGTGCCGCCGATGGCGAGCGCGTCCCCTCCCAGCATCGGAACGATCCAGACCCCGACCGAGAGCATCAGGATCAGCTGGATCTGGTTGATCAGGAAATAGGGGACGAATTTCGAGACAAGCAGCCCAGCGATCGAGACGTTCATCACCGCCAGACGCGACAGTGTCCCCAGACGCCGTTCGGTGACGAACGTGTGCGATATGGGGATAATGATGAAAAACATCGAAAAAATGAGCCACGCGGGGACGCTTTGCTGGACCGACGTGGGGCGCGTTTCCCCGACGTTTTCGCCGCGCAGGTAGTGTTCCTCGAACCAGACCCGATCGGCCATTGCCGACTCCTTTTCCTCGGAGGTCATCCACGGGTTGAGGGCACTGAGGCGGTGAACCATGCTGAGTTTGGCCACCGTGCCGGCGAGCGCCGATTCGAACAGCAGCCGGATCGCCGGGGTCGATTCGGGATCGATCACGACGCTGAGGGTCTGCGAAACGTTCTGATCGGCGAGGAGCGAGCGTTCGAACCCTTTTTTCACGACGACGGCGATGAGGATATCCCCCTCCTCCATCGCTTGTGCGAGTTTTGCCGGGTCGGCGCCCGCGTCGTGCCATTCGAACCCCTCGGTGCTCCGCAGCCGCTCGATCGCTTCGCGGGAGGAGTCGCTGCGGTCCGCGTCTACGAACGCCGCCGCCACCCGAACCTCGGAGTGTTCCGAAAACGCGTCGCGCATTGCGAGGCTCATGATGAGGATGAAAAACGCGGGCATCACGAACAGCACCAGCAGTGCGTGGACGTCGCGTTTGAGGAGCCAGAATTCTTTGAGTATCCCCGCCAGCAGCTTTCTCATCGGTGCCCCCTCTGGAGGTAGCGTTCCAGCACGGTTTCGGAAAGCTCGGCCATGTCCCCCTCGGCCGCCACTTTACCTCCATCGAGGATGATGAGGCGATCGCAGATCCGTTCCACCTCTTCGAAATAATGGGAGGTGTAGAGGATCGTCGTTTGACGGCTGCAGCTCAGTTCCATGAGGGTCGCGAGGATGATTTCGCGCGTTTCGGGATCGACGCCGACGGTAGGCTCGTCGAGGTAGAGCACCTGCGGGTTTCCCAGCAGTCCGATCGCGAGGTTGAGCCGCTTTTGCATCCCCCCCGAATAGTGGACCACCCGTTTATCGAGGTGCGCTTCGAGCGCCGTAGCGGCCGCCGCTTCCCGGACCGAACGGCGCAGTTCCTCGCCGCTCATCCCCAGCATCGTTCCGAAATAAAGGAGGTTCTCCCGCCCGCTCATTTCGGGATAGAGGGAGGTTTTCTGCGGAACGTACCCGATCAGCTCGCGGGCCTGCCGCATCTGCGCGAACAGGTCGATCCCCCCGATGCTCACCTCTCCCGAATCGGGAGATACGAGCCCGCACAAAATCCCCATCAGCGTCGTTTTTCCCGCCCCGTTATGGCCGATCAGCCCCGTCACGCTCCCCCGGGGGACCGAAAACGAGACGTCGTCGAGGACTTTTTTCTCCCCGTACGTTTTGGCGAGGCGGCGGGCCAGGATCACTGGGCGTCAGATCGGTTGATGAAATCGGTCAGCGTCCGGATCGATACGAAAATCTCTTTGGACTGTCCGACGTTGTCGATCTTGATACCGTACCGGTTTTCGAGGAAAATCACCAGCTCGATCGCATCCACCGAGTCAAGCCCCAGCCCTTCGCCGAACAACGGCGCATCGTCGTCAATCTCATCGGCGCTCAAATCTTCGAGCTGAAGGGCTTCAATCAACTGTTCTTTCACCACACGGTATTCGACCATTTATCATTCCTGCTCATCGTAGTTCATTAAAGGCGTTATTCTACCATCCTCTATCTTGCCGCGAGCTAAAGCTGCCGCCGCGATTGGCTATAATGGCGTCAAAAAAAAAGGAGAAGAATGACTATTCAGCAGCGCGGAAGCGGTTTTGGTCTCTACATCGTCTATCTTTTTTTCCGTTTTTTCGGCTATCCGGGGTTACGCGTCGTGTTGTGGTTCGTGGTCCTCTACTTTGCCCTCACGACCCCCTCCCTCAAACGCCACCTGAAACACTACTATCTCGCCTGTACCGGGAAATTCGGCTTCGGGACCTATTACCGCCATCTCTATACGTTTGCCCTCGTTTTTTCGGACCGTTTTCTGAGCAAACGGTTTTTGCACCGCTACCGTGTCCAAACCCACAACGCCGAAGTGGTCAACCTCGAGCGGGGGAGCCTGTTTCTCTTTTCCCATGTCGGCGACTGGACGATGTGCGGCCTCGTCCCGACCCAGAAAAACGTCCCGATCAACGTCGTCATGAAAGAGGCGATCAAAGAGAGCATCCAGGAGTTTGCCAAAACGATCGAGGATCCCACCGTCCCAACGATGAACGTCATCGATCTCAACGAAGGATCGATCAGCGTGGCGGTCCGGATCGCCAAGGCGTTCCAGAACCACGAGATCGTCGCGATGATGGCCGATCGGGTACTGAGCCGGGAGGGGGGAGTACGGGTGAGCCTGCTGGGACGGGAGGTGATGATCAACAAGAACCCCTTCGAAGTCGCCTACAACCGCGACGTCCCGATGATCGCCCTATTCTCGCTGCGCGAGGGGGCCTACCGCTACAACTCCTATTACCATCTCCTCCCCCCGTTCGAGCGCACCCTTCCCAAAGAGGAGGCGATTTCGATCATGGCGAACCGTTATGCCCGGTTACTGGAGGAGACGCTCCGCTCGCATCCCGACCAGTGGTTCAACCACTACGATTTTTTCGGCGACGACGCATCATAACGTCCCGCACCCGCTCCGCGAACGCTTCGGCGGTTTCGGAGGCTTCGATCCGCATCTCGTTCAGGAATTCCACCTCGATCACCACCCCTTTTTGAGTGCTCCAGTCCAGCGATCCTTTCCGTACCAGCCGCGAGGTTCCCGAAATGAGAACCGGAACGACGGGAATGCCCGACTGGGCTGAGAGCTTGAAAGCCCCCCGTCTGAACGGAAGCAGCTCGTCCCCCTCGCCGCGCGAGCCTTCGGGGAAAATGAGGGCGTTGCTGCCGGTGCGGAGCTTCTGGAGGAGCGCGTGGAGGGTATTGTTTCCGCCGCCGTCGATCACCCCCAGCAAGACGGCGATCCCCCGGAGATACCAGACGAACGCTCCGGATTTGTTGGTGAGGTGATACAGGTCGACGATATAGGAGCCCATCAGGGGGTAATCGAGCCACGACTCGTGCGAGGCGACGTAGATGCGCGGGGAGTCCGAACAGAGCGTATCGGCACCGAGGAGACGCACCTCACGGGTGCCGGGGGCGTAGCGGAAAAAGAGGCGGAACATCGCGGCCGCGACCTGCTGAAACACGATATGAGGCTTTGGATGGCCGGTGAGACGCCGGTAGAAATAGGCCGTTATGGCCGGAAGGAATCCCAGAACGATCACTCCCCCGAACAGGCCATACCCCCAGAGGTTTCTCCCCCATTGCTTCAGGCGGCGGCGGTGGACGTAGGCGATTTGCAGAGCGATCGCCGCGCCGAAGAGGAGATACCACCCGGCAAACGAATAGATCGCCCACACCAGGGTCCCCTCCCTGAGCACGAGGGTAGCGTGGATCAGGGTATTGAGAAGCAAAACGGCAACCCAGAAGCGATGCGAAACGACGACATCTTCGCGCTCGGCCGGGGTGAGGGGGCGCTTTTTGGCCCGCTCGATCCACGCGATGAGGGGATAGCGGCCGCGATAGAGGGAATAGAGAAAAAAAGCGAGAAAGGCGATCGAGAGGAGCAGCGGGTAGAGTTTGAGGAGGAGAAAATCCCCCAGGAAAAAGGCCCCGCTCCCCAGCACGAAAGCCACGAGGGGGGCGGCGAGAGTGTGCAGACGCCGCTCTCTCGCCCAGCTCCATCCCCCCGCCGCCGCAGCCGCAAGACACAGCGCGGCGGCCGCCTCCTCCAGCCCGTAAAAATGGTACGCCGAAACGACGATCGGAACGTAGAGGAGGGAAAAGAACATCAGGCTTTGGGAGCGTGCGCCTCGAGCTGGGCTACGATATCGCCGACGGTCCCGATGGAGGCGCCCATTTCACGTTCGAAATGGAATCCGTACTCTTTTTCAAGGGCGCAGATGAGATCGAACATATCGAGGCTGTCGAGTTCGAGATCGGCGACGAGGTCTTTCTCCATCGTCACCTCGGAAGGCTCTTTTTCGAACTGCTCAACGATGATTTCCCGTACTTTTTCAAAAACTGCGCTCATGATTTACTCCTCGAATTTTTTAATGATGATGGAGGTATTGATCCCTCCGAAAGCAAAATTGTTGTTCATGGCCGCCCGGATCGGCACCTCGCGGTGGGTTCGGAGATAATCGAGCGGCGCGCAGGCCGGATCGATCGTCTCGAGGTTCTTGTTCGCGGGGAGGAAGGAATCGTTGATCGCCATCAGCGATACGATCGTCTCGAATGCCCCTCCCCCGCCGAACATGTGCCCGGTGTAGCCCTTGATACTGCTGATGGGGGTAGCCGAACCGAAAACGCGGTGAACCGCGATCGACTCGGAGATGTCCCCTTTGGGGGTGGCGGTCGCGTGGGCATTGATGTAGCCGATGGCTGATGCTTCCATCCCCGCGTCGGCGAGGGCGTCACGCATCACCGCTTCCATTCCCCGCTCGCTGGGGAGGGTGATATGGCTGCCGTCGCACCCCGTCGCGTAACCGGCGATTTCACCCAGAATCACCGCCCCGCGCTTGCGGGCGTGTTCGTACTCTTCGAGCACCAGCGCCCCGGAACCCTCGGAGACGACCAGCCCCGAGCGACCCGTATCAAAGGGGCGGGAGGCCGCTTCGGCATTGCCATTATACCCGATCGCCGTTGCCCCCATGCTGTCGAAAATCCCCGCTTCGACGTAATGGAGCCCCTCTCCCCCGCCGACGAGCATGACGTCGCTGAGGCCGTATTTGATCGACTCGTAGCCGGCACCGATCGCCTGGGACGAGGCGGTACACGCCGAACTCGTCGGGATGTTGCGGCCGATGATCCCGAACATGACGGCCAGGTTGGCCGCGACGGTGTGGCTCATGAAACGGAGAAACGCCGTGGCGTTCTGTCTCCCGAAACCCTCGTTGCGGGAGACGTCCTCCGCGTAATCAAAGAGGGTCTCCAGCCCCCCCATCGCCGAGCCGAACGAAAGGCCCGTGCGGGGTGAGCCGATGGTTTCGGAACTCAGGCCGCTTTGAGCGATCGCCCGTTTGAGCGAGAGGGCGCACATCATCGCGACCCGGTCCATCGTCCGGCGGTTGGCGCGGGGGATTTCGCTGAAGTCATCCACCGGGACGGCCCCGGCGATCCGCGCTTCGAGGCCGTTGGCCCCGTCCCACTCGTGCATGTAGCGGATTCCGCTTTTCATCCCCTCGAAGCTGGCGCGCAGTTCCTCCAGCGACGATCCGATCGGGGAATAAAACCCGATCCCCGTAACGACGACGCGGCGCATCAGCGTACCATCCCGCCGGAGATGTTGATCACCTCGGCGGTGATGTAGGAGGCTTTGTCGGCGAGGAAAAAGACCGTCTCGGCCACCTCGTCGGGGTTGCCGAACCGTTTCATCGGGATCATTTTCTCAAAATCCTTTTCGTTGAATCCGGCGGTCATCTCCGAATGGATGAAACCGGGGACGACGCAGTTGGCGCGGATTTTGTAGCGGGCCACCTCGAGGGCAAGCGATTTGGTCATCGCGATCATCCCCCCCTTGGAAGCGGCGTAGTTCGTCTGTCCGACGTTGCCGACCACCCCCGCCACCGACGCGACGTTGATGATTGCCCCGGAGCGCTGTTTTTGCATCGCGGGGAGGAGCGCCTTGGTGACGTAGTAGGTCCCGGTGAGGTTGGTCTGGATCACGTCGTCCCACTCGCTGTCCTCGAGCCAGAAAAAGAGTTTGTCTTTCGTTTTCCCCGCGTTGTTGACCAGGACGTCAACCGTGACGTTTGCGAGCGCTTCACGCACGCTTTGGGCCGAAGCGATGTCGAACCCGACGATCTGGGCGTTTCCGAGTTCGGCGGCGAGCGCTTCGGCTTTGGCGCGGTTGGAGTGGTAATGCAGGTAGACGAAATACCCCTGCGCCGAGAACATCCGGGCGCACGCTTCGCCGATGGCCCCCGTCGCACCGGTGATGAGGACCTTTTTCATACCAGCTCTCCGCGGATCAGCATCTCGCGAATCGTCGAAATGTCGCCATCAAGACGGCGATCTTCGATGAGCGGCGCGGAGACGGCACGGATTTTCGCGTGGAGTTCGCGGGCAAACGGGGAAAATTTCTCGATTCCCCGGATATCGATCGCCTGCGCGATCCCCAGCATCGCAATGGCAAGCATCGAGGCAAAATCCTCGATCCCCCCCTTTAGCCCCAGCGCCCCGGTCGTCCCCATGCTCACCTTGTCCTGGTTCATCGACTCGGTCGAACGGGAAAAGACGCTGGAGGGGAGCATCCGCATCATGACGTCGGCGCTCAGCGAGCTGAGCGATATCTGCATCGCCTTGAAGCCGTGGTGGTAGTGTTCGCGCGAGAGTTTGAGGTTTTCCCCCAGCCCTCGGTTGAATTTGTCATCGACGAGGATCGCGAACTGCTTGTCGAGGAGATCGGCCATGTTGGCCAGACAGATTTTGAGGGTATCGGCTGCGTGGGCCATGTAACCGCCGTAGAAGTTGCACCCGGTGTAGATGATCTGTTCGTCGCAGTTGATGAGGGGGTTGTCGCTGACCGAGTTGATCTCGGTTTCGACCCATTTTTTCGCCTGTTCGAGGTTGTCCCACGCGACACCGAGAATCTGGGGAATACAGCGGATCGAATAGCGGTCCTGGATGTTGTGGTGCTCCGCGTCGAAAAAGCTTTGGTAGCGGGTGAGGCGGTCGTGAACGAGGGTCGCCCCTTCGAGTTTTTCGCGGAGGTTGGCCGCGCAGCGGATCTGCCCGCTGAAGGGTTTGACCTGGTGGACGAACGGCTCCAGCGCCGTCGTATCGGCTTCCATCGCTTCGAACAGCCCGGCCGAGAAGCTCTCCATCGAGCGGAGCAGCTTTTCGAAATATTCCAGCTGCACGACGAGAATCCCGGTCATGACCGAGGTGCCGTTCATGATCGCCAGCGCCTCTTTGGGCTTGAATGTGTAGGGCTGCAGGCCGCATTCGCGCAGCACCTCGGCGCTGGGGCGGATCTGCGAGCGATAGATCACTTCCCGCTCCCCGGCGAGGGCCGCGGCGATATAGGAGAGCGGCGTCAGGTCGCCGCTGGCCCCGACCGAACCTTTGGAAGGGATGGCGGGGAGGATGCCGTGTTCGAGGAGCTTGAGCATCGCTTCGAGAAGCTCCATGCTCACCCCCGAGTAGCCTTTGGAAATACTGATGAGGCGGACGAGGACGATGTTGAAAATCTCTTTTTCCGAGAGGATCTCACCGACCCCGCAGCCGTGGAAGCGGTAAAGGTTCACCTGCAGCGTCCGCGCGTCTTCGTATACGAGGTAGTTTTTCCCCGAATCGCCATAACCCGTCGTCACCCCGTAAATCGGGTTCCCATCACTGATCTCTTTGAGCAGCAGCGCCTCGGCCGCCGCGATGCGTTCTTTAAAGAGGGCGCCGCCGTCAAGGAGCACCGACGTCGCCTGCGCGACGCTCTCAAAAGGGATAAATTGATCGTTGATGGTAATCGTCATGTATGCTTTTCTCCGTTAAAATTTAAAATGCCTCTGAGGAGGAAAATCCGTTGCAGGACCAGTTTGGTGTGCAGCACGGTCATGTAAAAATTGTCCTTGAGCTTGTCGAAATGGGTGACACGGGTCTCGTCGTAAAGGGTTTTGACCCCAACTTCGCGCACTTTCCCGCCGCTCCACAAAAAACGGACGAGGTTTTCGATCTCGAATTCGTACCGCTTCGTCGCCGAAGGATAACGGAGGAAATCGATCGGGTAGAGACGAAATCCCGTCTGGGTGTCCCCTACCCGCTTCCCCGTCTCGACCCATACCCAGAAATTCCCGATTTTGCGGCCGATTGAGGAGGATTTGGGGGGATTGCAGCCCTCAAAATCACGCACCCCGATCACCATCTCGTCCTCGCGGCCCGAAAAAGCCTCCAGGAATCTGGGGATGTCGGTCGCGAAATGCTGTCCGTCGGCGTCCATCGTCAGGCAGAACCGGTATCCCAGCTCGTGTGCCCTCCGCGCTCCCGTCCGCAGCGCGATCCCCTTGCCCCGGTTCGTGTCGTGGCGCACGACGCTCACTTCGGGTCCCAGCAGCGATGCGACCTCGGTATCGGAACCGTCGTCGACAACGAGGACCGGCAAGCCGTAGGGGCGCACCTCGGCCACGACCCGCGCGATCGTCGCGGGATTGTTATAGACCGGGATGAGGATGCATAAACTATTCGATTTCAAGCGTCATCTCGCTGGCGGTTTTCCCCTCTTTGGACCATACGACTTTCGTCCCTTTCGGGGTGTGCTCGTAGCGGATCACCACTTTGTCGAGCGGTTTGAGCGGCTCTACGAACTTGGACCGGCTGATCCCCGTGACCGACCAGCCGAAGATTTCGGCGGCGATGTCGACCTGCAAAAACGCGGGGAGGAGCGGGTTCCCCTCGAAATGGGCTTTGAATACCGGGTGAGTCGCGTCCGCGAGGGTGAACCGAACCGAATTTTCTTCTTTTATGACATGAGTATAAAGTTGTTTCGTTAATATGCCGTTCATGATTCGCGGATTATACAATACCGTATCAAAAAATTATCTTTGACGGAGAATAACCCTGAAGGTGGGCGCATGTGCAAGAATTTTCTGACGTTCGATATCGAGGAGTGGTTTCACGCCAATTACGAAGGGATTGACCCCGGCGCGTTTTCGGACGATTCGGACAATCTGGAGAACAACGTGGACCGCCTGCTGGAGATCTGCGCGGCGTACGGCGTGCGGGCCACCTGTTTCATCCTCGGCGACGTCGCCCGCCAAAAACCCCGGATCGTCCGCAAAATTTTCGACGCGGGGCACGAAGTGGCGTCGCACGGCTGCTCGCACGCCCTGATCCACACGATGAGCCCCGAAGCCTTTCGCGCCGAGCTGCGAACCTCCGCCGATCTCCTCTCCCAGATCACCGGCGAGAGGGTGGTCGGGTTCCGCGCCCCGTCGTGGTCGGTGAAACGGCCCACGCTGGAGTGGTTTTACACCATCCTCCACGAGGAGGGGTATGAATACTCCTCTTCGGTCTATCCGGCGAAACATACCCTTTTCGGGATCGAGGGGTTTGCTAGCCTTCCCCACTACCCCGCCCCCGTGCCGGTGCTGGAGATACCCCAAAGCGTCATGAACCTTTTGGGCAACCGCGTCGGCTATGCCGGGGGCGGGTATCTGCGCTTTTTTCCCGGCCGGCTCATCCGGCGCGTCATCCGCAACCGCAACCGCGCGGGGGAGAGCGTCTTTCTCTACCTCCACCCGCGTGAAATCGACCCGGACCAGCCCCGGCTGAAACTGGGGCTCGTGGACGGCTATTTTCACTATCAGGGCATTGCAAAAACCGAGGCGAAACTACGCTATCTGCTCGACGACCTCGCTCCAGGCTGCGTCCGGATGGACGCGTATGCCCGGATGATGCGGGAGTCAGAGCCCGGCGCGTTCTAAAGCGAGGCGTTGCCGGTGGTGGCGGAGGGTGACGTAGGCGAAAAACCCTCCCAGAACGATCCCGCCCGCCACGTCGAGAAAAACGTGCTGTTTGGTTGCCATTGTCGAGTAGACGATCCCCAGACACCATACCAGGTTCAGCAGCAGCAGCGATGCGGGGCTGCGCATCTGCCGCAGCTGGCGGTCCAGCCAGAACAGCGTAAAAAACGCCGTCGCGACGTGTAGCGAGGGGAACGCGTTTCCGGCGGTGTCGACCGTCTTGAGAAACGCGAAATCGGGATGGAGGCTCCAGTCGATCCCGGCGGGGGGGACGGCGGTCGGGAAAACGATGTAGACCCCTACCCCCGCGGCGCACAGCATCCCGATGTAGACCCCGTAGGCGATCAGCTCCCGACGGTTTTCCATCAGCGCGGGGACCAGCGATACGTAGAGCCACAGCGAGAGGTAGAAATAGAGAAATCCGGGGCGGAATTCCACCGCATGGTCCACCCCGCTTAGCGGCATCGGGGTGATGGAGAAAAAAGGGTTTTTGAGAAGGTAAAAATAGGCGGCGAAAAAGAGGGCCATAAACCCCATCGTGCCGACCGCTTTGAGGCACCAGTGGGCCCATAGCCGTATCAGCAGGTTTTTGGCGAAAGAGTCTCCGTCCCGGTGGTCGTGGAAGCCGCATATGTTCATGATCGTATTTTTTCCGTCGCGATTGATGAATGCCATTTTAGCCAAAACGGGAGAAATTTTCCCATTTGGTTATTTAACTCTAAAGCGCTACAATCGTTTTTATGAAACCATTCAACCTTTATACGCTCCTGCTGGCCCTGAGCGTCGCGGCCATGGGTGAGGAGAATTTGCTCCTCTCCCCCGAAAAGCGGGCTTTGCTGAGCGAAGAACGCCACCGTTACGAAGCCGAACACGAAAAACTCCGTTACAACTGGATTTCCCCGCTCAATCTCAAAGGCACCTACGGGACCGATAAAAACGCCGCGGGAAGCCGAAGCGACACGGCCAGAGCCGAGGCGTCGCTTTCGCAGGACGTCTTCCGCTCCGGCGGGATCACCTACCAGATCCGCTACGCCGATGCGGTGAAAACCGCTTCGGCCATCGACTGGGACCGTCAGGCCGCGCAGCTGGGCGGCGAGCTTTTCGACGCGCTCCTCGCCTACCGCAAAAGCCGTCTCGAACTCGACCAAAGCGAAACGAAACTTTCCAACCACACGATCGAGATTTTCATCAAACGCCAGCTCTACGAAGCGGGTAAAAGCGACATCACCGAGCTCAACAACGCCCTGATGGACCAAAGCGCCGAGCAGAAAAACCTCGCTGCGCTGCGCTTCGCCCTCGCCGAGCAGCGTTACGAGATTGCCAAACTCAGCGACCTCGACCCCGAGCGTTTCGAACTGCCGACGTTTGAGCTGCTCAGCGAGGAGGATTACACCCATCAACGTTTCGACATCCGCTACGCGCAGGCCCGAAGCCAGAGCCTGGAGCACCTCTACCGCGTTACCGCCGCCGCCTATCTCCCCTCGATCGCCCTGAACGCCAGCGGGGGGTACCAGAAAGTGGACAACCGCGCCGCCGCAGAGTACGAGGGGAGCTTTTACGGGGCGGGGGTCGCCCTCACCCTCCCGCTGGCCTACAACGCTTCGGCGACGATCGAGGAAACCCGCCGTGCCTATCTCAAACAGGCCGCGGAGGCCGCCGATGCGCAGCGCGAGGCGAAAGCCTCCTATGCGCAGAGCCTCGAGCGGATCGAAAGCTACCGCCGCATGATCGCGATCGCCGCCGCCAACCTCTCCCTCTACGACGAGCTGATTGCGGCCGTCGCGGCAGGGGTCAAAGCGGGGAGCAAGACGGGGTATGATCTTCAAACTCTCCGAAATACCCGCGAAATCGAAGCCAAAACAATGGCCATCCACGAAATCAGCCTGCAGCGTGAGCTCGCACGGCTCCATTTTTCGACGCGCAAGGAGAACCCATGAGTACCGACACGATCAGAACCACCCTGGGGATGGATTCCTCCGGGAACTCCCTCCGGAAAAAAAAGCTCCTGTGGGGAGGGGGAGCGCTCCTTGTCGCCGCCGCGGCAGCAGCCTATCTACTCTACGGCAGGGACGGGGAGCTCCCCCGCTTCGAAAGTGAGCCTGCCCTACGCAAAACCCTCACGACCACCGTTTCGGCGACGGGGAATCTCGAACCGACCAACCGCGTCGACGTCGGGATCGAGGTCTCCGGGACGATCAAGGAGGTGCTCGTCGATTACAACGACCGGGTCAGGGCCGGCGCAGTGATGGCGCGGCTCGATACGACCCGCCTCGCTTCGGCACTGGAGAGTTCCAAAGCCGCCCTCATGCGCGCGCAGGCCAATGTCGCCGAAGCCAAAGCCTCGCTCACGTACGCCCGGAACGAGTGGAAACGGGTGGAGGGGATGTACGCTTCGACCGGGGGGAACTACCCATCACAGCAGGCGCTCGACGAAGCGAAAACCTCCCTGGAACGGGCCAAAGCGCAGCACGAGGCGGCTTTGGCGCAGGTGAAGCAGGCTTCCGACGAAGTTGCGACCAACCGCTACAACCTCGACCGCGCGCTCGTCGTCTCCCCGATCGAGGGGATCGTGCTGGAGCGCAAGGTCGAGCCGGGGCAGACGGTGGTGGCATCGATGCAGACCCCCGTCCTGTTCACGATGGCGGAGGATCTGACCAAGATGCGGGTGATCCTCAGCATCGACGAAGCCGACATCGGCGAAGTGCGTGAGCGCCAGAAGGTCCGTTTCGGCGTCGACGCCTACCCCGAGCGGGAGTTCGAGGGGATCATCACCCAGCTGCGGCTCAATTCGGAAATCCTCAACGGCGTCGTCACCTACGATGCCGTCGTGGAGGTGGACAACAACGACCTCCTGCTGCGGCCGGGGATGACGGTATCGGCCCACATCACGACGGGCGTCCTGGAAAACGTCCTCGCGGTTCCCAACGCTGCGCTGCGCTTCTCCCCTCCGGACGATGCGGCCGGGAAGGAGAAAAAAGCCAAAAATACCCTTCCGGGGCAGCACGTCTGGGTTCTGCGGGAGGGGAAACCTGAACGTATCCCGATCAAAACGCTCAAAAGCGACGGCACCTATACGGCGGTGAGCGGTATCCGCGAAGGGGAACACGTCCTGACCGGGGTACAAAAACCATGACGACTCCGGCTCCCGAAACAGTCATCGAACTGCGTGACGCGGTCAAATCCTACGGGGAGGGGGAAGCCCTCACGTTTGCCCTGCGGGGGGTCGATCTGAAAATCGGGCGGGGGGAGTTCGTCGCGATCATGGGGCCAAGCGGATCGGGAAAATCGACGGCGATGAACATCATCGGCTGCCTCGACGTCCCCAGCCGGGGGGCGTATCTCTTCGAGGGGGTCGAGGTGGGGGAACTCTCGCGCGATCAGCGCGCCCTGCTGCGGCGCAACTACCTTGGATTCATCTTTCAGGGGTTCAACCTGCTGGGGAAAACCACGGCGATCGAAAACGTCGAGCTTCCCCTCCTCTACCGGGGAATCGACGCGCGTGAGCGGAAAATCAAGGCGATGGAGGCGTTGCGCAGCGTCGGGCTCGAACACGTCGCCCACCACACCCCCGCCGAACTCTCCGGCGGCCAGCAGCAGCGGGTCGCCATCGCCCGCGCAATCGTCACCGATCCCATCGTTTTGCTTGCCGACGAGCCGACGGGAAACCTCGACACCGCCAAAAGCGTCGAGGTGATGGAACTCCTTCGCTCCTTTAACCGCGACAAGGGGATCACAATCATCATGGTCACCCATGAGCACGACATGGCGGCGTTCGCCACCCGCACCGTCCATTTCCGCGACGGCCGGATCGAAAGCTCGCACCGCAACGGGGAATCGCGGTGATCTGGAACGCCTTTTTGCTCGCCCTGCGCGAAATCCGCCGCAACGTGCTGCGCTCGGTCCTCACGACGCTGGGGATCGTCATCGGGGTGGCCTCGGTCATCGCGATGGTGATGCTTGGCGACGCGACGACCGCCTACGTCTCCCAGAGCATTTCCAAACTGGGGACGAACATGCTTTTCGTCATCCCCGGCCAGGACCGGCGCGGCCCCCCCAGCAGCGACCTGACGGCCAAAAAGTTCACCCACGCCGACATCGAAGCGCTCAAGCGCGAAATTTCCGATGTCCGCGGCGTCGCCCCGGTGGGATCGAACTCGATGCAGGCGGTGTACGGGAACCAGAACTATTCGACCACGATCGAGGGGAGCGACAACGACTATTTCACGATCAAGGACTGGGTGTTTGCCTCGGGGCGCAGTTTCAGCGGGGCGGAACTGCAGGGGGGCAAAGCGGTGTGCGTCATCGGCGAGACGGTGCGGCGCGAGCTGTTCGGCGATCAGGACCCCATCGGTGAGCAGATCCGGCTGGAGAATTTCAGCGTCGAAGTGATCGGGCTGCTCCAGCCCAAGGGGGCGGCGATGTTCGGGATGGACCAGGACGACATTATCGTTGTCCCCATCCGGATGTTCCAGCGCCGGATCAGCGGCAACACCGACGTCTCCCGGATCATGATTTCGGCCAAGTCGGCCGATGCGATCGAGGGGGTGAAATCCTCCCTCACCCAACTGCTGCAGGAGCGGCGGCGGATTCAAAGCCAAGAGGAGAACGACTTCAACATCCGGGATATGCGCGAAGCGGTGCAGACCCTCTCGCAAACGACGCAGATGCTCACCATTTTGCTGGGGGCCGTCGCGGCGATCAGCCTGCTCGTCGGGGGGATCGGGATCATGAACATCATGCTCGTCTCGGTCACCGAACGGACCCGTGAGATCGGGATCCGTCTTGCGATCGGGGCGATGGAGCGGGAGGTACTGTTGCAGTTTCTCGTCGAAGCGATCGTTCTTTCATCGCTGGGAGGGGTGATCGGGGTGGTTCTGGGGGTCGGAACGGGGATCGGGATCAGCCTCTTTTTCGACCTGCCGCTGGTGTTCAACACCTTTATCGTCCTGGTCGCGTTCGGCTTTTCGGCGCTGGTGGGGATCGTGTTCGGCTACTTTCCCGCCCGCAAGGCGGCCCGCCTCAACCCGATCGACGCGCTGCGGTACGAATAGCGCTTGAGTGAACGGCGTTTCACCCTTTTTTAACGATTAAGATCCTATACTTGTCAAAACACTGACGCAAAAGGATAGACGTGCGGATCGTATGGTTACTGCTTACGGGGGCGCTGCTGAATGCCGACACGACCCTCTCCTCGCTGATCGAGGGGGCTTTGGGGAACGAAAAAATCCAGAGCCGGATGTACCAGGTCAATGCCGCTTCGGCGGGATACGCCTCGGCGGTACGCTCCTATTTGCCCCGAGTGGATGCCTTCGGCAGTGCGGCGTTCGTCGACCGGACCGGCGGCTTTGATGCCAAAGCCTCCTACAGTGCGGGGCTCAGGGGAGAGGTTGTCGTCTTTGACGGTTTCCGGCGCGAAAACCTCCTCGCCCAGAACCGATCGCTCGAAGCGGCGGCGCGTCATCAGTTGCAGAGTGCGAAAAAAGAGCTCTCGCTGGAGGTGATCGAGCGTTTTTTCGACCTCCAGAATACCCTCGATGAGATCGAGACCCTCGTCGCCGTGCGCGATCAGCTCTCCGCGCAGCTCGAACGGCTCCAAAAATTCCGAACCGCCGGGCTGGCCAGCGACGATGCCCTGATGCGGATGCGCTCGGAGCTCTCCGACACCCATTACCGGATCGAGGACCTGCGCTATCAGTCCGACCGCCGCAAGATCGAACTCGAAACCCTCACCGGCCGCCCCCTCGCGACGCTGGTCCCCGCCGAGGTGATCGCCCCGGCCGAAGCGGCCGAAAACGAGCCCGACCATATTCAGGCCCTGCGTCATACGCGCGACGCCAAAATCCACGAAGCTTCCCAGAAAGACGCCTCGGCCCTCCCGACCCTCAAACTGGAAGATCATTTCAGCGTGTACGACTACCACAACGATCCGATCGCGGCGATGCGGGTCGATCGCCAGAACAAGTTCATCGCGTCGCTCAACATGAACCTGATCGATTTTTCCGCCGCTTCACTGGCCCGTGAAGCGCTCGCCGCACAGGCCAGGGCCCAGAGCAGCGAGCTTGCCTACGCCCTCAAAGAGACCCGCGCCACCCTCCAGAGTGCGCGCCGCTACATCGAGCGGACCCGGGGGCTGATCGCATCGTCCCAAAGTGCCTACGACGCGGCGGAAGCCACCTTCGCAGCGGTCCGGCAAAAATACGAGGCGCGGATCGTCGATTACGTCGTATACCTCGACGCGCTGCGCACCCGCACCGATGCCATCAACCGGCTGACCCGCGCGAAGCGGGAACTTTATTACGCCTACGCAGCCTATTATTTTTACGCGGGGCATGACCCCAGGGAGTATGTACGATGATCAAGACGATAGTGGCCGTTCTGGCGCTGGGTGCGGTGCTCTGCGCCGAAGAGATTTATGCGACGTTCGACGTCGTCGCTTTGCGCGAAGCCAATCTGAACCTGAGCGTTACGGGGACGGTCCAAAGGCTCAACGCCGACGTCGGATCACGGGTCAAAAAAGGGGAGCTGCTGCTGGAGATCGACAACGACGACCTCGAAGCAAGCGTGGAACTCGCCCGCGAAAGTCTCAAAAAAGCCCAGATCGAATCGCGCTTCGCCCAGCAGACCTACGAGCGCTACCGTCAGGTCGAAAACGTCATCGAGGCCGATCTGATGGATCAGCACACCCTCGCCTACCAAAAAGCCGCCGCGGCGGCGTCCGAAGCCAGGGCATCACTGCGCTACAAGGAGACGCTGCTGGAAAAAACCCGCCTTCGCGCCCCCTTTTCGGGGGTTATCGCCCAGCGCAACGTCGAACTGGGCGACAGCGTCGGCGGGCAGCTTAGCCTCTTTCGCCTCATCAGCTCCCCCGAGGTGAAGCTCGTCCTGACGTTTGACGAGAAACACCTGAACAAGGTCAAAAAAGGGTCCAAAGTCCGCTACCGCATCGACGGCCATGCCAGCGACCGGTACGGGACGGTTTCCAAGATCCACCCTTCCATCAATCCCAAAAACCGCAAGGCGACCGCCGAAGTCCAGACCTCCGGGATCGCCCCGGGGCTTTTCGGCGAAGGGTATATCATCGTTGGAAACGGCAAATGAGTAAAACCCATTTGCCTGCGCTGGCCGCTGTGGCACTGAAGCTTGCCCCTGCGGGGCAGAAACGTTGGAAACGGCAAATGAGTAAAACCC
>CAZBIR010000036.1:17741-20973 GCA_964491035.1 uncultured Sulfuricurvum sp.
CTGAAGCTTGCCCCTGCGGGGCAGAAACGTTGGAAACGGCAAATGAGTAAAACCCGTTTGAGCGCAAGGTACTCGCATGTATAAATTCGCCATCAACCGCCCCATAACGACGCTGATGATGGTGGTGACGCTGGTCGTGTTCGGGCTGATGTCGTTTCGCTCCATGCCCGTCGCCCTCTTCCCCAACATCGACTTTCCCATCGTGACGATCCAGACCCCCTACCCCGGCGCCGATCCCGAGAGCGTCGAGTCCAAGGTGACCGACAAGATCGAAGAGGCGGTATCGGGGATTGATGGGATCGACAAACTCATCTCCACGAGTTACGAAGGGCTCAGTGTCGTGACGGTGCAGTTCGAGCTGACCAAGGATATCGAAGAGGCGGCCAACGACGTACGCGACAAGATCGGGACCCTCAACCTCGATCCGGGCATCGAGTCCCCCTCGGTGCAGAAACTCAGCGCGTCGGGGGCGGCGTCGATCAAGCTTTTCGTCGCTTCCAAAAATGCCGATCCCATCGCATTGATGCGCTTTGCCGACGAGCGGATCAAACCCTCGCTCCAGCGGATACAGGGGGTGGCCAAAATCGATATCGTCGGCTATCGCGACCGGGAAATCCGCATTTTCGCCGATCCTTTTCTCCTTAACAAGTACGCCATCTCCGCCGACGAACTCCGCAGCCGGATCGCCGCCGAAAACGTCCGCTCCGGCGGGGGAAAACTGATCTCCGCTTCCAATGAACTGATCCTCAAGACCCGCGCCGACGCCTCCACGATCGAAAATCTCAAACAGGTGATCATCCGCCCCGGGATCCGTCTGGGTGACGTTGCCCGGATCGAGGACGGCCTCAAAGACGCGAAAAGCTTCTCCTCCCTCAACGGCCGCGAGGGGGTCCTCCTCAAGGTACAGAAGATTTCGGGGAGCAATGATCTGGAGGTGATCGAGGCGGTGAAGCAAACGATGCCGTCCCTGGAATCGATGGCGGGGGAGAATTACACCCTCACCCTCGTCGAAGACCAGTCCGACAAGATCCTCGTCAACATCAACAACGTCAAGTTCGACCTGATCTACGGCTCGATCCTCGCGGTGTTCATCGTCTTCCTTTTTTTGCGCAACCTCACCGCGACCCTGATTTCGGCCATCGCGATCCCCACCTCGATCATCGGCACGTTCGCCCTCATCGACCTCCTCGGCTACGACCTCAACCGCCTCACCCTCATCGGCCTCACCCTCGCGATCGGGATTTTCATCGACGACGCGATCGTCGTCATCGAAAACATCTCCAAAAAGATGGAACAGGGGATGGAACCGCTGGAGGCGTCGTTCGAAGGGGTGCGGGAGATCGCCTTTTCGATCCTGGCGATCTCGTCGATGCTGCTGGCGGTTTTCGTCCCCGTCGCCTTTATGGGGGGGATCGTCGGGAAGTTTTTCAACTCTTTCGCGATGACGGTCGCCTCGGGGGTCCTGATTTCGTACGCCGTGGCGGTGATGTTTATCCCGACGCTGGGGGCCCGGCTCCTCAGCGGCACCGAAAGCCGCTTCTGGCACAAAACCGAACCCCTCTTCGTCCGCGTCGATCGCCTCTACCGTTCCCTCCTCTCGCGGCTGCTCCGCTATAAATGGCTCACGCTGGGATCGGTATTCGTGCTCCTCGTCGCCTCGTTTTCCCTCGCGGGCAAGGTGGGGGGGACATTTGTGCCGATGGAGGACATGTCCGAGATGCGGGTCATGGTCAAGGCCCCCGTGGGAATCTCACTGGAGGCGATGAAAAAAGAGATGGAGCCGCTCGTGGAGACGATGCGGCGCGACAAGCGTTTCAGCACCGTCGTCCTCTCTATCGGCTACAACCCGGCGCAGGAGGCGCACAAGGCGATGATCTACGCCCGCCTCCTCCCCGTCGGGCAGCGCGAAGGGCTTGTGGAGATCATCAGCGACTACCGCGAGAAATTCCGCGCCTACTCCCATCTGATCATCAGCGTCGAGGACGTCCCCCCCATCGATGCCGGAGAGAGCAACGCCCCCGTCCAGGTCGTCCTCACCGGCCCCGACCTCGCCATACTCGAAAAACATGCCCGCTCCCTCACCGGCGTCCTCGAAAAAAGCGGCGGTGTGATCGACATCGATACCGATTTCGAGCCCGGAAAACCCGAGGTGCGGATCGACGTCCGGCGCGAAGGGGCGCAACGGCTGGGGATCACCGCGCAGCAGATCGCCGCGGCCCTCGCGTCGTCATATTCGAGCGACAGCGCCATCTCCAATTTCGAGGAAAACGGCCGCCAGTTCGACATCACGCTCCGTTTTGCCGACGAATACCGCAGCCTGATGGACGATCTCAAAAAGATCCAGGTCCGCAGCGCCGAGGGGGAAATGGTGATGCTTGAGGGGCTCGTGAACCTGGAAGAGACCGAGGGGGCCGCATCGATCAACCGCTTCGACCGGGAACGCAAAATCCTCCTCACCGCCAATCTCGCCGACGCGCCCCTCGACGCGATCGTCTCCCTCATCGACGAAAAACTCCCTCCCCTGCTGGGCGAGGGGTACCGCTACCGCTACACCGGCGATATCGAACGGATGCAGGAGACCCTCGAAGCGTTCGGTTTTACGGTGCTGCTGGCGGTGGTGCTGATCTATCTGATCCTCGCCGCCCTCTACGAATCGCTGATCCAGCCTTTCATCATCATGATCGCGATGCCGCTGAGTTTCACGGGGGTGATCCTCTCGCTCTATCTGAGCGGGAACCCTTTCAGCATTTTCGTGATGATCGGGATCATCCTGCTGCTGGGAATGGTCGGCAAAAACGCCGTCCTCGTCGTCGACTTCGCCAACAACGCCCTCAAAGAGGGCAAATCGGTCGATGAGGCCCTCCTGGAGGCGGGCGAAAAACGGCTCCGCCCGATCCTGATGACGACGTTCGCGATGATTTTCGCGATGCTTCCCCTCGCCCTGGGGGACGGTGCGGGGCATGAGAGCAACGCGCCGATGGCGGTTGCGGTGATCGGGGGGCTCATCAGTTCCACCCTGCTCGCCCTTTTCGTCGTCCCGGTCTTCTACCGCCTTATGTATCCGCTCGACGCGGCGCTGCGCCGTCTGTACGAGCGGAAACGGCTGGGATAATGAGATATGGTTAACTCTACTGTACTATAATCGCGATGCCTTATCCCGAAAAATCAACAAGCGGATAAAAAACTCGTTTCGGAAGAAACACATTAAAAAAGGAAACTTATGTTTTTGGAA
>CAZBIR010000037.1:0-20354 GCA_964491035.1 uncultured Sulfuricurvum sp.
TCGACAAATTCAAAAACCCCGCCCAGGAAGAGTGCAACCGCTACTACAAGGCCACCCTCGCAGCCGGGGAATACCTGGTCCGCTCCCACGACCGGCAAAAGCGGGTGTACCGCAAGTAAATTTAAGCGATCGCTCGATAGAATACCGTCCTTCGCCGGTTTAGCTCAGTTGGTAGAGCAACTGATTTGTAATCAGTAGGTCGGGAGTTCGAGTCCCCCAACCGGCACCATACACTCCTTGATATGCATGTTTAACTTTAGTAAAGTTGGATTGAAGTCCTCCCCTTGTACAATTCTTCCCATGTTATTCAACTCTTTTGCATTTATTTTCGGGTTTCTTCCGGCACTGCTGATCGTCGTCTACGGATTGCGCCGCACCCGGATGGAATACGCCCATGTCGCGATGATCGCCGCCTCCCTCCTCTTTTACGGGATGCTCGATTTCGCTCATTTGTGGGTTCTGCTTGCATCGGCATTGATAAACTACCTTGTTGGCTCGCGTCTCGCCCACCGCATCCTTTCGGGCAAGGGGGGCAGTCTCTGGCTCGTTGTAGGGGTGGGATTCAACCTCGCGCTGTTGGGTGGGTACAAATACATCGCTTTCGTGGCCGGGCTGTTCGGGATCGATTTTCCCGCAGTTGCTGCCCCGCTGGGGATCAGTTTTTTCACCTTTCACCAGCTCGCCTATCTCATCGACATTTACCGCCGCCGGATCGTTCCGACCGGGATGCGCGACTACGCCCTCTACGTCACCTTTTTTCCCCATCTCATCGCAGGACCGATTATGCGATACGGGCAGTTTGCCCCACAGCTGCGCTCTCCCTACCCCTCTCCGGCTATTGCGGCTGGGATTTTTTTCTTTTCGGTCGGGCTGTTCAAAAAAACGGTTCTCGCCGATACCTTCGCCCCGATCGCCGACCGGGTTTTCGCGGCGGCCGCTTCGGAGCAGGGGGTCGGTTTTTGGGAAGCGTGGAAAGGGGTTCTCGCCTACACGTGGCAGATCTATTTCGATTTTTCGGGCTACGCCGAGATGGCGATCGGGCTGGGATTGCTGGTAGGGATAGCCCTGCCGGTCAATTTCGACTCCCCCTACAAAGCGGTCTCGATCGTCGATTTCTGGCGTCGCTGGCACATTACCCTCTCGCAGTTTTTACGCGATTACGTCTACATTCCGCTGGGGGGAAGCCGCCACGGCAGGCTCGTTCACGTCGGGGCGCTCCTTTTGACGATGACCATGGCGGGGCTCTGGCACGGAGCGGCACTGACGTTCGTCGTGTGGGGGGCGCTACATGGCGCGTTTCTCGCACTGGTCCATCTGTGGCGCGCCACGGTGGGGCGGTTCATACGCCTTCCCGCGTTCGCGTCGGTGGCGCTCACTTTCGTGACAGTGAGCGCATTGTGGGTATTGTTCCGTGCAGAAACGTTTGAGGGGGCCTTGTCGATGTACGCTTCGATGCTTGCCTATGCTCCCCTTTCCCTGCCTACCAACCCCGGGTTATGGTTCACCGATCCCGCGTGGCGTGAATGGCTCTGGATTGGTGCGGCCCTCGCGGCGGTGTTCGGACTACGTTCGACCCCCCGTTACGCCGGATACGATCGCGATACTCCTTCCTCAGAGCGGCTCCGCGTCGGATTGCCCCATGCGTTCGTGTCTGGGATTCTCCTGTGGATCGCGTTCAAAACAATGACGCTCGAGCCTTCGCGCAGTTTCGTCTATTTTGTATTTTAAGGTCTGTACGTGAAATTTTTAGTTGCCCTCCTAGCCGCGATGGGGATGATGAGCCTGGGATGGGTCGCAGCTCTCGTCCTACAGTCGGGGCGTCCTACCGCCTCTTCGCAGTGGATCGCCGACGCATACGCGATGAAAGGGGCCGCCGCCGCCCGGATCGCTTCCCCCAAAATCGTCATCGTCGCCGGTTCGAACGCCCTGTTCGGGATTGATTCGAAGCGGTTCGAACGTGCTCTCGGACGCCCTGTGGTCAATTACGGGGTGAACGCGGGGCTCCTCCTCCCTTACGTTCTCCTCAAAAGCCGCGAAGCGCTCCGTCCCGGCGATATCGTCATCCTCCCGCTGGAATACCATTTCTACACTTATGACGGCGTTCCGAATCTTCAGATGATCGACCAGATATTCTCCCGAGATCCGGCGTTTTTCTGGGAGCTCGACTGGGACGAGCAGCTTCGGATGGTGTGGATGATGTCGCTGGAGAGGATGGTTGAGGGGTTTTGGGCCAGAGGAGGGGAGAGGGCGATGTGCGGCCCCTACGGATGGCAAAACATCGATGAATATGGCGATCAGACGCACAGCTCCGCCGCCGAAGCGGTCCCGTGGGGATACGATTGGGAGAACCTCGCCCGCGAACTTCCCCGCCGCTACGGCGCTGACGCCGCAAATACCCGGGGATGGAAATGGCTCGAACGCTACGTCGCGTGGGCCAAAGCGAGGGGGGTTCGCCTGATCGTCACCCCTCCGACGATGATGGCCGATCCGTTTTACCGCGATGACCCGACGGAACGCCGTTTTTACGCCGAGCTCCCCAACCGTGTCCGGGCGCTCGGCGTCCCTTTCGTTGGCAACCCCTACGATTTCATGTACTCCAGAGAGTATTATTTCAATACCGATTACCATCTTAATGATGCAGGGCGCGCCCGTCACACCGAAAAACTGCTTGAAGCGCTCATCCCCCTGTTGTCTCAGGAGCCGCAATGACCTCTTTGACCGAAGCCGCCCGTCTCTACGTCGCCACTTTCAACCGCGCCCCCGATGCCGCCGGTCTTGCCTACTGGGCGTACGAATCCCCCCTGTCTCTCGAAGAGATCGCCCGGAGTTTTTTCGATCAGAGCGAGACGCGCGCCCTCTACCCGGAGGGGACCACCACGACCCAGAAGGTCACCTCCGCGTATGCGAACCTCTTCAACCGCGCCCCCGATACCGCCGGCCTCGCCTACTGGGTCTCTCAGATCGATTCGGGGGCGGTGGGGCAAAGCTCCATGCTCCTCGCCCTCATAAACGGCGCGCTGGGAGACGATGCGGCCATTTTGGCGAACAAAACCGAAATCGGCCTCTATTTCGCCGAGGCGGGGCTCAACGACACCGATTGGGCGGCGGCGGTGATGTCGGACGTCGACGGGGGCGTTGAAAGCGTGACGCAGGCGAAACTCTACGTCGATTTTCTTGTCTCCTCGATGCTCGACGCCGCTTCGTCGATGTCGCGCGTCGACCCCGATAGCGGGACCCTCCCGACCCTCTCGACCTACGGGGTCGCGGCGCTCGATTCGGGCTATTACTGGAGCGGCGATGTGCTCACCTACGGTTTCAACGACGCGATCCCGAGCTGGTATTACACCGGTGAATACGCATCGGAAGTGACGACGGGATGGCAGCCGCTGAGCAGCGCGATGCGCACCGCCGTCCATTCGATCATTGAGGGGCTCAACGAGCTGATCGACGTCGAAGTGCGATATGTCAGCAGTTACGGCGATATTCGTTTCAACGTCGTCGATATGGAGTGGGGAGGATTCGGTTTTTTCCCGATGGAGACCAACGAGATCGACGGAGACGTCTTTCTCACCTCCGATTTTCTTTCCTATCCCGATCTTTACAATCTTGATCCCGGCGGCAACGGTTGGACGATCATTGCCCATGAATTGGGTCATTCGATGGGGCTCAAACACCCCTTCGAGGAAGGGACGACCCTTCCCGCATCGCTGGATGATGTCGTCCATTCGATTATGTCTTACACCGAATACAACCTGTACGCCGTCGATTTTTCGATCGATTCGAATGGATTGATCCAGCATTCGTATTCCTACGTCAATCCTGCTCTGTACAGCCTCTACGATATCGCCGCTCTACAGGCGTTTTACGGTGCCGATCTGGATACCCGGACGGGTGACGATCTCTATACCCTCGATTTCCCGCAGTATCTTTGTATCTGGGATGCGGGGGGAGAGGATACGATCGACTGTTCTTCGGCGAGCGGAGAATGTCTGATCTCTTTGCGTGAGGGGAGCTTCAGTACCGTCGATTTTCATACGCAATCCGAACAGATCGCCGATGCCCGTGCACTTGCCCGCAGCGCGGGCGACCTCTACAGCGACGATTACATCGACTTCATATTCGAAACCGTTTCCGACTCGCTTTATACAGGGCAAAACGCCCTTTCGATCGCATGGGGAACGATCATCGAAAACCTCTTGAGCGGAAGCGGCGACGACACGGTCTGGGACAACGCGGTGGACAATATCATCTCGACCGGAGCGGGAAACGATACGATTCATTTGGAGCAGGGGGGATGGGACACGCTCGATGGGGGAGAGGGGATCGATACCCTCTATCTCGACGTCACTTTGGCATCCACGTCGTGGAGCTTCGTATCCGAGGGGTATTACCGGGTGATCGGCGACGATTTCGCCGCCGAACTCGTCGGGATCGAAATGGTCCGTTTTTCCGACGCTTCCCTCAGCCGGATCGCCGATTTGGCCTGAAAAAAGGAGATCAAACTCCGAAGAAGACGTTGCTGCTGGAGGCGTTCCCCTCGATGAGCTGTTGAAGTACCGTTGCCGCATCGACCGTTGTCGCGAGGTATTCGTATCCTTCGCCGGCCGTATACGTGGCGGCATCGGCATAATCTGTGGTCCATTCAATTCGGATGGCGTTGTCAATGGTATCGTCCATCTGAATCGCTTTGATGTAGGAGATGCCGTCTTCTATCATATCTTCATTACCGGTCATCGTCAAAACACCGTTGGCATCAACGCTGTATGTAAAATTTCCTGAACCGTATTCTCCCGCGATAAAGCCTGTTCCGTTGGCATAAAACGTCATTGTATCGGTTTCCGCTGTTCCGTTATTGCCATCATCGTAGACATTGTAGAGGGTTTTTCCTGCCAGCCACGCTTCGGTGAGCTGAAACGACGTATCGGTAGGGGCATTTTGGGTGATGGTGTTAAGGGCCGCGGTGACCGAAGCATCGGTTGCATCGACGTTGGCCATGACGCTGCGAGCCAGTGTCGTGTCGTTGAGCTCGGCGTTGACATAGGCCAGCCCGACGGTCGTTTTGTTCGCGAGAATCGTCGCGTCGCTATCCAGCGCGCCGTTGATGACAGCGAGGATGAAGTTCTGGTTTGAAACCCGTCCGTTGTCGAGCTCGCTTACCCAGTATGACAGCCCCCCCGCATCGGGCGCGCGGTTGAACAGATTATCGTACACGGCAGTGACGAAAGTGGTCGTCGTGGTACCGGAGGGGTAGAGCGTCTGGGTTTCGGTCTGGTCAAAAAAACTCTGGGCGATCTGTTCGAGGGTAAATCCCGAAGAGTTGATCCACCAATTCAGACCGGCGAAATCGGGTGCACGGTTGAACGTGGCGACGTAGAGTTTGGCGACATTTTCGAGGGTGGCGGCTGCCATACAAAATTCCTTGTATTGTGTTTTTTTATTCGAAGCGGAAGAGTATTGCTTGAAAATCTTTACGAAATTCTGAATAAGACCACGCTTTTCGTGTTTTTAGATGCGTTAATCCGCCATTTGTCACATTTTGGTCATTTTCTTCGCCTTCCCCCGGTTCAATCGCTTTTTACTCTTTTTGCGTTATCCTCTCCGGTGAAATTCGCCCATCCTACGGAGACCGATGAAAGAGCTCGCCGCCCGAACCGTTTTGATTGCTGCCGATATGCTGATGATTCTCCTCTCGGTGGCGGCCGCCTATCTGCTGCGTTGGTGGTTCGACGGGACGCTTCTTCCCGCACTTGAGGCGCCGATCCGCTTTGATTCGACGATGCTGCTGCTTCATACGGTCACTTTCAGCGCTCTCGTATGGGAGGGGGTCTACACCAAACGCTACGATTTCTGGCAGGAGTACAAACGTCTCTTCCGCGCCCTTTTCGTTGCGTGCGCCATTGTGCTGGCTCTGCTCGCGCTGGGGGATGCGATTCGGGCCTACTCCCGTTTCGTTCTCCTCTCCTCGTTCGCGCTGCTGTTCGTTTTCCTGCCGGTGGGAAAATACCTCCTTAAACACATTCTCCACCATCTCCGGCTGTGGGGGAGAGAAGCGGCGGTGGTGGGGAACGACCCCTTTTTGGAGCGGGAGATTTTCGGTAACCCTTACCTGGGATACGTCCGTTCCGGCGAAAATGACGCCCGCACCCTCTTTATCGCTTCCGAAGGGCGGACGGTTCCCGCAATCGAAGCGATTCTCGATAGCACGGTCAAACACAAACAGGAGGTGATTTTCCTCCCTCTTATCAAAAGCTATGATTTTTCAGACTCCTACATCGTTCATCTATTCAACGCCCGAACCAACCTCGTTGTACTGGAAAACAAACTCCTCGACCCGTTTAACCGTGGCCTCAAACACTTGTCAGATTACCTCCTTACCCTCCTGATCCTCCCCGCCGCGTTTGCCGTGATGGGGGTGATAGCGCTACTGATCAAACGTGCCGAGCCCTCCGAGCCGGTCCTGTTTCGTCAGACGCGTCTCGGGCTAGACGGCAGCCCTTTTGTCTGCTACAAATTCCGCTCCATGCGCACGGATTCCGAAGCCCTTCTAGCGGAGTATCTTCGTGATAACCCTGAAGAGGTGGATAACTATGAGCTCTACCACAAATACGCCGCTGACCCTCGTATCACCCCGATCGGAGCGTTTTTGCGTAAAACTTCTCTCGATGAGCTTCCTCAGATCATCAACGTCATCCGAGGCGAGATGAGTCTCATCGGCCCACGTCCCTACATGCCCGAAGAGCGTGGTGACATCGGCGAAAAAAGTTCCCTGATCCTCGTGGTCAAACCGGGGATAACCGGGATGTGGCAGGTCTCCGGGCGCAGTTGTGTTGATTTCAGTAGCCGGGTGGAACTTGACACGTGGTACGTCCGTAACTGGAGCTTGTGGACCGATTTCGTCATTTTTGTCAAGACACTTAAAGTGGTTCTTAGACGCGAAGGGGCGATGTAATGCGCCTGATTGTCAACTGCTCCCCCCTCCGGCCTCCCCTTACTGGCATAGGGCACTACACGCGCGAACTGCTATTGCGCTTCGTCGACGATCCTGCCCTCAGGGAGCTGGAAGGGTTTTATTACCACCGCTGGCTTGACCGTGACGCCATCCGCGAAATGCTCCTCCCCCCCGCGGCCCCGGCAGTCCCCTCCCGTCCCTCTTTGGCACAGCGTGTTGCGGCGCTTCCGGGGGGGAGGATGCTGTACCGCATCCTCCTCCGCTTCATCCACCGCCGCGCTCTGCGTGAGCGCTCCGGATGGATTTACTGGGAAACCAACTACCTCCCCCTCCCGTTTGCGGGGCGCACCGTCGTGACGGTGTACGACCTCTCCCATCTGCGTTACCCGCAGTTTCACCCCGCCGCCCGGGTAGAGCAGTTCGACGCCGAGCTCCCATCAGCTCTTGCCGAGGCTTCGGCGGTATTGACGATTTCGGAATTTTCGGCGCACGAAATAGAAAATCACTACGGGGTCCAGCCCTCGAAAATCCGGATCATCCCCCCCGGAGTGTCCGAATCGTTCCACCGCCGCCCAGAGGATGAAATCAGCCGGTTTCGTCGACAAAAAGGGCTTCCCGAACATTACCTCCTCAGCGTCGCGACGATTGAGCCGCGAAAAAACTTTGTCTCCCTCTGCCGAGCCTATGCGTCCCTCCCTGAGTCGCTCCGTCGTTCTTATCCCCTCGTTCTAGCCGGAACGCGTGGATGGCTCACCAAAGAGATCGATGCGCTCATCTCCCCTCTCGAGGCGACGGGCGAAGTGATCCGACTGGGTTACGTCAATGCCACCGATTTGCCGTTGCTCTACGCCGCATCTTCCGGGCTGTGCTACGTATCGCTTTACGAAGGGTATGGGATGCCCATCGCCGAAGCGATTGTGTCAGGCATCCCTGTTCTCACCTCCGATTGCACCTCCATGCCCGAAGCAGGAGGAAACAGGGCGTGGTACGTTGATCCCATGTCAGTCGATTCAATCGTCCACACCCTTGAAGCGATGCTTCGATCGAAAAATCCCCTCCATCCTACACCCTCAGTCGATCGTCCATCTCCCCGTATCCATTCTTGGGATGAAGCGGCAGTGACCCTTCGAAGCCTCTTTTTTTCGCTATAATGCGCTTAATATTATAATATTTGCTAGGGTTTAAAATGATGAAAAAAGCGATTGTGACCGGGATCACGGGTCAAGACGGTGCCTACTTGGCCGAATTGTTATTGGAAAAAAATTATGAGGTCTATGCAACCTATCGACGCACCGCATCGGTCAATTTTTGGCGTATCGAAGAGCTCGGAATTCAAAACCATCCCAATCTCCACCTCGTCGAATACGATTTGACCGATCAGGCCAACACGATCCGTATGGTTGCCGACATCCGCCCTCATGAAATCTACAATCTCGCCGCCCAAAGCTTTGTCGGCGTCTCCTTTGATCAGCCTATTGCGACGGGACACATCACCGGTTTAGGAGCGCTTCACCTCCTCGAAGCCATCCGCATTATCGACACTTCCATCCGTTATTATCAGGCTTCTACGTCCGAAATGTTCGGAAAAGTGCAGGAGATTCCGCAGGTAGAGACCACCCCGTTCTATCCCCGCAGCCCTTACGGCGTTGCCAAACTTTACGCCCACTGGATGACGATCAACTACCGCGAAAGCTACGATATTTTCGGATGTAGCGGGATTTTGTTTAACCACGAATCTCCCTTGCGCGGACGTGAGTTCGTCACTCGTAAAATCACCGATTCGGTCGCCAAAATCGCCTTGGGTAAACTCGACGTCCTCGAACTGGGGAACATGGACGCCAAACGCGACTGGGGATTTGCCAAAGAGTACGTCGAGGGGATGTACCTCATGATGCAGCACCATACCCCCGATACCTATGTTTTGGCAACCAACCGCACCGAAACGGTACGCGATTTTGTCACCATGGCGTTCAAAGCGGCAGGGATCGATATCCGATGGAGCGGAGCGGCAGAGGATGAGATCGGGACCGATTCACAGAGCGGTAAAACGCTGGTCCGCGTTAACCCCAAATTCTACCGCCCCGCAGAGGTAGAACTCTTGATCGGTAATCCTGAAAAAGCGGCCCGCGATTTGGGATGGAAACCCGCCACCACCCTCGAAGAGCTCTGCGCGATGATGGTCAAAGAGGACATGCGAAGGAACGAGATTGGCTTCAGCTTCTAAACGCCTCCTCATCATCGGTATCGAGAGCTTCACCGGTGAATATGTCCGCGAGGCGTTTGAAGCGGCGGGGTACGAAGTCTATGGCACCATCATGGGTGGCGCTTCGGGACAACGGGTCTACTCCTGTGACGTCACCGATCCCTTGCAAATCGATGCGGTGATCGCCCACACCCTTCCGGATGTCGTACTTCACCTTGCCGCAATCACGTTTGTCCCAGAGGGAAATTCGGCACATATTTATGACGTCAACGTTTTTGCTCCGATCCATCTGCTCGAATCGTTGATCCGTCACGGTGCGGGAAGGACAAAAGTGATCCTCCCCAGCACGAGCAACGTCTATGGCAATCTCCCTCTCGAATCGATAGGGGAGGGTGAGTGTCCGCAGCCGATTTCCCACTATGCCCTGAGCAAATACGCGATGGAACAGATGGCGAGCACCTATTTCGACCGTTTACCGATCATCATCACTCGACCCTTCAACTACACAGGGATAGGTCAGGCGGAGAAATTTGTCATTCCAAAAATCCTCTCCCATTTCCGCGAGCGAAAAAGGGTCATCGAACTGGGTAATCTCGACGTCTATCGTGATTTTTCCGACGTTCGTGATGTTGCGGCCGCGTATGTGACGTTGGCTGAATCTTCGGTACGGGGCGAAGTTTTCAACATTGCTTCGGGAAATATTTATTCGCTCCGAGAGGTGATGGCAATGGCCGAATCCGCATCAGGGCACTCCCTTGAAGTACGCATCAATCCCGCTTTCGTGCGCAGCGGTGAAATCGAGAAGCTAGGGGGGGATAACACTCGACTTCGCGCTCTGGATTGGTACCCACGTTATCGTTTCGAGGATACCGTGGCGTGGATGCTTGGTGACGTCTGATGCTCCGATCCCTATGGCGTTATCGCACCTTTGTCGTTTCGTCGATCCGTTCGGAATTTCACGCCCGTTTCATCCGAAACAAATTGGGGATGCTCTGGATGGTGGCCAACCCTCTAGCGCAGGTAGCGGTCTATGCACTGATCCTCTCCTCGATTCTTGCCGCCAAATTACCGGGGATCGACAACCCCCACGCTTATGCCATTTATCTCACGGCAGGGATGTTGGGATGGACCCTTTTTGCTGAAGGATTCACCCGCAGTGTCAATCTATTCGTCGATAACGCCGCATTGCTCAAAAAACTTGCTTTTCCGAAACTGGCGCTTCCTCTCATCGTTGGTGGCAGTGCTCTACTCAACGCTTCTTTGCTCTTTATAGCGATTGTGGCGATTTTTACCCTTTTGGGACACCCCATCGCATGGAATTTTTTGTGGGTATTCCCTTTGTTCGCTTTGACACTGTACTTTGCGCTTGCTTTGGGATTGATACTGGGGATACTCAATGTTTTTATTCGAGATGTATCACAGGTGAGCGGCATCGTTTTACAGTTTTGGTTTTGGCTCACTCCCATCGTTTACGTCCCTTCGATCATCCCCGAAGCCTATCGGAGTTACCTCTCCCTTAACCCGCTTATCCCCTTGATCGAAGGGTTTCAAAACGCACTGGTTTATGACCGCCACCCCAACCTTTCTGCACTCCTCGTTCTGATCCTTGTTTCCCTTTTCTTGAGTGTCGCAGCACTGTGGCTTTACCGTAAAGCCGCCCCTGAAATGGTGGATTTGTTATGAGTATCCTCGAAACCTCCGCTTTGGGCAAATCCTACCGCACCTACGCCAGCGAATTCCATCGCTTTGCGGCGTGGTTTTTCCCCTCGGTTGTTCCCATCGAAGAGACGGCGATCATCCGTGACGTCACGCTGCGGATCGATCAGGGCGAGTCGGTTGGAATCATCGGGCAAAACGGTGCGGGCAAAAGCACCCTCCTTAAACTCCTCAGCGGCATCATCCGCCCCACATCGGGGAGTGTCTCGGTTCACGGGCGTATCGCGGCGATCCTGGAGTTGGGGATGGGGTTTAATCCCGATTTTACCGGACGCCAAAATGCCTACAACGCTTTGGGAATGATGGGGTTCGACCACGATGCCATCACCGCCGCGATCCCCGACGTCGAGGCCTTCGCCGAAATCGGCGATTACTTCGATCGCCCTTTGCGTATCTACAGCAGCGGGATGCAGGTTCGAGTAGCGTTTGCGGTGGCCACCGTCTACCGCCCCGATATCCTCATTGTCGATGAGGCTCTTTCGGTTGGAGATGCCTATTTCCAGCACAAAAGCTTCGCCCGTATCCGCGAATTTCGCGAGCAGGGGACGACGTTGCTCCTCGTCTCCCATGACGATACGGCCATTCTCTCCATTTGCGATCGTGCTATTTTTTTAGAGGGGGGCGAGATTGTTTGCGACGGATCACCGGAAACGGTGATTGATTACTACAAGGCTTTCATTGCTGCTCGCGAGGGGACGCAGATAGTGCAAAACACCCTCGAGGATGGACGGATTCAAACCCTTTCGGGAAATTTCGAAGCGACGGTAGAATCGCTTGGATTGTACGACCCTGAGGGAAATCAAATCGAAAACGTCGAAGTAGGAGAACGTATCGTCCTTCGTGCCCGTATCGCGGTTCATGCACCGATTTCCTCTTTGGTGTTCGGCTACAGCATCAAAAACCGTCTGGGACAGGTTCTCTATGGGACCAATACCTGGCACACGGGAGATCGGCTTTGCGACCTTCTTCCAGGCGAATATTACGATATTTCAGTCTCGTTTGAGGCCGATTTGGGAGTTGGGGATTACAGTATCCAGACGGCGCTGCACGCGGATGAGGATCACCTCTCCCAAAACTACGAGTGGCGCGATCTTGCCCTCATCTTTTCGGTCATCAATACCCGACATCCCTATTATAACGGCCTTGTATGGCTTGAACCGGCAATCACGATCGATCGGAAAGAGTAAACGAAAATCCGACGGGCGTCATTGCTCCATTTGACGCCAAAGCATCATGGCGCTTTCGCTCCAATTCATCCAGCGATAATCAGGTCCGACCCGATACGCTTCGGGTATACCGTTCTTATCGATTTCGGCAACCATCCGACTCAGTTCACTCGCATCATCCAGACCAAAATACCCTATTTTGTCTCCGCCGACTTCGCGATGGATAGGGGTATCGCTCGCCAAAACGCTCAGCCCATGCGCCAGACTTTCCACGATGGGTAGCCCGAATCCCTCGACGACGGAGGGGAAAACGAGCATCGTCGCGTTCGCATACAGATAGTTCAGCTCCGCATCTTTGACATCGTTCCACATCCACAGCCTTTTCCCCAGTTCCGGATGGGTTGTGATCCGCTGCATCGTTTCCTCCACTTTCCATCCGACACGTCCGACGATACACAAGTTCACCTCATACCCCTCTCTCCATAAAAACTCGAAAGCATCGAGGAGATAAGAGTGGTTCTTACGCGGTTCAATCGTCGAGACGATCAGATACGTCGGCTTACGAAACATCGTTTCGAATTCGGGACGCACGCTCACGGCTATGGACGTATCGGTTTGGATATCCGCACCCAATAAAAAATAAGAGAACCGTTTCTCCTCGAGGTTCTTCCCGTGCCGTTCCAGAAAACGCATCAGATCGTGACGAATCGTATCGGAAATAGCGATGTAGTTGTCGACGTATTTCCACGATTCGAAAAACCACTCTTTAAAAACCTGTGCGAGAAAATCGTCGCAATATTGAGGGTGGGTGATCGGAATCAGATCGTAGCTCACCGCATGTACTTCAACTCCCCGATTTTTCAGTCGTTCGACGCTGGGCCAAATGTTGGAATACCACGTCGAATCCAGCAGCAGCAGTTTGTCCCCGATATCCCCGTTCTCTCCAAAAGATTCATGTGTGACGCTCGAACGGGAAACAAAAAGACGTTTCAGCCATCGCATAGGACGTAACGTGACCGCATCGATGAAAAAGCTCAGCCCCCACTGGCTCCGGGGTGCGTCCAAAAACCGATTAAACGGAGCCCAGGGCACCAACGCACCGGCAAGCCCTCGGAGGGCACCGTAAACGTTGCGTAGATAAAGCTTGAGGGCTTTGAGGAGCGAAAGAGCAGGTACCTCTCCCGTGCTTTCAGATGGAGGATAGAGATCATTGATGCTCAAAATACGGAATCCGCCGTTGCTGATATCCACGGGTACGACACGGTATCCGCCGTTTTCGACAATCGGTTCGATCTCTCGGACAATGTTTCGAACAACCCGCTGAATCCCCGTATTGAGCGTAACGTGATGACAAAGATACGAACAGTCAATCCATAATGTGCGCATTACAAACGACTCACTTTACCGGTGCGATCGAATACGAAGCGCACAGATTACGAAATTCTTGGGAATAGATGAACCCATCGAGCACATCGCTGCGACTGGTTCCGTTGCCGAGTTGAGATATCCATTGCGCGTATCCCCCCTCATCGGCTGCGCGATTGAAAAACGCCGAGTACAGGACGTTGACATACTCGCTGTCGTTCAGATTCCGATTGGTAAATTCTTGAGAAAAGATAAATCCTCGTGCGACGTCCGCACCGGCACGTATCCCGGTGCTCAGACTGTCGGTCCAGTAAATTTCTCCGGCAGGTTCGGCTTCTCTTCCCAGCACGGTCGTGTAAAAACGTTCGACGAAATGGGTGATGTTGGAGTTGGACTGATGAAACTGATAGCGCGCATCGTCGACGATCCCCTCGTACGAATCATACGGTGATCCCCATCGATACACCACCGCTTGATCTTTGGAAGCCGTCGTTCCGCCGCTGAGGATATCGATCGCACCGTCAGAGTCGATATCTTTGGCAACGATCGACCCTTTGTATTGTTCGAAAATCATCTCCCGTTGCGTAGGATCGCTGATTTGATTGCCGCGGCTGTCGAGTATGACCACCTGCGCCCCTTGAGCGTAGAGAATCTCCAGCGTGCTATCACCGTTTAGATCCACGGCGATGGGTGAGCTGAAAATCGGATCGCTCCCGCTGGAACCGTACGTTGTGCTTTGGGTGGCAAACAGCTGTTGGCCGTTGTGGTCCCAGCCATAAACGTACCCATCCAACGTAGCCGCGACGATCTCCATCGTTCCATCCCCCTCCAAATCGGCGACGAGAGGAGTGGCCATGGTTCGTCCTTGCGTATCGAGCGTGTATTTCAGTGTCCCATCATGCTCCCATACTTTGAGATAGCTTCCGCGATCATCATGGAAAAAATTCCCCGTTCCATAGACGATTTCGAGGTGTCCGTCCCCGTCCAGATCGGCCGTGACGGGGCTGCTCCACAGCGCCTGCTCTTCGGCTTTGCCCCTTAGGGTTTCATAATTCGGATTTCCGACGGGAGTGTTGAAACCGGAGATATTTTGAGAACCGTCGGCGGATAGGACGTGGAAAATCCCCCCTGTCGTCGTCCCCGCATTGGCGTTTTCGGTGATGTCGGCGGAAACGAGGATTTCAAAGGTCGAGTTCTCGTCGATGTCGGCGATTTTCGGAGTAGACCATACGGTATCCGCCAGATGAACGCTCTCCTCTTTAGTACCGTTTTGACCGTTCAAAATCCACAGACTCTGATCCCATCCGCCATAGATCACCTCTTTGACTCCGTCGTTATCGATGTCGAAAATCACCGGAGAGCTGTAAACACCATCCGGACGCCCCTCTCCCGTGTTGTTTGCTCCTCCGATAACGTCGAGACTTTGATGGAACCATTTGATATTCCCATACTCATCCAGAGCGTACACTCCCCCTTTGTCACCGGGTTGCCCGACGACGCTCGCCCCCGCTTCTCCAAACGTATCTCCCCCGACGCCGATCACCAGGTCGATGCTATCGTCTCCGTCCAGATCGCCAAACGCCGCAGAGGTGCTGACCGAGGTTGTCTGATAGGTTTTTCCGGTTTGCGGATCAGCCCCCGTCATGGCCGGAAAACTCACGCTCCATTTGACGCTCCCGTCATCTTCCAGACAGATCAGACCCGCAGGGCGGATTTCGTTCAGATCACCGTCTAACGCTTTGCTGGTAGCGACGAATATCTCGTCTTTACCGTCTCGGTCGATGTCGAATACCGAGATCGAAGCATCCCGAATCGGCCCAAAATCGAGCGTCGTCGTCCACGCGGTTTGAGAACTCAGCGAGAGGGTATAGCTCTCCCCGCTCCCCCCCGATACGCTGATCGCATAGGTTCCTTCGCTCGGAGCGGTGAAACTCATGTTTCTCCCCCCCGAATGGATCGAATCGGCGATACGGTTCCCGTTCGCATCGAACACTTCGACAAAAAGATTCTGGGTGATGGAGAGATTCACGACGCCCGAATGGAGTTGGGCGGTATACCAATCGTCATCTTTCGCGACAGCCGTGATCGTTGCATTTGCCCCACTGAGCGCCGTCGCATTCGAAACAGAATCGTTGTTTTCGTAGCGATCGTCGCCGCTGGTCTGGACGCTGTTCGAATACGACAGGGTATATTGCGCCGCATTGGCCGAAGTAGATCCCACATGCAGATAATAATCTCCGCCGAAAGAGGCATGGTAGGTGATGCTCTCCGTCCCCGAAGCGAAATTCGACGCGATGATTCGCCCGCTTTCATTGTAAAGGATCATATTTGCGTCGACGCCGTTGGTCGGAGTCATCGACAACGATACGTTTCCCGCTTCCGCGTCGATACGGTACCAATCATCGTCCGACGCTTCCAAAGCGCTATAGGTGCCGATAGGGAGCAAAGCCGCGCTCGCCATAGTGTTGTTCGATTCAAAAATGTCAGCCATGTCCCGATTACTCCTGATGGTACAGATTCTGTGTGTCACTTGGGCTAAAACGGACATTTTACCACATTTATGGACGTTCAAATGATTTGAAAATGAGAATTATGCTACACTTTCGGTTATTGATTTACCCACATAGGAGCCTCGTGATGTCTGATTGGAAACGTCATCTGCTCTCCATTCCTCTATTGGCTCCCCTGTTGCAATGGGGATGGGGGATCCTCACCATCAACCGTTTCAAACGGGAACATCACGCGCAAATGCTCCATCTGCAGCACGAAAATGCCGCCCTTTCGCATCGTTGCGACGAGTTGACCCGCCGCGTTGAGCATTTCGAATCGGTGATGCAATCGACCGTCGAGACCGAAGTGGCTCGCCAGCTCCACTATCAGTCTCTCGCCCTCCAGCAGCAGGTCGATCAGCTCGGATTCGATCTCCGCATCGCATCGTCTGTGCGCTCCGCCGAATCATGACGATCTACCAGTTCACTCCGACGATCACCCCCGGAGACGGGGTCAGCGGAGGTGTGTTGCTCACCCATGAGCTGCTTACAGAGCTGGGGGTGGCGTCGCGTATCGTCGCCCGTCAGATCGATCCCGCTCTCTCCCGTCTCGTCGAGAGCGTCGACACCCTCGACCCCGCCCCCGGCGACTGGCTCCTCTACCACCACTCCATCGGCCACCGCGATCACGATCGCCTGATGACGCTCCCCTGCCGCCGCGTTATGGTCTACCACAACATCACCCCCTCCCATTTTTTTGCCTCCACCCCCCATCTCGCCCGTGCCTGCGATTGGGGGCGCGAGCAGCTCTCCTCGGCCGCCCAGTTTTTTGACGCCGCTTACGCCGATTCGGAGTACAACGCCCGCGAACTCCGTTACTACGGCTATCCTTCCCCTCGTGCGCTGCCCCTGCTCGTCGATACCGCCGCCCCGCTTCCCGCCGCCTCCCCGCCCTCATTCGGGGACCGTACGGTGATCCTCTTCGTCGGTCGGATCGTCACCAACAAAGCCCAGCACCGTCTGATCGACGCTTTCTACGAGCTCCGCGCGCGCGGCTTTGACGATGCGCTCCTCGTCCTCGTCGGAGGGACAAGCGATCCGGCTTACGCCGACTACCTCCGCCGCCGCATTGTTTTGCTGGGGCTCGAAAACGACGTCCTCCTCACCGGTAAAATCTCCGACGCCGAACTCACCGCCCTCTACGCCCGCGCCGATCTCTACCTCTCCCTGAGCCTTCACGAGGGGTTCGGTATCCCCCTCGTCGAGGCGATGCGTCACAATGTCCCCGTGCTCGGTTACGCAATCAGTGCCGTCGGCGAAAATCTCTCTCCGCAGGGACGCCTTTCGCGTACCTCCCCAGACGCCGTCGCACAGGCGGTGATCGATCTGTTCGCCGATCCCTCCCGCCGCGTCTCCCTCCTGCGAGCCCAGCGCGAGCGGTTGCACCGATACGAGCGCGCGTCGCTGCTGGCCTCCCTCGCTTCCTTTCTGGAGTCTCAGGGGATCGCCGTTCCGATCCCTCCCGCCGCGCTTCCCCCCGCTTCCCCCCCCGCATGGCGCATCGATGGTCCCTGCGACAGCACCTACTCGCTCGCCCTCGTCAATCGCGAGCTGGGGCGGGCTCTGGCCGAGCGGGGAGGGGAGGTCTCCTTTTTCGCGACCGAAGGACCGGGGGACTATAGCCCGGACCGCGCTTTCCTCGCCTCTGATCCCCTGATTCTCTCCTGTCTGGACGATACCCCCCGTCCCGCCCGCACCGTCGTCCGCAACCTCTACCCCCCCCGCGTCTCCTCGATGGGAGGGGAGGTGAACATCCTGGGCCCCTACGGATGGGAAGAGTCGGCGTTCCCGTCGCTCTACGCCGAGCGGTTCAACCGCCGCCTGGGCGGCATCGCCTGTATGTCCGCCTACGTCGCGCGTACCCTCCGTGCCAACGGCGTCCGCGTCCCCCTGTGCGTCACCGGGATCGGAGCCGATCACATCCTCGCCGCCCCCGCCGCCCCTCTGGGGTTCGATCTCCCGGAGGGGAGACGGTTGCTCCACGTCTCCTCGTGCTTCCCGCGCAAAGGCTTTGACACCCTTCTGGCGGCGTTCGACCGTCTCGACTTCCCCGCCGTCCTCGTCGTCAAGACTTTCGAAAACCCCCACAACACCGTCCGTGCCGACTTCGCCTCCTTCGGATGGGAGGAGCGCGGGGGAGGGCGCTACGCGAAGGGGGGACACGTCGCCCTCGTGATCGGGGAGGAACTCTCGATGGCGCAGATGCGCACCCTCTATACTGCGTGTGATCTCCTCGTCGCTCCCAGCCGGGGGGAGGGGTTCGGTCTCCCCCTCGCCGAAGCGATGCTCCTCCGCCTCCCGGTAGTCACCACTGCCTATGGAGGGCAGAGCGATTTTTGCACCCCCGATACGGCATGGCTGGTCGATTATACGTTCGCCCCGGCCCGTACCCACATGGCCCTGTTCGACTCCTACTGGGCCGATCCCGACCCCGCCGATCTCGCCCGCCGGATCCGCGGCGCCCTTGCAGGCGACGAAAAACGCCTCGATGCGGCGCAGCGGCGTATCGGGTCGTATTACACGTGGGGCGCCGTGGCCGAACGCCTTGAGACATTCGCCGATGCCATGGAAACCTCGACGCCCGAAGCAGACGCTCCCCCCTCCCTTGGCATGGTCACGACCTACAACGTACGCTGCGGCATCGCGACCTATGCCCACCATCTGATCCGGGGGTTCAGCCGTACCCCGACGATTTTCGCCCCCCGCACCGATGCGCCCCTCTCCCCCGATCCCACCCATGTGATTCGCTGCTTCGACGTGGGACGGAGCGATCTGGACGCCCTTTCCCGGGCCGTTGACGCTTCGGGGGTCGATACCCTCATGGTCCAGTTCAACTACAGCCTTTTTGACCTCCCCGCCCTAAACGCTTTCATCCTCTCCCAGACGGAGCGGGGCAGACGCTGCTTTCTCACCCTCCACAGCACCGTCGATGACGCTCCCGACGACAAAAAACTCTCCCTCCTCGTCCCCGCCATGCGCGCCTGCACCGCCGTCCTCGTCCACGCGATTGCCGACCTCAACCGCCTCAGGCTGCTCGGCATCGTTGAAAACGCCCTCCTGTTCCCTCACGGGGTCCTCGATTATCCCCCACCGCCGCCGCTCCCCTCCGGCGGCCCCTTCACGATTGCCACCTACGGCTTTTTCCTCCCGCACAAAGGGCTCCTCGAGATGATCGAGGCGCTCCCTTTGCTGCGTGAGCGAGCCGGGGATATCCGCCTGATGATGCTCAACGCTCGCTATCCCGCCCCCGTCTCCGCCCATCTGGTCGCCCGGGCCCGCGAGAGGATAGCCGATTTGGGAATCGGAGACTGCGTCGAGCTGTGCGACGACTTCCTCTCCGACGAGGAGAGCCTCGCGCGCCTCTCCCGCGCCCGCTTGATCGTCTACCCCTACGGTGATACCGGCGAATCGGCCAGCGGCGCGGTCCGCTACGGTCTCTCGGTCCGCCGCCCCGTCGCCGTCACCGCCATCCCGATCTTCGATGACCTCGCGGGTGCCGTATGGCACGTCGATGCCTCCTCCACCGAGGCCCTCGCCGATTCGCTCGCTCGCCTCATCGCCCGCCTCGGCGCACCCGAATCCGGATCGGTGGCCGACCGCGCCGAGGCATGGCGGAGCACCCATCTCTACCCCCGTCTTTCCGCACGCCTGGAGGCGATCCTCACGTGCCGCTGACGAATCAGCATTATTTTTTAAAATATTAGGTACAATGTCTTGCTTCTATGGCGAGTCTCGTCTTGTGGCCGCATTGGTCTCTGCTCCCCGCAGGGGGGAGAAAGTGCCCAACGGCCCGGGCTAAAACACGATAATTCACCATGGACGGTTTTGTACGAGCGATTTTAAGCATATCTTAAAAGAGTGTTCGAGATAATAGCGACATCATCGAGAGTAGTTAACTCGGTGCGCGCACAAAACTAAAACTAAACACAAAAGGATTCACATGGCAGTAACTAGAGAACAAGTTGCGGCGATTTACGTTGCGACATTTAACCGTGCACCAGATGCAGCAGGTCTTGACTATTGGGTAAATGATTCTTTCGGTGGAAACCCGACGATCGAACAAATCGCTGCAAGCTTCTTTGATTCTGCAGAAGCGCAAGCTACTTACCCTTCTACAATGACAACAACAGAGAAAGTACAAGCGGCTTACACAAACCTTTTCGGACGCACAGTAGCGGCCGACAGTGAAGACGTATTGTACTGGGTTGGACAATTGGACGCTGGTTCATTCACACAAGCAGAGATGCTTCTCGCCATGCAAAACGGTGCGCTCGGTGACGATGCGACAGTTCTTGCGAACAAAACTACAGTTGGTCTTTACTATGTTGACGCGGGTCTGACAGGTACGGATTTTGATCTTACTTCAGTCTCTGCGGATACTGCAACAGTTACGGCTGCTCAAACAG
>CAZBIR010000038.1:0-19960 GCA_964491035.1 uncultured Sulfuricurvum sp.
TTATTTTGAACAGTAAACCCTTGTCACTTTTTTTGTTCCGGCAAAAAAAGTAACCAAAAAAACCTCGTCTCTGCGGCAAATCGCTCGCGTGACTCCTTGCACTTCTGCATCGCACGCGGCTTCCAAGGATGCCGCAGAGACTGATTGTTTATTTATTTTCGCGTTCCGCGAAAATCATTTCATGAAAACGGATTGCCTCCGCAACACACCCAGAGCGAGGCCGCGCAGCAGCAGTGCGGAGCGGCCGGTTAAGCGACCTGTTGCGGGGGCGCTTTTCTTTGGGTACCTTTCTTTACTAAAAAGAAAGGTACGAAAGATTAAACCTCTATCTCTATCCGTTTGTCATGCTCGATACTCTTGAACACCGCGTCGTCGAGTTTCTCCCATATCGCCTCGACGTCGTCGGTTTCGTGGGCTTCGGTGACGCCGAAGCAGAACCCGGCGCGGTTGTCCAGAACCTCTGTGAGCTGTTTGTCGATTTTTTGCGCCAGTACCAGCGCGCCGCTGAGAGAGGTGTTGGTCACGAGGATCACAAAACGTTCCTCGTCGAGTTTGCCGAAATAGTCGTTGGTACGGATGTCGTCGGTGATGATGGAGCCGATGGAGCGGACGATGCCCTCTCGCTGTTTCGGGTCGCACTCCGGACAGGTGAGTTGCAGGAGGATGGCGGAGAGTTCGCTCTTGTAGCGGCGGACGCGGGAGAGCTCTTTGGAGAGGATCTCTTCGATAAAGAGGCGGTTGTAGGCCTGGGAGAGGGTGTCTTTTTCGAGGACGCTCACGAGCTCTCTGGAGAAGCTCGAGAGGGGGTCGTGATCGGTGCTTTCCTGCGCGCAGTCGCTTTCGTATTGTCTCGCATGGGTAGCGATATGCCACATCAGCAAAAAGGTGTAGAGGAAGGTACTGACGATGACGTTGCCGATCACGACGGCGGTAAAAAGCTCTTTGTACACGAACGACGCGGGGAGCGAATGGACCATGATGATCGCGAGTGCTCCTTTGGCACCCGAGAGGGTGAGGGTCTTCGTCCAGTAAAACGGCAGTTTCATCGTCGCGATCAGCGCTGCCACCCCCCCGAACCGGATGACGCTCGTGAGGGCGAACACGACCGCAATCTCGTACCAATACCGCACCAACAGGTGCAGATCGATGATGTTGGCGATTACCGTGAAGACCACCGCATTGGCGACCACCCCGACGAACATCGCCTCTTTTTTGTACTCGCGAAACCCGTGTTTGGTGATGGCGGGGACGTTTTTCAAAAACTCCACGAGTGACGCGTAGACGCCGTTTTCATCCGGCTGGTCGATGATGGCGTGGGGGTTTTTCTCGGTCTCGCGCTGCACGAGGAGCTTGAAGGTGATCACCGCCGCGACGATCGAGAGGATCCCCGCGATATGAAAATGTTCCGCTGCCAAAAACGAAACGATCACGATCAGGTAGATGATCAAAAACTGATCGAAAGGGTTGCGCAAGACCTTGATCGCCAAAAATCCCGCCGAAGCGGTTGCGACACCGATGAGGGTGGAGAAAAAGAGTACTTTGAGGACGATCACGTTCAGCGACATCAGATCGACCGCCCCCCCGTTCAACAGGGGGAGGGCGATGAAATAGTAGATGATAAGCGCCGTCACGTCGTTGAAAAGCGATTCCGATTCGGCGTAGATTTTGAGGCGGTTCGGGAGTTTGAAGCGCGACATGATGGAGCTCACGGTGATCGCGTCGGTCGCCATCAGCATCGTGAAAAGGGCCAGCATCATCCCGAAGGTGAAACGGTATTCGGGGAGAATATAGGGGGTTATGAGACTGGCCAGCGCGATGGAGACGACGACCGAGACGACCGCGAGGTAAAAAATCTCTCTGGCATAGAGTTTGAGCTCTTTGATGGAGATGTTGAGGATATCGGGGAGGAGGATGATGGGAAGCATCAGATAGAGGATTTCGTTGAACTCCGCGCTGCTGATGGAAAAGAGGTTCGGCGAAACCATCGAGAGCAAAAATGCGTAGAGGATGATCGCAAGGGTGGAAGGGATTTTCGTCGTCTCTTCGGTGATGCGCGAGAGCAGAATGATTAAAATCAAAACGGTAGTGAGCGTCAGCATCCCAGCCCCTTCAAAGCGGATCGATAGGGAACATTATACCCCCTTTCCTCACACCTCCCCGGCGAAATAGGGTACACTTCCCCTCTTTATTTCACCACCGCAGGAATCCCATGACCCCTCTGATCGACCTTCTCGCCCAAAAAACCGGGATTTCTCCCAAAAACGTTGCCAATATCCTGAAACTCCTCGACGAAGGCTCCACGATCCCTTTCATCGCCCGCTACCGCAAGGAGATGACGGGAGGGGCGAGCGACGAGCAGCTGCGGCAGTTCGAGGAGGTGTACGGCTACTCCAAAAAGCTGCTGGAGCGGAAGGATGAGGTGCTGCGCCTCATCGGCGAGCGGGGAGTCTTGCGCGATGAGGTCCGCTCCGCCATCGACGCGGCGAAGACGCTCCAAGAGGTCGAGGACCTCTACCGCCCCTACAAGGAGAAGAAAAACACCCGCGCCGCGAGCGCGATCGCCGCAGGGCTGGAGCCGCTGGCCAATCTGCTGGAGAGCGCCCGGCTGGAGAGGGCAGAGGTATTCCAAAAAGCGGCATCTTATGTCAAAGGGACGGTCAAATCGGCCGATGAGGCGGTGCAGGGGGCGCAGGACATCCTCGCCGAGCGCTACAGCGACGATCCGCGCGAGCGGGAGCACTGGCGCAGCCAGATGCTGAACTACTCCTCCTTCGAGATCAAGGGGACGAAAACGCTCAAAGAAGACGGGCTGTACGCCAAACTGGCGGGGAAAAGCGAGCGGATTTCCTCGATCCCCTCCCACCGCTACCTCGCCCTGATGCGCGGGGTGAGCGAAAAAGAGCTGAGCGTCAAAATCTCGATCGACATGGATCGGGTCACGCAGTCGCTCGAGCGGTTCCGGATTCCCCGCAACGCCAAGAGCTCGAAAGAACTGCTGATGGAAGCGTACATCGACGGGTTCAAGCGGCTGCTGTTCCCCTCGCTGGAGCGCGAAGTCCACGCCCTGACCAAGGAGCGCGCCGACGCGCAGGCGATCGCGACGTTCGGCAAAAACCTCTCGCAGCTCCTCATCACCCCTCCGGTGGCCAAACATGCGATCCTCGGGGTCGATCCGGCGTACCGCACGGGGTGCAAGCTCGCCGTCGTGGACGCCAACGGCACCTACCTGACCCACGCGGTGATCTATCCGACCCCGCCGCAGTCCGATTATGAGAAATCGGCCAAGACGGTCAAAGAGTTCGTCAGGCGCTACGGGATCGACGCCGTCGCGATCGGGAACGGGACGGGATCGCGGGAGACGCAGGAGTTTTTCGCCCGCCTGGGCCGCGACGAGGGGCTGAACCTCGCCTACACGGTCGTCAGCGAGGCGGGGGCGTCGGTCTATTCGGCCTCCAAGATCGCGCAGGAGGAGTACCCGGATCTCGACGTGACGATCCGCGGCGCCATCTCGATCGCCCAGCGGCTGCGCGACCCGATGGCGGCATTGGTCAAGATCGATCCCAAGTCGCTGGGGATCGGGCAGTACCAGCACGACGTCGACCAGAAGCTGCTGGAGAAGAAGCTCGGCGACGTGACCGAGGATCTGGTCAACCGCGTCGGGGTCGACCCCAACAGCGCCTCGGTCTCGCTCCTCTCCTACGTCGCGGGGGTAGGGGCGAAGGTGGCCAAAGCGATCGTCGAATACCGCGAAAAAAGCGGGGCGTTCACGAGCAAAGCGGAGCTGCTGAAGGTCAAAGGGCTGGGGGCGAAGGCGTACGAGCAGTGCGCGGGGTTTTTCCGTATCCGGGGAGGCAAAAGCGTGCTGGACAATACGGGGGTCCACCCCGAGAGCTACGGTGCGGCTTCGGCGCTGATGGAGCGCTACGACGTGCAGAAGATCACGAAAGAGCAGCTCCCCGCCATCGCGAAAGAGCTCGGGATCGGGGAAGCAACCCTCGCTGATATCGTGAGTGAGCTTCGCAAACCGGGATTCGACCCCCGCGAGTCGCTCCCGCCGATCGTCTTCCGCTCCGATCTGACCGATATCAAGGAGCTTAAAGTCGGTTCCATCGTCTCGGGGGTTGTCCGCAATATCGCCGATTTCGGGGCGTTTGTCGATATCGGGCTCAAAAACGACGGGCTGATCCATATCTCGCAGATGTCGGAAAAACGGATTGCCCACCCCCTCGAGGTGCTGAGCGTCAATCAGCAGCTGGGGCGGATCCGCGTGGTCGAGGTGGACGTGGCCAAAGGCAAAGTTTCCCTGAGTCTGAGGGAAGAATAATCATAACAAAGAGATATCTTTATAATATGTAGAAGTTATTTTAGTTTTAGCTCGGTAGCGTTATTCTTCGGCCATCAATACCGACACGAAGGATCCTACGGATGAATCTGAAACTTGTTTTAGCCTCTGCCCTGGCGGCGTTTTCTCTCCCCACTCATGCCTACGACGCCGATCTGGCCCGCAAACTCGACGCCTTTTACGGCAAGCTGACGTTCGAGGCCTTCGCCCACAGTACGATTTTCCTCAAGCCCGAAGCGTTCGTCGAAGCGATCCAGAAAGACCCCTCCATCGTCGTGATCGACATCCGTACCCCCGAAGAACAGGCGTTTATCCGTTCGGGGTATAAAAACACCCTCCCGATCCCCCTCTCCGAACTGTTCGACGCGAAAAACCTCGACCGCATCCCCTCCGACAAACGGCTCGTGATTTTGTGCCACTCGGCGACGCGGGCGTTTCCGGCGGCGCTGAATCTGAAAATGCTCGGATTTGCCAACGTGCAGGTACTGGAGCAGGGGATCGTCGGGATGGCACAGGTCAGCTCTCCGAAAACCTGCCCGACAAAGTAGGAAGAACGAAAAAACATCATCGGCAGGTGTCAAAAAAATCCCGTACCTGCCGTGAGCTTTTAACATCCAGGCTTATTCTTTTTCAATCTTCTTCATCGATCGTATCATTGGAGCCGTGCGTCGACTGGGTATCGTCTTTGGGTTTCAAAAATTCGTACACGACAACGATTGCGATAAAGGTCACGGCCAAACTGATCGCTTCACTGCTCATGTTATGCTCCCTTTCTAGGCTTAGACGTCAGTGCGAGGTGAATCTTTTTCTTCCTGATAAAGCTTTTCGAGCCGGGTGAAATGCTCCATGTTAAACGCGGCGAATGTGTATCCGAGAAAAATGATGACCGGCCATAAGCCCAGCCAGATCAGGGAGGTGGTGTAATCGACCATGAGGTGCTCCTTAATAGTGGTGTTCGCCCGAAGAGGTGATCTCTTCTTCGGTGATTTTGACCCGGTCCATCGCATGCCAGACGTAGGCGATATAGGCGAGGACGAAGGGGACCATCAGCGACGCGTACGACATCGCGCTCAGGGTATAGTGGCTTCCCGATGAATTTTCAATCGTGAGCGAGTGCTGCGGGTCATACACCGAAGGGTAGTACGACGTGCCGTTCAGCCCGACGTTGAGCAACAACGCCATGACGGTAAGGACGGTTCCGATCCCTACGGTGAAGATGCAGCAGTTTTTCGCCCGGAAGACCGAATTGTAGACGGCGACGAGCACCATGACAACCCCGATCAAAAACATCGCCCCGATCCACGGCAACTCGATAAAAGTGTTCAGGTGTTTCATCGGCACCAAAGAGACGACTTGGGTGAGCGGATCGTACGAATACCCCTCTTTGAACAGCACCCATCCGACAAACGCGAGGAAGAAGGGGAGGAAATAGAGGATGTTGCGTTTGATCATGGTGCGGGTCCGGTTGCGGATCGGCTCGTGGTCGATGTTGTTGAGAAAATACATCCCCCCGATGATCCGCACGAGGAAGATCATCGCGAGGGGAAGGAGGTAGTTGTGCCAGTCCAGCAGCGCTTCGAGCCCTCGTGTGGACGCCATCCAGATGACGAAGTTGTTATCATCGAGACGGAACTGCGCGCCGCTGAAAAAGGTGCTGATCGCCGCCCCCAGCAAAAACGTCCCCAGATAGCCGTTGATGGCCAGAAACGTCTCATAGGTGCGCGCCCCGAAAACGTTCCCCGCTTTGGAGCGGTATTCGTACGAGACGGCCTGAATGATGAACGTAAAGAGGATGGCCAGCCACACCCAGTACGCCCCGCCGAAACTGGTGGCGTAAAAGAGGGGAAACGCCGCGAACAGCGCCCCTCCGAAGAGGACGAGGGTGGTGAACCCCAGCTCCCATTTACGCCCGAGCGAGTTGACGAGCATCGTTTTCTCCACCTCATTGGAGGAGAGGGTGTTCAGGAGCGTCTGCCCCCCCTGAACGAACATGATAAAGACAAACAGCCCCCCCAGCAGGGAGATGATGGTCCACCAGTAAATTTGCAATTCGTGTAACGTGAGCGTTTCAAACATCAGTGGCCTCCGTGGATGCCCGTGCCGATCTGGCGGAGCATGATTTTGATTTCAGCGATCAGCAGTCCCGTGAAAAGGATCGCGAAGAGCCAGAACGAGAGCTGGACGTTCCCAACCTCGATCTGCGTCGCGGCGATCCCGACGGGCATCAGATCCTGAATCGCCCAGGGCTGGCGTCCCACTTCCGCGACGATCCACCCCGCCTCTGCGGCGACGTAGCCCAGCGGGAGGGAGAAGAGCGCCGCCCACAGCACCTTGCGGAAGCGGGTGATGTCGTTGGCCATCAGCAGATAGAGGACGACGAGAAAAAGGACGATAAACCACATCCCCAGACCCACCATGACGTGGAAACTGTAGAAGGTGATGGCGATGGGGGGTACGATGTCGGTCGGCTCTTGGAGGTAACCGTAGCCGAAGTAGCTCATATACTGTTGGAGCTTTTCGTTGGCTGCTGCCATGGCTGCTTCGTCTCCCGCTTTTTTGGCCTCTTTGAACTCTTGGAGGGCATCGAGAGCGATCCGCCCTTTCATGATTTTCTCCGTCGCGCTCTCGATGTTATGCCCCGGATTGCCGTAGACGAGATCGTCCAGCCCCGGAACAAAAGCATCGATATCGTGATACCCTAAAAACGAGAGGGCGTAGGGGATGGTGATGTCTCCGAGAAATTCGGGACGATCGTCACCGATCTCTTTGTCGGGATTGAGGATACCCCACGCGACGATCCCCGCACGCTCTTCCCCTTTGTACAACCCCTCCATCGCAGCCAGTTTCACCGGCTGGTGCTGGGCGACCTGGTAGGCTGACTCGTCGCCGCTCACCGCGAGGAAAATGGAGACGATGAGGCCAAAGCTGGCACCGACCACCATCGAGCGTTTCGCTTCGATGACGTCGCGTCCCCGCAAGATCAGCCATGCGGAGATCCCGACGACGAACAGCGCCCCGATGACGTAGCCGCTTCCGATCGTGTGGAGGAATTTGGCGATCGCGACGGGGGAGAGGGCGACGTCCCAAAAAGAGGCCATTTCGTTGCGGACGGTGTCCGGGTTGAAGACCATCCCGACCGGGTACTGCATCCAGCCGTTCGCCACGAGGATCCAGAACGCCGAGAGGTTCGATCCCACCGCAACCAGCCATGTGGAGAGGAGGTGGAAACCACGGCTCACCTTGTTCCAGCCGAAAAACATGACGGCAAAAAACGTCGATTCCAAAAAGAACGCCAAAATCCCCTCGACCGCCAGCGGCGCACCGAAGATGTCCCCGACGAACCACGAATAGTTCGACCAGTTGGTTCCGAATTCGAACTCCATGATCAGACCCGTGGCGACCCCGATCGCGAAATTGATCGCAAAGAGCATCATCCAGAAGCGGGTGATGGTTTTCCATTTTTCATCACCGGTTTTGACATAAATCGTCTCCATGATCGCGACGATAAATGAGAGTCCCAGGGTGAGCGGGACAAAGAGGAAGTGATAGAGGGCCGTGAGGGCGAATTGCGCGCGCGACCAATCTACCAATTCGTACGAGAGGGTTTCCATCGGTTATTCCTTTGTGAGATTTTCGAGAACGTGGGCACTGCGCTCGGTGTCGGTATCAAACTCCGTTTTGAGGACGTTGGGGAAGAGAAACACTTTCATCACCCCAAAGAGGATCAGCAGTTTGATCGCGATCAGCAACCATAGCTGCCGCCCCACTCTCATGGAGCGGAACCCTTCGACGTAGAGATCGACGATCCGTCGCGGGAGGGAGGTTTTAGTGCCCATGAGCATGGTGTCCGTGTCCGTGATGGACATGATGGTGGTGTTCGCCGCAGTGGTGGAGATGCTGATGTTCCTCTTTGCGGTGGCGGTGGGGGCGTTCGACGTATTCGGCCATGTTCTCCGGAGTGACCCGGATGAGGGAGCCTTTTTTCATAAAATCAAGCGCTTCGGTGAGGAGGATCCGCCCATGCCCCGCGTGGTAGCATTCGATCCCGGCAGAACTGAGCATCAGATAGGGGTTCCCCCCCATATCCTGAAAGACGACGCGGGTGACGCCGAGAGTTTTGAAGTGGTTCACGACCTCGCGGCCGCTTTGGAGGGTATTGTGCCAGAACGTGATTTCTCCGTTCTGATCAATCAGGGCAAACCATTTGGCTTTGCCGAACAGGGGGGCGAGGGCGCTTTGGGGGGTATCGGTTTTGAGGGGTATGGCGATCATACCAAATCCTTTGATGTGATTTTTACCCATCCTGAAACCGTACTGTCTCATCACGCACCGAAACCGTTTCGGCGGGTTTTCCAAAATGGGCATAAGTGACGCCTGCGAAGGAGGAAACAGGCGTCGCTTAGAACCACTTTTTATTTTCTATTTGTTAAAAACATCATGCAGTAATTTAGCATATGTAAAATAAAACAGACTTTAATTTTTACTTATCACTATAATAATTTAGAGTAATCTATTTTTTATTTCTCCCCTGATTCCTGTTTAAGGTGGTGTTGGGAAAAATCAGACTATGATTTACAAATGTAAACTTAAAGGTTCAGCATGAACAGAAAACGGAACTATTCGATCAAACCGACCTGTTTTTCCTACGGCCCTCTTACGTGCAAGCCCAAAGAGATCCTTTCTCTGAGCGCGGATGAGCTCGAAGCGATGGTACTGGCCGATTTCAAAGGGCTTTACCAGGAAGAGTGCGCGGCTGCGCTGGGGGTGTCGCGCCCGACGTTTGCCAAGCTCATCAAACGGGCGCGCAAAAAGATGGCCGAGATGGTGATGTTTGGCAAGGGGATATCGCTCATAGAGGAGAAACAAAGTTTCACCGTCGTGTTCCCCACGAACAGCCGTTCCGATATCCACCCCTATTTTCTCACCGCGAAGCAGTTTGCTTTTGCCAGGGTGGAAAACGGTTCCATCCTCTCCATCGCTTACAGGGAAAACCCGCTTTATCGGGAACTGGTGAACAAAGGGGTGGAGATCCTCGACGATGCGAGTGCGGCGGGGATGGCGGCCGGGCGGATCATCCCGCCGCTCCTCAAAGGGGGGGACATCCTCGTCGTCCGATCAATCGGCGAGGGGATACGGCGCAACATCGAAGGGAGCGGCATCAACGTCGAGATCACCGAGGCGGCCGATATCGATGCCGTAGTCGGACATATTATTTAAGGGAACACCATGTTGACATTGGAAATACCCGGCATGGAAGCGCTGGAGATCGAGCACCTCGTCCTCGATTATAACGGAACGATCGCCTGCAACGGAGTCGTTTACGAAGGGGTACGGGAGAAGCTCGAAAAACTTTCCGAAAGCGTGAAGGTCCACGTCATCACGGCCGATACCTACGGTTCGGTCCACGCGCAGTGTTCGGCGATGGGGGTTGAGGTCCATGTCATCGGCAAAGAGGCTCAGGATGAGGAGAAACGCTCTTTTATCGGCTCACTGGGGAAAGAGGGGTGCGTCGCGGTCGGAAACGGCCGCAACGACGCCCTGATGCTCGCCGAGGCGGCACTGGGGTTTGCCCTGATGCAGGAGGAGGGGCTCAGCACACGTGCACTGATCGCGTCCGACGCCCTTTTCGGCTCGATCCACGATGCCCTCGACGCGCTTATTTTCCCCTCACGCCTCGTCGCGACGCTTCGTAACTAAGCCTTGCCATTGCAATTTCTGGATCAGGGTGTCGTAAATTTTCTGGACCGTTTCGGGGGAGGGTTCCCCTTTGTAATCCATCTGGGCGCGGGCGATCATCTGGCCTTTTTCGAATATCGTGATCCGGACGTAGCCGTCGAAATCGCTTCCCAGTGCGCGGGTCGAGGCGCTGGCGCACATGGCGCGGTGGATATACACCTCGATTTTGGTCGGGCTCTCTTCATCGATGGTCAGTGAGGTTTTCAGATTCCCCGTCGGGTCGGTGAGGGCTACCCTCGCGGGGGGATGGCCGATCCGTCCGTTATCGGAGATTTCGCTGTAGATAGGCCGTTCCATGCACCCGGTGAGAAGAAAGAGAACCAGAACAGGGACAAGAAATTTCATCACATCCCCGGGATACGGGGGATGTATCCCATTTTGGAGAGTTTGTAGTACCACCCCCAGAAGATCTTGAGCCAGTGGCCGACGAGGGGCATCGGGATGAGGAGGGCCTTTTTGTCGTCGCGGTAGACGAACCCGGCCCCGTTGCCCATGTCCATGACGCACAGGATGTTGAGGTGGTCGCGGTAGGTTTTTTTCTCGCCCGTTTTGAGCCCCGCGTCGATCGCGCTGTTGTGGGCGGCGTTGCGGGCCATCACCTCGGCGATATGCCCCTGCTTGGCTTTCCAGTCGGGACCCTCCAGCGCGGCGGCATCGCCGATCGCGTACCACCCCTTGACCCCCTCGATTTCGCAGTGGTTGTCGATGCGGACGAATCCGGCGTTGTTCCGGGGCAGATCGCTGTTCCTGATCAGCTCCGGACCGTCCCCGGCGGGGATGAACATGATCAGATCACTCTCGAGCCGGCTGTCGTCCTCGAACACGACGCCGTTGGCTTCGAAACGCCTGATCTTTTTGCCGTAGCGGGTCGCGAAGCGGTTGCGGGCGAACATCGTCTCCATCAATCTGAGGGCTTTTTCCCCCATCCGCGCCCCGGGGGAAGGCATCGGGGCGAAGAAGGTCATCTCGAACTTGTCGCGGATCCCCAGTTTTTTGAGGTGGTGGTGGAGGTTGAAGAAAAGCTCGAACCCCGGCCCCCCGCGCACGCCGCTGGGATCGTTGGGGTTGCCCCCGAAACCGAATGCGATTTTCCCTCCCCCTTTGGCGACGAGGGCCTCGATTTTCTCTTTGAGGAGGATCGACTGCTCCGGTGCGCCGCAGATCGAGAGGGTGTGTTCGATCCCTTCGTGCTTCATTTTTGAGGCTCCGGTGGCGATGATCAGGTGCTCGGTTCTGCGCACGCCCCCCTCTTCGAGGGTGATGGTTCGATCGGCCGCCGAAATCGCCGTGACGCGATCGACGGTGAGGGTAAAACCGTGGCGATGAGCAAGCTTGTCGAGCGAAAACGCGACGTCATCAAAGCGGGTTGTTTGGACGGGGATCCAGATCGCGATGGGATAGATGAAGACGTAGCTGCGATCGCTGATCAGCTCGACCTCGAACCCCTCTTTGCGATAGTAGATCGCTGCTTCCACCCCGGCGATACCCCCTCCGATGATCGTGACGTGTTTCATCCCCGCTCCTTTAGGCGCTTAGCGCCGATTCCGTGAAAATCGCATGTGAACGGCCGAAACACGCGGGGTAATCGGCGGCCTTCACTTCCCGAAGCGTTCCGGCTTCGAAATCGCTCCAAACGCTTGCTTCGTCGCCCCCCTGGGCGGCGTAAACGCGGACGCCGTAGGTTTTGAGCAGGACAAACGCTTCCAGACTGATCTGAGGGGTGATAAGAACGCTCACATCGTGGGCGATCAGGGTGCGGGCGATATCTCTTTCACAGCCGAGATCCATCGGCAGAAAAGACTCATCCTGGTTTCTAAGGGCAAAGCCGGCTGCATTTAGCAGGTCGGCCGCAAGCGGTCTTGTGGCTTGTTCAGAGGCTACGGGGATAGCGACGATCATAATGGCTCCTTTTGTTTTTGTTCTGACAGTATTATAATTCCGTTGACGATAAAAGTCAAGTAGTATGATATATTTAATCGTCATTGTTGTTTTTGATGTGGAAATGTCAAAGCGGAAGGGATGACGAAAAAAATCAATAATAATAACATCATATAATACAAATATTAACTTCAGATTATCTTTATTTTTCAGAAGGTATCATTCCCGGGTTTTAAATCCGGTGCCGTTTAGGCCTATCCGATAAGTGATAACGATCAAAAGGAAACCCCATGAAAAAACTGAATAAAGTAGCGATGGCTGCACTGCTGGGAATGTCTGTGCTGGCGACCACCTCTTTTGCGGATGCGCAAAAAGGGATCAAACTCTACCAAAAGAACCTCAAAGAGACGTGCGGAATGAGCGGTGCCGTTTTCGCGGCGAAATTCAAACAGGCCGAATGGGACAAAGCGTACAAAGCCGGCACGCTGAGCCAGAAAATGACCGAAGCGTGCCCCAAAGGCAAAGCGTTCTTCGAAGGCGACAAATACAAAAAAGTCGAAGAACACCTTTACGATTTCGTCCACGAATACGCCAAAGACAGCGGTAACATCCCTTCTTGCTAAATGGCGTTTGCGGACCCTCGGGTTCGCACTATCTTCTCTCTGATTCTTCCGCACCTCCCATCCAGCACCCTGATATCTTCTAGACCGCGCGGGACGCGTAAGAGCTGAGCAAGACAACTTAAGGAAAAAGAATGAAAAAAACGACCCTCTCTTTGATTGCCGCCATGGCGGTCGCGGGTAACCTGATGGGTGACGAAGCGGCGTTGCAGGCGCAGATCCAGAAACTGATGGAACGGATCGAACAGCTCGAAAAAGCGCAGGGGCTCATCCGGACCGAGACGAAAACGACCCTCGAACAGACCCGGACCACCCTCCAGGAGATCAAGGAGGAGCAGACCGCCCAGAGCGACATGCTCTCCCGCGTCAACGCCCAGAGCGCCAACGACAACATCAAATGGGACCTCGATTTCCGCTCGGCGTATCATAACACCGCCTACAATTACACCGATGACGCGGTAAAACGCTCTAAAATTGCCGGTAACACCTACACCCGCGCCTACAACAACGGTTCGGATGCGGGGAAAAAACACCGTAACCCTTCGCTGCTGACCAACCGGCTCTGGCTGGGGATGGGATCCAAAGTCAACGACGATCTCTTCTTCTACGGCCAGCTGGCGGCTTATTACAACTGGGGCGCCGATACGACGGCGGCCGAAGATAAAATCTGGCAGGAGAGCTCCCGCCCCAACGACGTCGACGTCCGGATCCGTCAGGCCTATTTCGTCTACAAATTCGGAAACGACTGGGACGTTCCGATGAGTTTCAGCGTCGGGCGGCGCGCCGCGACCGACGGATTCCTGGCCAACCACCGCGAAGGGACGGCCAAGCCCGGCTCTCCGCTGGCCCACATCACCAACATGGAAGTGGACGGGGCGATGGTCCAGTTCGATCTCGATCAGGTGTTCCTCCCCGGATCGTACCTCAAAGTGGTCTACGGCCGCGCCCACGATCCGGCTGAGCGGAGCATCACGACCAATCCCTACATCGATACCGCCGGGGAAGACAACCAGGTCGATTTCGTCGTTCTGCCGATGTCGGTCTACGACGACGGCCAGCACAAGCTGATGGCACAGTATTCGATGATTCTGAATTCCAAGGGGGAAAAACCTTCTGATGACGGGCTCACGACCGAAATCAAGACCGCATCGGGGACCACCCATCTTGCCGCGGTATCGTACCAGCTTGACGGTCTGGGCGAGGATAACGAGTTCCTCGAAGAGTCGACCCTATTTGCCAGCGCCGCGTTGAGCATGACCGATCCCGACCACGGTTACCGGATGCTCGGCTCGGCTGAAAACAAAACCGGATACAGCTTCTGGGCGGGGTTTCTCTTCCCCGACATGATCAGTGACGGGGGACGTTTCGGCCTCGAATACAACTATGGCAGCAAATACTGGACCCCGATGACGTGGGCAGAAGACACCACGATCGGTTCCAAAATTGCTACCAGAGGAAACGCGTACGAAGGATATTGGAATATTCCCATCGTTGGAAAAAATCTGTCAGCACAGATTCGATACACTTATCTTGATCATAAGTATCGCGCAAATACTACGTGTTACTGGGACGATCCGGAAGCGCCAAATCTTGACGATTCGCAAGAGTTGCGCGTCTTTGTCCGTTACAAATACTAAGGAATTTTCATGTCAAAACTCGATCAGAACCTGATGGACGAGATCCGCTCGGGGATGAGCCGCCGCGAGGCGCTCAAATTTATGGGGCTTTCGCCGATCGCGGCGAGCGTACTGGCCTCCGGAACGGCCGTTACGGCCGCTTCGGCATCGGATGCCGCGGGGAAAATCGTCATCGTCGGCGGCGGTGCGGGGGGGATCATGGCGATGGCCCGCCTGCGCAAAGCCCTCAGCAACCCCGACATTACCCTCATCGCCCCTAACGAAACCCACCTTTACCAGCCCGGCCAGGTGTTCATGGCGGCGGGTGAATACACCTACGAGGACATCGTCCGCAGCAACAAGGATATGATCCCCGACGACGTCAAATGGATCAAGGACGAAGTCGCGACGTTCGACCCGGACAACAACACGGTAACGACCCGCAAAGGGGAGGTTGTCGCCTATGATTTCCTCGTCGTTGCGACGGGAATCCAGTACCACTATGAAAAAATCGAGGGGCTGAGTACCGACATGATCGGTAAAAACGGGATTTCCAGCGTCTATCTGAACGATCTCGAAAAGGGGACCGCCGATGGCGGCAGCATCACGTGGCAGTGGTTCAACGACGTCAGGGAAGCGGCCAAAAAAGGGAAGCCCCGTGTCATCTGTACCCAGCCTTCCACCCCGATCAAATGCGGCGGCGCGCCCCAGAAGATCCTCTACCTCGCGGATGATTTCCTCAAGCAAGACGGCCTGAGCGCCGACTTCATCTACGCGACGCCGGGTGAGAAGCTCTTCGGGGTTCCCGAGGTGAACGAAACCCTCGAAAAAGTGGTCCAGCCCCGTTATGGCAACATCACGAACAAATTCGGCCACAACCTCGTCGCGGTAGACGCCGAGAAGAAAATCGCCACCTTCGAGCACAAATACGAAGTGCAGGGGGAATACGATGAGGACCTCGAAGAGTACGAGATGATCGAACAGATCGACCGCGTCGAGATTGCGTACGATTTCCTCCACGTCGTTCCGCCGATGAGTGCCCCCGATGCGGTTGTGAATTCGCCGCTGGGATGGCAGAAAGGCTCGGCGAAAGGGTGGCTCGAAGTCGATCGTGAAACCCTCCAGCACCGTCGCTACCCCAACGTCTTCGGAATCGGGGACGTGTGCGGTATCCCTCTGGGGAAAACGGGGGGAAGTGCGCGTCACCACGGGCCGATCATGGTAGCCAACCTGATCGCGCAGATGGAGAAAAAAGAGCTGACCCAGAAATTCGACGGCTACACCGTCTGCCCGCTCAAAACGCAGTACGGCAAGATCATTCTCGCCGAGTTCAACTACGACGGCGCGGCTCCTTCGTTCCCCCTTGCGGTGGGCGAAGAGCGGTGGATCTGGTGGGCGTTTGACCTCTATATGCTCAAGCCGATGTACTGGCACCTGATGATGCGGGGGCTGATGTAAGATGGCGCGACGGGTATTGCGCGAAGCGCTCCTCTTCGGCGCGATCCTCGTGATTCTGGCCGCGGTTCTTCACCCCGACTTGTTGAGCGCTCCGCAAGAGCGTTTTGCGCGGATGAAAGCCTCGGGCACTCATCTGCACCCTCTGCTCTACGCCGGGGGAGTTTACCTTCTCTTTGCTCTCATCCGGGGAATAGGGCGACTTGTGCGCTCTTTTTTTACCAAAACAGCCTGAATATCATTCGTCACGACGATCAGTGATGATCGTGTGAATGCTCCAGTAAACGTTGAATCGTCTCCTCATCGGCAGGGACGATCTCGCTGACGCTTCCTCTGAAAACCATATCGATTCCCGCGAGAGGATGATTGGCGTCCAGAACGGCGTGAGTATCGGCGACCTTTTGGACGATGTAGAGGAGCATGTCGTCCTCGTTCCCCTCCATGTGCCCTTCGATCTGCATTCCTACTTCGATATCTTCAGGAAGGTTTTCGAGCGATTCGGTGACTACGAGGGTATCGTCGTAGAGGCCGAACGCCTCGGCGGCGGGAACGGAAATTTCAAACGAATCCCCAACCGATTTCCCCTCAAGGCCCGCTTCGATGGGGGCGAAAATGTTGTTGTAACCGCCGTGTACGTAGATGAGCGGCTCTTGGCCTTCGTCGACCATGTGTCCTTCGGGGGTGGTGACGGTGTAATCGAGAGTGATGATGGTGTTTTTCGTGATGGTCATGGGGTTTCCTTCGGGATTTGGATGGGAAGCAGAATCGGGTTGAACGCTTTGGATGAAATGATAGCATGTTCTCCGACTTTCAGCTGCGCAGCTTCCGCGGCGGCGGTGACGGTCCGCACGACCGAGGAGCCCACGAGCAGCGTCACGACGCAGACGGGCTCGTCCGTTTCGATCTTGAGGATTTCCCCCACGAGCTGGAGTTTGCCGCTGAGGGTATGGGAGCCGAAGAACTCCATCGGGGGGCAGACCCGCTCGATCCGGCCGGAGCGGACCGAAGCGAGGCGGTCGGCGAGCTTGACCGTCTCGGCGATGTCGTGGCTCACCAGCACCGTGCTCACCCCCAGCCGCTCGTGGATCAGGGCCAGTTCGTTCTGGAGTTTGCTCCGCATGGCGGGGTCGAGTGCTGAGAGGGGCTCGTCGAGCAGCAGCACTTTCGGACGGCGCACGAGGGCGCGGGCGAGGGCGACCCGCTGTTTCTGCCCGCCCGAGAGGGTGCCCGGGCGGCGCGCGGCGAGGGCGTCCAGCTCGACCATGGCGAGGAGCTCGTCGACCCCACGTTGCTGTTCGGGGGTTTCGGCGGCGAAGAGGAGGTTATCGCGGACGCTCATCGTCGGGAAGAGGGCGTAGTCCTGGAAAACGAACCCGACACTGCGCTTCTGCGGCGGGAGATTGATTCTGCGGGAGCTGTCGAACCAAACCTCGCCCCCCACCGTAACGACCCCCTCATCAGGCGTTTCAAGCCCCGCGATGGAGCGCAGCAGGGTCGTTTTCCCCGCCCCCGAGGGGCCGAAGAGGGTTAGGAATTCGCCGTCGCGGATCGAGAGGTCGAACGCGGCCTCCAGCGGCCCCTCGGCGGTGTCGAGCCGTTTTTTGATATTGAGTGATATCATCGGATCCCCCCCAGGGATTTTTTGTTGAGGGTGTAGACGAGCAGCAGTATCGCGAACGTCACGACGAAGAGGGTGAGGGCGTACTGGTGGGCGAGGGCGTAGTTGAGCGATTCGACTTCGTCGTAGATCGCGATCGAGGCGACGCGGGTCTCGTCCGGGATGTTCCCCCCGATCATCAGGATGACGCCGAACTCCCCGACGGTGTGGGCGAAGGAGAGGACGATCCCCGAGACGAGTCCCCCCCGGATCATCGGCAATATCACTCGCGCCATCGTCTCCAGTTTCGATTTGCCCAGCGTATACGAGGCCTCGAAGATGGAGCGGGGGACCTGCGAGAGGGACGACTGGATCGGGTGGACCATGAAGGGGAGGCTAAAGAGGACGGAGCCGATCACGAGCCCTTCGAAACTGAATGCCAGCCGAATCCCCTGCGAGGTGAGAAACTCCCCGATCGCCGAGGCGGGGCTGAACGCGAGGAGGAGGTAAAACCCCAGCACCGAGGGGGGAAGGACGAGGGGCATCGAGACGACCGTCTCGACGACGCTTTTGAACCGCATGGTCGAATAGGCCAGGAATGCCGCGAGGGGGATCCCGACGATGAGGAGGATCACGGTCGTGATCCCGGCGAGCTTGAACGTCAGCGCCATCGTTTGGAGAAAATCAGATTCCATCGCGACCTCGCAGCAGGGAGATTTCAGAGGGCTGCACGGCCCAGGCGACCCGCATCCCGACCTCCAGTCCCAGCGGATCGAACGTGAGGGTGGGGACGAGGGCGTGCAGGAGGAGATCGCCGTAGTCAAACGCCACTTCGCACAAAACGTCCCCCCTGCGGATGGATCGGATCGTCCCGTAGGCGCCGTTGGCAGTGCAGGGGGATGCGTGTGCGGCGAGGATCACCTCGGTCTCCTTGAACGCGAGGGTGAGCGGGGTGCCGAGAGGCTCATGAAACGGTTCGGCGAGGAGGAGGTGAAACGTTTCCTCCCCGACGGCGGCGCTGAGGCAGGCGAGGTGGGAGCTTGCGGTGATGGCGGTGAGGGTGGCGCTTAGGGTGTTCATACTGGCTCGATCCGTACTTTGATATCCGCCGGCTGGGCGCTGTAGGGGGAGGAGGTGACGATCATGTCGACCCCGGTCGCGGCGTATTCGGCGATGTTTTTGGCACTGATTCCCCCCGTTGCGATCAGGGTAATATGGGGATAATCGGCGCGCAGTATCCGGACGGCATCGGCGAGCTGGGTGAGGGGGAACTTCTCCAACTGGAGAATATCGGCTCCGAGGCGGGCGAATTTCAGGGCTTCGGCGATGTCGGCGGCTTCGATGACGATCTTTTTCTCGGGATTGGCTTTTCTGGCGTGGTTGAGCGCTTCGGCCAATGCCTCTTCGGCAGGGAAGAAAACACGGTGATAATCAAAGATGAGAATTGATTCGGAGAGTCCCAGACGGTGCGCAACCCCGCCGCCCGATTCGACTGCCTTGATGGCAATTTTTTTCGTAAAAGGGGTCGTCTTGCGGGTTGTGGCGACGACGATGTCAGGGTTGACGCTGCGAGCCAGAAGGACCGCCTCACGGGTATAGGTCGAAATCCCGCTCGCGTAATCGAGGAGGTTCTGGACGCTTTTCCAGATACGGTGGACGTTCCCCGCTTCGCCGCGTGCTTCCAAAAAAATGCTTTGCGGTGGGATGAGGGTACCGGATTTGACAAAACCCTCAATCTCCAATCCGTAGAGTCCGCACAATCGTACCGCTTCTTCCATGCATGAGACGACGAGGGGACGTTCGCGGGTAGCAAAGGTGATACGGGCGCGTCGGTCGCCGATCCCGAGGGAAGTCGTCGTAAGATCGCCGTAGGGGACGTCTTCGGCCAGAAGGCTTTCGAGTTCAAAGTCGCTCAGGAGGATCATTGGGCAGTCTCCCAGCCGATGAACGCCCAGTTGACCGCGCGGGGCGGGCGGTTTTCTCCGACGATGACCTTTTCGTAGTACTCGCGGGCCCTGGCCTGCTGCGCTTCGTCGAGGTGGTGGACGCTCCAGATGAGCGATTCGACAAACTCGTCGGCGCTCCCCGCGCGGACGCTGCCGCGCCCCGTCTCGATGTAGTCGATCCGGGGGAGGTAGCCCTGCGCGTAGAGGAGGAGGGGGATGTACCAGTAGTCGGGCTTGGTCGTCACCTTTTTGCCGATGAAGTCGAGGATGTTCATGTCGACGAAGCTCCCCCCGACCTTGTAGGTAAGGTAGCAGGCTTTGGCCGCGTGAGAGGACATTTTTCGCAGGGCGGCCTCCATGTCGGCGACCTCCATCGAGCGCGACGCGACGACGATGTCGGCACGGGGCAGTGCGCTCCAGTCGTCTTCCCACCCGATATGATAGGTTTTAATATTACTCACCCCTTCGCGCGCGGCGTAGGCTTCGAGTTCGTCCAGCATCCCGCGCGAGAAGTCGATGGCGATCACCTCCCGCACCCGTTTGGCCAGCGGGACGGCGAGAGTTCCGGGTCCGCAGCCGATGTCGAGGACGACCTCGTCTCCGCCAAGATTCATCCGGGAGATGAATTCGTCCACATAGGGGCTGTTGATCACCGAGACGGCCATGTCGGAGGATTTGTCGTCCCAGTCGGCGCTGCTTTTGCCCTTGAAATCGGTGGCGGCTTTATGGTCGCGGTACAGTTGCGCGAAATCGATCGGTTGTAGAAACAT
>CAZBIR010000039.1:0-3674 GCA_964491035.1 uncultured Sulfuricurvum sp.
TTAATGCTATAATTTTTTCCAGAAAACACCCAACCGTTTTAGCAGGAACCAGCCATGTCAAAAAGTCTATACACTACCCTCGAAGTTTCGCCCGGCGCCAGCGATGCCGAGATCAAAAAAGCGTACCGCAAACTGGCGCGCCAGTACCATCCCGACGTCAACAAGGATCCCAAGGCCGAAGAGAAGTTCAAAGAGATCAATGCCGCCTACGAAGTTCTCAGCGACAAGGAGAAACGGGCCAAGTACGACCAGTATGGCGATGCGATGTTCGGCGGGCAGAATTTCCACGATTTCGCCCGGGGGCAGGGGGGGAACGTCGATCTCGACGAGATTCTCCGTAACATTTTCGGCGGAGGCGGCGGTTTTGGCGGGGGCGGCTTTGGAGGCGGCGGTTTCGGCGGTTTCGGGAATGCGGGATTTGGCGGCGGATTCGGAGGGATGAACCTCGATATCGATGCCAACGTCACCGTCCCCTTTGCCGTCGCGGTGCTGGGGGGGAAACACACGATCAGCCTCTCGGGAGAGAGTTTTGATATCAAAATTCCCGCCGGGATCAAGAGCGGCGAGAAGCTGCGTGTCCGCGGCAAGGGGAAACGGGCCGGGGGACAGGTCGGTGATCTGTATCTGCGGATCGATGTCGCCGCCAACCCCGATTATGAGCGGGAGGGGGACAACCTTGTCAAGACGTTCAACGTCCCCCTCTACGCGGCATTGTTCGGCGGCAAGGTGAGCGTCCAGACGCTGGAGAAAGAGGTGACCCTGAAAGTCCCCGAAAATACCAAAAACGGCCAACGCTTCCGCCTCAGGGAGATGGGAGTCATGAACCGTCAAAGCGGGGTGCGGGGCGACCTGTACCTCAAAGCCAACATCGTTTTGCCGAGTGTGGACAAGATCGATCCCGCCCTCGCAGAGCAGATGAAACAATCGCTTCCGCAGGAGTAGACCATGCACCACTATGACGAACCCGTTTATATGATCAGCATCGTGGCCAAAATCCTCGATATCCACCCCCAGACGCTGCGCCAGTACGAGCGTGAAAACCTGATCGCCCCTTCACGCTCCGACGGGCGGATTCGCCTCTATTCGCAGCGCGATATCGAGAAGATTAAAACGATCCTCCGCCTCACCCGTGAGTTGGGGGTAAACCTCGCCGGGGTCGACGTCGTGATGCGTCTGAAGGACAAAATGGAGATGATGGAGCAGGAAATGGCCGAAATGCGCGCCGAACTTTCCCGCCTGCGCAACACCTCCGGCGTCCCCCACGAAAAATCGCTGGTGACGAAGCGGAGCGTCTACGAGATGGTGATCTTCGAAGACGACTTTCTCAAATAATGGCGGTATCCGCGCAGATCCACGAAAGCTGGAAAGAGGTTCTCGGCGCCGAGTTTGCCCACCCCTACATGGGGGAGCTCAAAAACTTTCTCCTGGAAGAGAAACGGTTCCATACGCTCTACCCCCGCGGAAGCGAGATTTTCAACGCGTTCAACTCGACCCCTTTTGATAAAGTCAAGGCGGTGATTCTCGGGCAGGACCCCTACCACGGTCCGGGGCAGGCGCACGGTCTTTCGTTTTCCGTCCGGCATGGCGTAGCGCTTCCCCCTTCGTTGCAGAACATTTTCAAGGAACTCGTCGATGATATCGGCTGCGATTACCCTAAAAGCGGAGATTTGAGCCACTGGGCGCAGGAGGGGGTGCTGCTGCTCAACACCCTCCTCACCGTTCGTGCCGGGGAGCCGTTGTCGCACAAGGAGAAGGGGTGGGAGCGGTTCACCGACCAGGTGATCCGCACCCTCAGTGAACGGCGCGAACACATCGTTTTCATCCTCTGGGGAGCTCCCGCGGGGAAAAAAGCTGCCCTCATCGACCCGCGCAGACACTGTATCCTTCGCGCTCCCCACCCCTCGCCCCTCTCGGCGTACCGGGGATTTTTCGGCTCGAAACCCTTCAGCCGGGCGAACGGCTACCTGCTGGAGCAGGGGATAGCGCCGATCGACTGGCGGCTTTGAGCTTCTTGAGCCCTTTTTTCCGCTCCTGGAGGAGCCGTTTCGTCTCGGCATTGGGATGGCTGCGGGAGAGTTTTCGTAGCCAATCGACCTGGTTGTAGGCGTCCTGCACCGCCCCGAGGGTATTCTGGATTTTTTTGCACTCCGCAATCTTCTCTTTTTCGTCGGCAAATTTTTCGGCGCGGAGAAATTCGAGCCCGTAGCGGATGTTTTTGAAGTCGACCCGCAATTTGTGCAACTCCTCCTGGGATGTTTTCTCGTTGATTTCCCCATACTTTTTTACCCCGGCGAGATAGCGGGTTTCGACAGTGGCGATCAGGTGCTCGGCGGAGATATCGAGGTTGGCGTCGCAGAGGGCATCGTAATAGAGGTTGAGCGAGCAAAACGCTTCGTTGCGAAAGGCTCCGGTGAAGCGCTTGCGAAAGTGTTTGCGCCGTAATTCCCCCAGCAGTCTGAGGGTTTTGGGGAAGAGGGCAGGATCGATCGATTCGATCAGGACGTCAAGTTCGCGGATCGCATTGGTCGATCGGACGGCCGATTTGAGCTCGGCGGGAAACGGGACGCTTTCGTGCAGATACAGTTTGATCAGGGAGCGTACCCGTCGCAGGGAAACCCGGAAATCGTGGACCCGTTCGCTTTCGCCGCTGCGGGTGATCTCTTCGAGCAGCATGCGGGCATGATAGAGCTGATAGATGAGATATCGCGTTAGTCCGTTCAGTCGCATGAAACGATTATAACGGAAAATCAGCGAATGTCAAAAACCGCCGAAACGGGGAGGTGGTCGGAGTACCCCTCCCCGGTATGGTGTTTGGGCCGGCTGCGGCTTTGCTGCCAGCGGTATATTTTTCCTTTGTAAAACAGGTAGGGAGGCTCGAAGCGCTCAAACGATCCGCGGCGGTATTCGAACCCTTTGCCATCTGCCATCGACGGTGGGATCAGGATATGATCGAGCCCCTCATACTGTTTTTTGTACTGGTGGCTCCACCGTTTCGATGCGGGGAGCTCGTACCAGGGGTTATAGATGCACCCCGTGCAGCGGCGCAGGGCTTCGTAGGTGATTGGATTGCCCGCCTCGTCGATCGTGCGGAGGATGTGGTTGATCCCCGTGATCCCGTTTGTATCGTTATGGCGGCGGCTTTTGACGAAGGTGCGGTGCTCTTCGTAGTGGGAGTTGAAATCCCCCAGCAGGATGTATTCTTCCCGCCCGCCGAGTTGTGAAAGGCGCTGCGAGAGGAGTTTTGCACTCTGGAGCCGTTTGCTTTCGGGGCCGCTTTTCGATTTCCAGTGGTTGACGAAAACCCGTAAAAATTTCCCTTCGATCTCCACTTTCGCTTCCATGATGTTGCGGAATCCGCGGTGGGCGCCGGGGGAGTGGTTGAGGATACTTTTGATCGGGTAGCGGCTCAGCAGCGCGACGGAGACGGTCGTGTTCTTGCCGCGGGAGAAGGCGTAGTAGGGATAGTAGAGTCCCGCCCGGTTCAGTTCGGCGCGCAGCTCTTTGAGGGCCTGTTCCGATTCGATCTCCTGCAGCCCCACGATGTCGGCGCCCAGGTCTTTGAGGACCCGAGCGGTATTGCGCAGTTTGATCCGCTGCATCGGTGCGTTCCACCCCCACGACGTGTTGGGGATGTACTCCTCGTATTCGGTGCCGTTGTCGATCAGGTCGAACAG
>CAZBIR010000039.1:3774-19781 GCA_964491035.1 uncultured Sulfuricurvum sp.
ACGTGTTGGGGATGTACTCCTCGTATTCGGTGCCGTTGTCGATCAGGTCGAACAGATTTTCAACGTTGTAGGTTGCGATTTTCACTTGGGTCCCTCCCAGCAGCGAGGTGAACAGAAAAAACAAAACGACAAGGAAGCGCATCATTCGATCCCGCTGAGGCGCAGGAGGTGTTTCGTCTCGCATTCGCGCCCCATCATCTCGACGAAGAGTTCCTGCATGCTCCGGCTGCCTCCCTGCCCCAGGATCACCTCCTTGTACCGGCGGGCCAGCTCGCTTCCGAAGATCCCCTCATCGACGATCGCATAGTACGCATCGGCGCTGAGGACCTCGGCCCATTTGTAGCTGTAATACCCCGCGCTGTAGCCGCCGCTGAAGATGTGGGAAAAGCCGTTTTGGAACTTGTTGTAGGCGGGGGGCTTGATCAGCGAGGTCCGTTTTCGGATGGAGTCGAGGAGGTTCTGGATCTCCTCTCTCTGGTAGAGGCGGCTGTGAAGCTCGAAATCAAAGAGGGCGAACTCGAGCTGCCGAAGCATGAACAGGGCGCTTTGGAAGTTCTTGGCCCGGATCAGTTTTTCGATCATTGCATCGCCGAGCACCTCGCCGCTTTGGTGGTGTCGGGCGAAGAGGCGGAGCACCTTGGGCTCGTAGGCGAAATTCTCCAGAAACTGCGAGGGGAACTCGACCGCGTCCCACTCGACGCCGCTCACCCCGCTCACTCCCCGCTCGCGGACCCGGCTCATGAGGTGGTGGAGGGTATGCCCCATCTCGTGGAAGAGGGTGACGACGTCGTCGTGGCGCAGCAGCGAGGGGGAGGTGTCGCTGGAGGGGGGGAAGTTGCAGACGACGAAAGCGCTGGAGAGGTGGACTTCCCCTTCCGGGTCTTCGCAGTGGCTCTCGAAATTGTGCATCCACGCCCCGCCCCGTTTGTGCCTGCGCGCTTCGAGGTCGAAATAGACGCGGGCGAAGAGGCGCTCTGCGTCGTAGAGATCATACGCGCTCGCCTTCTCATCCCACAGCGGCGCCTCGGCCCTGACGAACCGGATGCCGAAGAGCTCGTGCAAAAAGGAAAACATCCCCTCCATCACCGAGCGCTGCTCGAAATAGGGGCGGTACTCCTCCTCGTCGATGTCGTACTGCGCTTTTTTGAGGATCTCGCCGTAGAAGGCGGTGTCGTAGCTTTGCAGCTCCAGATCCCCCGCGATCGCTTTGAGCTCGGCGATCTCCCGCTGGGCCTGTGGACGCGAGGCGTCGATCAGTTCGTTCAGGAATCTGAGGACCGCGCCGGTATCGGGGGCCATTTTCGAGGCCAGCGAATACTGGGCGTAGTTCTCGAATCCCAGCAGCGCCGCGCTCTCCTGGCGCAGGGAAAGGAGCTCGTCGATGATTTCCTCGTTTTGGGGGGCGCGGGTCGTGTAGGCGCGGTAGAGCTCCTCGCGCACCGCGCGGTTGGGACCGTAGGTCATGTAGGCGATGTAGGAGGGAAACTGGAGGGTGAAGCGGTACTTCATGACACCGTCCTCCTCGAAGCGGGCCGCTTCGAGGTCGCTCTCTGGGATCCCCGCCACGTCGGCTTCGTCGATGAGAATCTTCTCGTAGGCGTTCGTCGCATCGAGGAGGTTCTGGGAGAAGTCGTTCGTGAGGGTGCTTTTGCGGAGGTTGATTGCGGCGAGCCGCTCTTTGGAAGCGTTGTCCAGATGGGCCCCGGCGAGCTCGAAATGGAGGATGTTCAGATCAAGAATCCGGCGTTGCTCGGCGTTAAGGGCGTCGTACTCTCTCTCCCGGATCGCCTTGAACGCATCGTAGAGTTCGAGGTTCTGCCCCACCCACGTCGAATATTCGGTGAGGATCGGGAGCGCTTCGGCGTAGACTTTCTGGGTCTCTTCGGAATTTTTGACGGCGTTCATGTGGGAGAGGGGGGTGAAGAGGAGCTCGAGTTCCTCTTCCATGAAATCGAACGGCCGGACAAAATTGGCATAGGTTTTATCCCTGATCGTGAGGAGTTCATCGACGCGGCGGCGGCTTCGGTCGATCAGGGCATTCAGATCGTCGATAAAAGTATCGAGGTTGAGGGTAAAATCGGCAAATGGGTTCATGCTTTCTCCTGAAATATCGCGTTATTGTAGTGCAGTGAACCGAAAAATATTCTATAATTTTGCAATTTGTTATCAAGGTTATAAGATGCGCGCTTCGGTCCGGACCAAAATCCAGCAACTTCTTCGCTATATCGTCGTGGGGGGACTCTCCCTGTTCCCCCTGATTCTCGTTTTGATCGTCGTCAATTTCATCAAGGATCTCGGGGTGAGCGCGTTTTCCTCGCTCCACCAGTACACCCACTCGTTTGCGGTGACGGTCGCCCTGATCCTCTTCGTTATCGTCCTCTTTGCCGCGCTGGGCTACTCTATCGAAAAATACGGTCGCTCGATGTTCGTCTCGATCATCGACAGCCTGTTCGAAAAGATCCCCGCGATCCGCTCGGTCTATTCGGTCTCGAAAAAACTCGCCACGATGCTCTCGGGGGGGGAAGACGGGACGCGTAAAGAGGTCGTACTCGTCGAATACCCCAAAGCCGACGTCTGGGTCCCGGCCTATCTGCTCAACCGGCAGGCAAACATCTGCGTCCTTTTCATCCCGACGTCTCCCAACCCCACCAGCGGCTACACCGTCATCGTCGATGAAAAACTGACGATCCGCACGACCCTGACGTTGCAGGAAGCTTCCTCGTTCATCATCAGCATGGGGGCCGATTTCCCCAAAAAAGAGGAGATCGCCGAAAAGATCAATACGCGTTGATTTATTCGAATTCGTCGTATTTGGGTTCGAGGGCGTCGTATTTTCCGATCAGCAGCTGCTGGTAGCGGGGAGCTTCGCGGTAGAGTTTTTCCAGCGCTTGGGTACCGTGGGCGAGGGTGAGGGAGGAATCGACGACAATGTAGGAGAGGTAGATCGTATTTTCGCTGATCGAAAACTGCAGCCGCTGAAGCTTGCCGTTTTCGCTCAGGAGAAAATCGTAGAGTGCTTCGATGTTCTGCCGGGGGATCCGGCACAGCGGCGAATCGGCGATAACGATCCCGTTGTCGTAGTAGTTGATGTCGATGCGGATCGAATCTTGTTCGCTTCGCCAGCTTCGCTGGCTTCGGCGCGCGAGGGTGACGTTGATCCCCAGTGTGTCGAGGATCGTCTCCACGAGGGCGACGACCCCCGAGGGCTTGTACCCCTCGCGGCGCCGTTTGGCGACGTCGAGGCGGGTTCCGCATTGGGGGCAGTAATCGTTTTGAATCGTCTCTTCGCCGATCAGGTTTTTGCACGAGACGCACCGGATCAGGTTGTCCCGGTTTTTTTCACTGAACTGCACGAGTGACTCGTGGAGCAGGTAGGCGGGAAGGGCAAACCCCAGGTTGTTGGAATTTTGGATGATGAAGGTGTTGACCCCGATCACCTCGGTGTTTTCGTTGAGGAGAGGCCCCCCGCTGTTACCGGGATTGATCGCCGCGTCGAACTGGATGTATTCGACCTCCCCCTGCAGCCGCGAAGCCTTGGAGACGATCCCCTCGGTCGTTGAATAATTGAGCCCGTAGGGGTGGCCGATGGCGATGACGGTGTCGCCATCATGCACCTCCCCCAGGTTCAGAACCAGCGGCCGCTCGCACACCAGCGGCAGGGGCGAGCGGATAAACGCCAGGTCGTATGCGGGATCGTCATAGACAACGCTCCCGATCGATTTTGGGAGGCTTTTAGTGCTGATGAGGACCTCCTTGAGGCCGCCGACGACGTGGGAATTGGTGACGATCAGCCCTTCGCAGACGAACCCGCTCCCGCTGCCGTAGGGGGTGGTGATCTGTACGATGCTCTCGATGGTGTGTTCTACCATTTTCTGGGTTGCGAGATTCACCCTCACACCTCCGTATAATCGAGATTTTTGATCTGGAGATAAAAAGTGTGGCTGAAATGGTCCAGATCGTCGTAATTGAGCTCTTCGGCAAAATTACGCAGCCCTTTGTAGCGGTGGGCATAGGGTTCCACCGCTTCGGCGATCCGCTGGAAAATGAGGTTTTTGTCAAACGTCCTGGTCCGGGGGTCGTAGAGGGGGACCTCCCCCTCGGCCCTGAAAAAGTCGCTGCAGTAGATTTCGACGTGCAGGTGCATCAGCGCGCGCAGCGAGGGATGCAGGCCGTAGTTGTAGAGGACGTAGAGGGAAATGTAACGGTAGATGACGCTGATGACGTAGTGGGAACGGTTGTTTTTGTACCACCGCACTTTGTTCAGTGACTCGTCGATAAACGAAGCGATCTCGTCGTGCATTGCGTGTTCAAAGGGGGAAAAGGTGTACGCGGCACCGTAAAACTGCCGCCCGAACGTTTCGGGGTCGATCGCATCGAGCTCGTTCAGGTAGGTTTCGAGTTCCGCGTTTTTGTCTTCGGTCAGTTTTTCGTCGTCGAGAAAGTAGCCGTTGATTTTTTCGTTGATCTTTTTGGCGAGGTTTTTCCGGGGCATCATCAGGTAGTCGATCTGCAGCAGCAGCGCGAGGTAGCTGAACGAAACCATCCCGCTGTTGTCGTTGGAGAGGAGGCCCACGAGGCTCTGGCGGGTCTGGGCGATCCATTCGCGCATCGTCGCGTGCATCCGCGTCGTTTTTTCTGCGGAGAGGGGGGTGACGTGGTCGAATTCCAGCAGGATCGATTCGTCGAACTCGGCGGCGATAAACTCTTTTTCGAAATCGGCGTTGAGAGCGATTTCGCGAAGGGGAAAAAAGATTTTCTGGGGGGTGATCGTCGCGTTGTCAAGCCGGATATCGAGGCGCAAAACCCCTTCGGTATTTGTAAAACGGGCGTAAGTGAGCTGGAAATTACGTTCGAGGAAACGGCGTTTGATCGCGACGTGCAGCCGTTCGATCGGGGCGATGTCGGCATGGGCCATGAGCGAGTCTTGGGTAATCACTCCCTGTACCTGCGCGCTCCCCTGGAGCAGGCGAAAGCGGATTTCGTGTTCACCGCGCTCGATCTGCAGGTGGGGGAGGGGAAAATCGCTCCCCTCGTGCAGGAGCGAGGAGAGAAAACAAAAATACCCCTCCACCCTGTCGCCGCGGATGAAGGCTTCGGAAGCCTCGTCAAACAGCTCCCGTTCGTTCGGGTTGGGGAGCCCGTGGATTCCCCTCCCGTACTGCGGAATCCTCGCCGCTTTCGGGGGCGACATCCATGCGCGGAGGGCATCGAACCACTTCATTCCATCGTTTCCTTGTCCGTTGTGTAACCAAATGATGTTAATTCCCCTAGTGTAATCAAAGCAACCTTAAAGCGACGATAAAGTATAATACGCGCAATTCAAAGAGGAGATGGCATGGGGTACAAGCGTGTTTTGGTAAAGTTCTCGGGTGAGGCTTTGGCAGGTGAAAACGGCCACGGCATCGATACGAAAATCCTCAAGTTCATCGCTACGGAGATCAAAACCCTCGTGGATGCGGGGATCGAAGTGGGAATCGTCATCGGGGCGGGAAATATCATCCGCGGCGTTACGGCGGCGGCAGACGGTATCATCCGCCGTACCTCGGGGGATTACATGGGGATGCTCGGAACGGTCATCAACGCGATCGCGATGCAGGAAGCGTGCGAACACGAAGGGATGCACGTCCGTGTTCAGAGTGCCATCAAGATGGAACAGATCGCCGAAGCGTTCATCGTCCGGCGCGCCACCCGCCATCTCGAGCGCGGACGGGTCGTCATTTTTGCCGCAGGAACGGGGAACCCGTTTTTTACGACCGATACGGCCGCAACGCTGCGGGCCATCGAAATCGGGGCCGAAGTGATCATCAAGGCGACGAAAGTCGACGGCGTTTACAACAAAGACCCCAAAAAATTCGACGATGCGGTGAAACTGCCGACGCTCGGATACGACGAAGCGCTTCAGGACCATATCAAGGTGATGGACGACACCTCCATCGCGCTGGCCAAAGAGAACAAGCTCCCGATCATCGTGTGCGACATGTTCACGCCGGGGAACCTGCTGGAGATTATCCAGGGCAACTTCGAGCGCTGCTCGATCGTTAAATAAAATCTCAACGAAGGAATAACATGAGACTCGAACAACTGACTGCCAAAGCGCTGGAAACAGCCAACATCGACCGCTACCAGCTCGCCCTGGCCGTCGCAAAACGCTCCGAAGAGCTCCAAAACGGCGCCGTAACGAAACTCAACGTCGATATGAAAAAGGCCAAAGCCGCTGACGTCGCTTTGATGGAGATTGCCGAAGGGCTCGTCACCATCAAAGGGTTCGTAGACCGGGCCTGATCTCACGACACGAAGCGGCATCATTGAACACGATCGATATCGAGACCCTCAAGCGTATCAATGACGTCGAGGGGGCAGTTGAACACCTCTATTCTCTTATTTCCCCTACCAAACCCATCACGACAGCCCTGGAATTCGCCCGCACGGCGCACCGGGAGCAGTTCCGCAAAAGCGGTGAACCCTACATCGTCCATCCCGTTCTCGTTGCCTCCATCGTGGCGGCCATCACCGGGGACGAAGCGATGGTCATCGCCGCACTGTTGCACGACGTCGTCGAAGATACCCACATCACGTCTGAAGACGTGGAGCGCGATTACGGCGAGGACGTCGCCCGTCTCGTCGAAGGGCTGACCAAAATCGATACGATCCGCGACGCCCAGCTGATCCCCTCGGATTCGGACCAGAAACTGGTCGTCTCGGCTCTCTCTTTCCGTAAAATGCTGATTGCCTCGATCGAAGATGTTCGGGTTCTCGTCGTCAAACTCTGCGATCGTCTGCACAACATGTTGACGCTGGGGGCTCTAAGCCCCGCCAAGCAGCACCGGATCGCCGAAGAGACTCTCGTCGTGTACGCCCCGATCGCGAGCCGGCTGGGGATTTCGTTTCTGAAAAACCAGCTGGAGGATCTCAGTTTCGGGTACCTTTTCCGCGAGGAAAAAGAGGCGATCGACCTCTATCTCGAGGAAAACTACCGCTCCATCAACTCCCGGCTTGGGGTGTTTTGCGAAAAACTGACGAAGATGATGCTCGAAAACGGGTTTGCGGAGGAGGATTTCGAAATCCTCAGCCGGGTCAAGCACGATTATTCGATCTACCTCAAAATGCAGCGCAAAGGGATCAGCATCGACGAGATCCTTGATCTTCTGGCTGTACGGATTCTTGTCAGAAAGCCGCTGGACTGCTACCGCGTTTTCGGGATGGTCCACCTCAACTTTCAGCCGCTGAGCTCACGGTTCAAGGATTATATTTCGATCCCCAAGGAAAACGGCTACCAGACCCTCCATACGACCGTATTTCACGACAGCGCCATTTTCGAAGTGCAGATCCGAACCTACGAGATGCACAAAACGGCGGAACTCGGGGTCGCGGCCCACTGGAAGTACAAAAGCGGGGGAAACAATCCCATCAGTCTCGAGTGGCTCCATAATCTCCAGTACCAGAACGAATCGGTCGAGGCGTTTTACGAGCTGATCAAAAACGACCTTTTCAGCGAGGATATCACCGTTTTTTCCCCGAAAGGGAAAGCCTTCACCCTCCCGCGCGGCGCGGTCGCCCTCGATTTTGCGTACGCGATCCATACCCAGATCGGCGATACGGCGGAGGGGTGCCTGATCAACAAGGAAAAAGGGTCGCTGCTGACCGAACTGCACAGCGGCGATATCGTCCGGATTACGACGGGATCCAAAAAAATCCCCCGCTGCAGCTGGATCGATGCGGTCAAGACCTCGCGGGCCAAGGCAAGCATCCGCAGCAACTGCAACCAGCGGATCAAAGCGATCGATGCGGAGAGCGGACTGAATATCCTCTCGAGTATTTTTTCCCTTTCCGAAGAAAAAATTGCGGAACTGTTCACGCAGACCCATCTCGACGAGCAGCGCTACCGGGTCCCCCGCGAACTCGACCTGCTCAAGGAGACGATCCACCGCTTTTCGGCCGAGATCGGCAAACCGGGCCGGATCAGTTTCTGGTCGCGCAACCGGTTTAAACCGAAGCTCTATGAGTTCCCCTCGCTCGAAGTCTACGCCAACCGCAGCGTAGGGGATGTCGTCTTTGATTACTGCTGCCACCCCAAAACGGGGGACGAAATCGTCGCCTTTTTGCAGGAGGGAAAAGCCCACGTCCACCATAAAATGTGCAAACACGCCGGGCTCATGATCGATCGCCGGGAACCGATGGTGTTCGTGCGGTGGAAACAGCAGCACTATTTTCGCTATCACCTGATCATCAGCATGCAAAGTGCCCAGGGCTCGCTTGCCGACCTGCTCACCTATATGGCCAAAATGGGTGCGGACATCAACAGTATCGAGCTGGGCAAAGAAAAAAGCGAACACACCCAGTACTGTGAAATGGAGTTCCAGACCCTGGAGGCCGATCTCAACCGCCTCCGCGGCAAGCTGGAGAAAAAAGGGAAAATCATACAATTTTTTCGGACCGACGACGCGTACCGAAGCCAAGGATAAATGATGATACACGAAGCATTACGAGAAATCAGACGCGGCACCGCCGAAATTATCGACGAGGCGCGTCTCGAAACGCTGCTGAAAAACTATTTTGAAAAAGGGGAGAGCTACACCGTCAAAGCGGGATTCGACCCGACCGCCCCCGATCTGCACCTGGGACACACGGTCCTGCTGCAAAAACTGGCGATTTTCCAGAAATACGGCGCCCGCGTGCAGTTCCTGATCGGCGATTTCACGGCCCAGATCGGGGACCCGACGGGAAAAAACGAAACCCGTAAAAAACTTCTCCCCGCGCAGGTGCAGGAGAACGCCCAGACGTACAAAAACCAGGTATTCAAGATCCTCGATCCGGAGAAAACGACGGTGGTTTTCAATGCCGACTGGCTCAACGCCCTGGGGGCGGCGGGGATGCTCGAGCTGACCACGACGTATAACGTTGCCCGGATGCTCGAACGGGACGATTTCGACAAACGCCACAAGGCCGGGACCCCCATTTCGATCAGCGAATTCATCTACCCGCTGCTGCAGGGGTATGACAGCGTCCATCTCAAAAGCGACATCGAGATCGGGGGGACGGACCAGAAGTTCAACCTCCTGATGGGACGCCACCTCCAGCGGGTCTACGAGATCGGCAAGGAGCAGTCGGTTCTGATGATGCCGATCCTCGAAGGGCTTGACGGGGTCCAGAAAATGTCCAAGTCGCTGGGAAATTACATTGCGGTGGCGGATGCTCCCGGAGAGATGTACGGTAAAGTTCTCAGCATCAGCGATGTTCTGATGTGGCGCTACTATGAGCTGCTGAGTTCCAAAACACTCGACGAGATCGAGGTGCTCAAAGCGGGGGTAGAAAACGGTACCCTCCACCCCAAAAAAGTCAAAGAGGCCCTCGCCGTGGAGATCACGGCCCGCTTCCATACGCCCGAAGCGGCCGAAGCGGCCCATGCCGAATTCGAACGGGTCCATGCCCAGAGCGAAATCCCCACGGAGATGGAGGAGTTTGCCCTCCAGGCCCCCCTTTGGATCGCCAAGGCGCTTGTCGATTGCGGCCTCTCCCCATCTACTTCGCAGGCACGGCGGGAGATTAAGCAAGGCTCTGTTAAAATCGATCAACTAAAACTAGGCGATGAACAGTTGCAGCTCGAGGCAGGCGAGTACGTCTTGCAGGTCGGAAAACGTAAATTCGCACGATTAAAGGTTACCCCATGAGTTTTCAGCCATTACAAATCGGGAAGTACACGATTCCCGCCCCGATCGTTCAGGGAGGTATGGGTGTAGGTATCAGCTGGGACCGCCTCGCCGGGACTGTCTCCAAAGAGGGAGGGCTCGGGGTCATCAGCGCCGTGGGCACGGGCTATTACGGCGATAAAGCGTATGCGGACAAACTGGTCGCCGGGCGTCCGTTGGATGCGGAGAATTTCTATTCGAAAAAAGGGCTTGCCGCCATTATCGAAAATGCACGCAAGATCTGCGGCGATGCCCCACTGGCGGTGAATATCCTCTACGCCATCAACGATTACGGCCGGGTTGTGCGCGACGCGTGCGAAGCGGGGATCGACATCATCATCACGGGGGCGGGGCTGCCTACCAACATGCCCGAGTTTACCGCCGATTTTCCCGACGTCGCGCTGGTCCCCATCGTCTCTTCACCCAAAGCCCTCTCCATCATCTGCAAACGGTGGGAGAAACGCTACAACCGCCTTCCCGACGCCGTAGTGCTCGAAGGACCGCTCAGCGGCGGCCACCAGGGGTTCACCTATGAGCAGTGCGCGATGGAGGAATACCAGCTCGAAAATCTCGTAGCCCCGGTCGTCGAAGAGGCGGCCAAGTGGGGGAACATCCCCGTCATCGCCGCCGGCGGCATCTGGGATAAAAACGACATCGATGCGATGATCGCGCTGGGGGCTGCGGGAGTGCAGATGGGGACCCGTTTTATCGGGACCCATGAGTGCGACGCCCATGAGAACTTCAAACAGGTCCTTATCGAGGCCAAAGAAGAGGACATCACCCTGATGAAATCACCGGTAGGGTATCCTGCACGCGGGGTACGGACCAAACTGCGCGATCTGATCGACAGCCGGACCGGTCCGGCCATCAAATGCATCTCCAACTGCGTCGCCCCCTGCAACCGGGGCGTAGAGGCCAAAGAGGTCGGTTTCTGTATCGCCGACCGTCTGAGTGACGCCTATTTCGGCGATCTGGAACTCGGTCTGTATTTTTCGGGAAGCAACGGCTACCGTATCGACAAAATCATCTCCGTCAAAGAGCTGATGGAAAAACTGACGCAAGGGGAATGACCCTTTGGCCGTATTCCGCGTAACCGTTCTTATTTTTCTCCTGCTGGCTCCGTTGGGAATGCTTGCCGACAACCGGCTCGAATCGGCCAGGAAAGCGCTCGAAAGCAGTGATGAAGTGGAGCAGTTCCGGGGATATAACGAATACAAGACGGTTTACCTGCGGGCGATGCTGGATAAAAACCAGCCCCTGGCGCGCGAAGCACTCGAAGGGATCGTACGCGGCGGGAACAAACTGGGGGTTGACGTCTCCAAATACGAGGCCGATCTGGCCCGGCTCAGTCCCCTTCCCAAACCTTCCGCTCCCGCTCTCGCGGCTACGGCTGCCGCAAAGCCGGCCGAACCCGCAGAGAAAACGGCCGAGCCGTCAAAAATTCCCTCCGTCCTCTACGACAAAACGATCAAACCCGCGGCCATCGCGAACAAATTCAAAACCCCCGATCCCGTCGAGCTCAAAAACGAATCCCCGGTGCGTACCGAAGAGATAACGCTCGTGCAGCGCCACCGCCTTGAGAACGTGCAGTGGAAAGAGCAGGGGCTGGAGATGCTCTTCGATGCGCCTCTCTCCTCCAGGCAGGTCCGGATGTCCAAGATTATCGAAGCGGATAAAAACCGTTTCCGCTACATCATCGACATCGATTCGGCTACCCTCGCCAGGTCCCAGACCCTCGAACACAAAGAGATCAACCGGATCAAGATGGCGCAATTTGACGCGAAAACGCTGCGGCTGGTGATCGAGCATACCAAAGCCATCGACGTCAAGGCAACCCCCAAAGGGAAAGCCCTCTACATCGATCTGAACCTCGAAGCTCCCAAAACAACCCCGCCGCTGGCCACTCCGACCCCGACCCAACCCAGTGTCGTCGAACCGCCGCTGGTCGCAACCCTCCCTCCGCTGGTCACCGTCACCCCCAGGGACCGCAGCCGCAAAGTGATCGTCATCGATCCGGGGCACGGGGGAAAAGACAGCGGCGCGGTGGGCAACGGCTATATGGAAAAAGAGATCGTCCTTGCGATTTCGGCCCAGTTTGCCGAACGGCTGCGGGAAATGGGGTACACCGTCCACCTTACCCGCGCCAACGATACCTTCATCGAGCTCAAGGACCGGACGAAATTCGCCAATGACAAAGAAGCCGATCTCTTTATCTCGGTTCACGCCAACGCGATTCCCAAAACCTCCGACCCGATGGCGGCCCAGGGGCTTGAGACCTATTTTCTCTCCCCCGGGCGGAGCGAGCGGGCGATGCGGGTTGCGGCACTGGAAAACTCCGAAGATATGGGGGAGATGGGGCAATACGGCAAGCTCAGTTTCCTGAGCTTTCTCAATACCGAAAAAATCATCGCTTCGAATAAACTGGCGATTGATTTGCAAAAAGGGATGCTTGGAAATCTGCGAAAACAGTTCAACGTGCGGGATAACGGGGTTCGCGAAGGCCCTTTCTGGGTCCTCGTGGGGGCACAGATGCCCGCAGTACTTGTCGAGGTAGGCTACATCAGCCATCCCGAGGAAGCGGCCCGCATCGCCGATCCGAAATACCAGAAATGGATCGTAGAAGGGCTTGTCGAAGGGGTCGGGCGCTATTTCGCCAATAATTCATAAAAGCAGCAGGGACATTGGTCCCCTGAAGCTAGTCGTGCGGTATTATGTTCGGCTTTGCTCGTAGAAATAATTGGTCGCTTCGACGAATCCCTCCACGCTTCCGCAGTCAAACCGTTTCCCCTTGAATCGGTAGGCGATCACCATCCCCTCCCTGGCCTGGGTCATCAGGGCGTCGGTGATCTGGATCTCTCCCCCCTTGCCAGGGGGGGTATTTTCGATAATGCGGAAAATATCGGGGGTGAGGATATAACGGCCGATAATCGCGAGGTTGCTGGGAGCATCTTTGGGATCGGGTTTTTCGACCATGTTGGTGATGACGTAGATCCCCTCTTCGATTTCATTCCCGGCGATGATCCCGTAGCGGTTGGTCTGGCTGGGGTCTACCTCTTCGATCGCGACGATCGAGCATTTGTACTTGGCATAGAGGGTGCACATCTGGGAGAGCACCCCGCTGGCTCCGTTGCCGTCGCACAGGTCATCGGCCAGCAGTACGCCAAAAGGTTCGTTTCCGATCAGGGTTTCACCCGTAAGGATCGCATGCCCCAGCCCTTTCATCTCGATCTGCCGGGTGTAGGAAAACGTACAGACGTCGATTATGTCGCGGATGTCGGCCAGCATCTTCTCCTTGTCACTCCCCCTGATTTGGTGTTCGAGTTCGTAGCTGATGTCAAAATGATCCTCCAGCGCCCGTTTTCCGCGTCCCGTTACGATCGCCATGGTGTGGATTCCCGCTTCGATCGCCTCTTCGACCCCGTACTGGATCAGGGGTTTGGTCAGGACCGGGAGCATCTCCTTGGGCATCGCTTTGGTGGCCGGCAGGAACCGTGTCCCGTACCCGGCCGCGGGGAATAGGCATTTTTTAATCATCGCGTCTCCTAATAAAAAAAGTATTCTAGCACAGTTGCGCCTCGCGATTCACTATTTCTCCACGAAGATGGGTTACAATAACCCTATCACACACCAGGAGGCTGGATATGAAAAAAACAGCGTATGCTCTTATGTTGGCGGGAACCTTGTTGTTTGGGTCGGATTTTGATATCGGCGTTTCGGGCTCAGACGGTAAAATCGACGGGTTCACGCTGTCGATCGGGGATTATTACCGCGTTCCCCACCGGGATGTCGTTTTGATCGAGCGTTCCGTTCCCCGGGACGAGATGAGCGTTGTTTATCTCCTCTCCCACCGCGCCCACCGCGACGCGCAGTTCATCGCGAATCTGCGGATGCGCGGCATGAGCTGGTGGGATATCACGCTGCGCCTTGGACTGGACCCCTACACGCTTTACGTCGTGGAGAGCCGCCACCATCGCGGCCCACCGTTCGGGAAAGCGTACGGTTATCACAAAGAGGGAAAAAAGCACCGTTTGCGGGACGACGAAATCGTTGAACTGGCGAACATCCGGTTTCTTTCCAAATACCACCGTATCAATGTCGACGATGTCATAGAGCGCCGCCGAAGCGGAGAAAACTACTACCGTATCGACGACCATTACCGGGAAAAAAGGGTGGGACGAATCCATGTTATCGGGGATGAGCGGCGTGAGGGAAAACGGGACAAACACGACCGCGAACGGCAGAAGGAGCGGCATGAGCATGAGAGGGGGAGAGACCGTTAGTTTTTTGCGGAATTCAACCTTTTTCAGGCACAATGCCGATATTATAGAGCGATATTGACGCATGCGCATTGCGTCAGCATGCGAAAAATCGGTAAAATGCAAAATACAGAAGAATGAAAAAGGGACGCATTGGGAAAGTTGTTTCTGGCCAAACAAAAAATATTCGATGAAAAAGGGGGAGTATACGCCTACGAACTTCTTTTTCGTGATATGCCCGAGGGGATCCAAAGTTTTCCCGGCAATCTCAAAGCAACTTCCCAGATCATCACGAATGCCCTCACCAATCTCAACGTCGAGCAGCTTCTGGGGAAAAAGGGGATCGGGTTTGTCAACGTCGATGAGCAGATCCTCCTCTCGGGCATTCTGGACGTACTGGATAAAAAACGGTTCGTGCTGGAGATTCTCGAAACGGTCGGGCTGAGCGAAAAAGTGGTGGAAAAAATAAAACACTACCACGCCAAAGGGTACACGATCGCGATTGATGATTTCGACTGCAGCATCGAGATGATCAAAAAATTTGCCCCGATCATGAAACACATCCATATCCTCAAAATCGACATCACCCTGGCCGATCCCGATAACCTCGATGCCGTCATGCACAAACTGCGCCAGATGGGCGTTCAGCTGCTGGCCGAAAAAATCGAGACCAAAGAGGAGTACGACCGCTGTATTTCGCGAGGGTTCGATCTGCTGCAGGGATATTATCTCCACAAACCCGAAATCGTCGAGATCGAGGGGTACAAAGAGGTGACCCACCTGATCATCCTCCAGCTCATCCGCCTCATCAAAAACGACGCGGAAACGATCGAAATCGAAATGTTCATCAAACAGCGGGCTGACCTCTCCTACAAACTGATCAAATTTCTCAACAACCAGGAGTCGTTTGATACCCCCGTCGAGTCGATTACCCAGGTCATCACCCTGCTGGGGCGAGACAAGCTGCTAAGATGGCTGCTGGTTTACCTCTACTCCGAAATCTCGACCAATCCCGCCTCCGAAACCATTTTGGAATTTGCTCTCAAACGGGCCGAACGGATGGAAGAAGACGCCCATTACCGCGACAAGGAAAAAGCCTATCTGGCCGGTATGTTTTCGCTGCTGGGAGAGGTTTTCGATACCAACATCAAAGAGCTGATGCACCAGGTCAAAATGGACAAGGAGATCACCCGCCTTGTCGTCGAAAAAAAGGGGAAGTTTGTCCATAGTCTCATGAAAGCCGAAAAAGAGGAAAAAGAATACCTCCGCCAGCTGGTTTTCGAAAATTTCGACAAGCTCAAACCGGTGGAACTGATCTACGCACTCGAATTCAGCGGGGTCCATATCGATAAGGCGAAGTTGTAGATAACACCCGCCACACGTTCAGGACTATCATCCTTTCCGGAGGTTACACCACACCGCACAAACTGGCCCGGATTCTCGGCCACCGTGATAGCCAGATGGTCCACGAAGTCTACGCCAAATTCATTAATGATGGAAAATTCGATTTCGGGTTGGACATAAATCCCTACTAAAGGGGTAAGTGCGAGTTTTTGCGTTTCTTCTATCGAAGCTCTGTAAGTGCCTATTTTAGGGGTTTTCAGGGGGTTAGTGGCGGACAAGGCGAGATTCGAAAAAAGCTTACCCCGTCTATCTTCTTTTCTTCTTTAGAACAACATTGTCCCGTAGGGGATAAAACAATGTTGTCCCATGCTCCCAGCATGGTATCGCGAAGCGTTTTTTCCTTTCGTTTTCAATGAGAAAAAAAAACTCAAACTTCATTATAGAAGCCGCAGCGCATAGGTCAAGCCGATCACGTTGGAGTCTTGCATTTCCGGGAAAGGGATTAGCGCACGAAGTGTGAGTACCGTGTACTCAGGTTACTTGTAACCCGCAAGCCCGGTCGCGAAGCGATTCCCCCAAAAAACATACAATATGACCCACGCCCCGGATATGACCCAAACCCACCCCGCTATTTTTCCGGATATGTTTTAAACTGCTGTTTTTTCTGGCGATCCGCGCCGTCTACGGGGGCCCTCGCGCCGCAGGCGCGGGGGTAGGCGCG
>CAZBIR010000040.1:0-19266 GCA_964491035.1 uncultured Sulfuricurvum sp.
GCTTTTGGGAAATCTGTTCGACGATCTCCGTGTTCAGATTTGGTTTGCGTTCGGTGTCAAGAGCAGTGTCATCTGGGTAGAGGTAGAGAGGGAAAACCGTTCCTCCACCTCTTCTAAAAATATTTTGATCAACTAAGTTTTTACAAATGAAAATTATATTCCACTCATCACCAACTGCCTGACCTTGTCTGCCTATTATTAATCCTATATTTTGATTGCCAAAATTTGACAGCACTTTAGTATTTGGTCTTGCAACAAAAAATGGATTGTAAAAAATTTTTCGATTATCTAATGGCCTATATTCACAACTTTTGACATATGCATCTACATCGGAAATAAATACATTTTTTCTTGTGAGGTTAGCATCCCATTTGTCTTTGTCTTTTACAACTAAATTAAATGCATTACATACTTCTTCAACACTTTTATTCTCATCAAGGAAAAAAAGGATTTTTTTGACTAAATTTTTTTCATCGAAATCAATCGATAAATTATCTCTTTTTGTTAATAATCCAAGTGAGTTTAATGGAAATAACTGGTTAACCGCAAAGCCTGCATCATAAGCTGTCTGTTCTTCAAAATCCTTGTTTGTAAAAAAATAATTAGGGGCACTGTTTGGCAATTCCGTAAAGGGGATCGTTTTCAGTGAATTTTCCGATAGAAAATCGTATTTGAATTCCCGTTTCCCGTAGAGATCGTAGTGAAACACTTTGCCCAGCTCGTTTGCTTTTTTCCTGCCCGTTTTGACAAAAACGGTAATTGCAACCCCCTGCATAATGTCAAAGACATTGACATCAGGAGTTCCGTCGGGACAGGTCTCTTTTTTCTTGCTGTTGCCGTGCAAATCTATCGTGTATATTTTGTCATACGTTTTGAGAAGATTCCACCGCATCCCCCGAAACGTCGGGTTATCCAAAAATCCGTGCGGGTTAATAAACGCCAAGATTCCCTCACCGTTTTTTTCTATAAAATGCTGTCCGAAACGGATAAATTTCACATAATCATCGTTGATAAATTTTGAGTTCTGTTCTTTGAGCTTCTCTTTCCCGCCCGGTTCTTTTTTATAGTCCTCCATCAAGCTCATGATCCATTCGCCCTTGTTGGCACTCTCGCCGCTGTAAGGCGGATTCCCGATCACACACATAACGGGGGTGTCGCGTTTGATATGATTGGCACGGTTGGCTTCGTCGCTCAGCCACGAGGCAAACAGCGTTCCCGTATCAGGATGATACTCTTCGAGGCTATTCGTGAGGTAGATATTAAAACGCTGATCGGAGGGGGGGCGGTATCCCGTCTCGGAGAGGAGCAGATCGAGCTGGAGATGCGCCATCGCGTACGATGCCATCAGGAGTTCGAATCCGTTGAGCCTCGGAATCAGGTGATTTTCGACGTAGTTGCTCCAGATCCCCTGCTGTCCTGTGAACTTTTTATGAACGTGTTTGACCACTTCGGCCAGAAACGTCCCCGTCCCCGTCGCGGGATCGAGGATCTGGACGCGGTGCACCTGTACCTCTTTTTGTTTGTACTCGCCGCTTTTGGTACGCTTTGCATTAAAGTCGTCTTTTTGGATCGTCGTCTGGCTCGTATCGGCTAGCCCCTGCGGCAGATCGAATTCGCTTTTGAGGATGTCATCCACCGCACGGACGATGAAATTGACTACGGGAGCGGGAGTGTACCACACGCCGCGCGCCTTGCGCAACGCGGGATCGTATTCGCTCAGAAACGTCTCGTAGAAATGAATGATCGGGGCTTCCATCTTGGTCGATCTACCGTAGTTTTTGAGGATTTCCTCCACGTTGCACGCCAAAAAGATATCAACGAGCGAATCGACGATCCAGCGGATACGGTCATCGATATCGGGACCCGCGATGTAGCCGAAGAGCTTGCGCAAAAACGGGTTGGATTTTGGGATCAGCTCGGCGGCTTCCTGACGGCTGAACGTCGGAAGGGTCGGATCGTGCAGGCGCGCGGCGAACATCCCGTAGGCGATCGTCTGGGCATAGACGTCGGCAAACCCTTTTGGGGTGATGTCGTGGATGAGGATTTCGCGGAAGGCGTGCATCTGGTCTTTGAGGGTGCTGTCTTCGTTGTGGGTTTCGTCGCTCGTGAGGGCTTTGGAGATCACGTCCGAGAGCAGCCGCGCTTTTCCCGCCATCATCTCGGCTAACGCTTTGGGGCTTTTGATCGTCTGGGAGATGTGGGAACAGAAATCTTTGATGAAATTGGCAAATGGAGCGAAATTTTCGGGTTTGGGAACGATCACGCCGTTGTGCAGTTCGGCGATGGCGATGCTCGTGACAAACTGCCCGTCGATGTAGAGATGAAAATCGAGGTAATCGGTAAAGATGAGATTGTTCAGCGAGGCTTTGTAGCGGTCGAACTGCTCTTTGTTCCCCGTCTTTTTGGCTCCCGCCAAATCCTTATCCCCTATGTCCTTGGCTTCGATAAACCCGACGGGGATCTCTTTACGCGTGATGATGTAGTCGGGTGCTCCGCACGATTGGCGTTTGGGTTCGTTGGTCGCGCGGATATCGGGGACAAGGGCTTCGATGAGATGCTGCAAATCGCCTCGAAACGTGTGTTCGGTCGCGTTGCCGAGGTTGTAGCGTTTGGTAATGTTGTCGAGATACGTTGCAACCGGATTCATTCGGTATCCTCGAACATCATGCATTCTTCGTTATGCTTGGTAATCCAGTATTTCATCTTTTGCTTCAGTCCCCTGATCTCTTTATTTTTCGTATGTTCCCACGACAGATCGACGATGTGCTCTTTGGGTATGAATTTCCAAATCACAATTTTGTAGCGGTGGCGGTTGTCATACAATGCCCCTCTGACGCCGCCCGTGTTTTCAAACCAATGAAAGACCTTCGTCTCCCTGTCTTTTGCCTGTATCCGCTCAAACCGTTTTTGGATATATTTTGCGAGTTTGAGTTTGCAAATATCCTGCTGTTTGAGGTCTTCTTTTTTGCAGCATTTGAAATTGCCGTAGTATCCGGCTGCTCCCATCAGAATATCGATGATGCGGTGTACTGCGCTGTTTTTGCTGTCTATAAATCTGATCTTGACGTTAAAAGCGCTGTAAAAATTTTGGACGTAGTCGGTCAACGTCTGTTTTCTCTGCGTGTCGGAATAATCATCCAGCTTGAATAACAACGTATCAACGTCCAGCGATTTGAAATAGTCGCTGTCAAAACCGAACGAGTGTTTGATAAACTGATAATAGACCATAAAAAGCATGTCTTTTGGATTGCCATCGCCGGTGTAGGCGTATTTTCGGTCCATAAAAAGCTGTCGGTATTTGAGTTCCTCGTGGGTTTCCCAAAAATCGAAAAAAGTGTCAATGAGAAGTTTATAGTCCTGAAAAAAACGGCCGTTCAGTTTAGACCATTTGATCTCGTTTTTGTGGTTGTGGATAAACGCATGATCGCATTCCTGAAGCTTTTGTTCGAGAAGTGACATCGTATCGGAAGGAGCAAAAAGGGAAACAAAAAAATGGTGATAACGCAATGGGGGAGTTTCGGTATGAGTCCAGCCTTCATCTGCCAGAATCTGGTATTGTTTCACTGCCCAACTCCGGCTTCGCAATACGCCGCCAGCTCAGTGCCGGAAGCTTGCCGTATGATGGGCATTGAATCAATACGTATACGAATTATATCATTTTTTTCGCCAAAAACCTCATCCTCCGCCATACGTACCCTTATCTATCCTTGGTTTTACACTTCTCGATCGCATGCAGGTGGTCACGCACCTCCTGCTCACCGGTGCCGATCATCGATTCGACCTGTTTGATCAGGCGGAGCGCCTCGGCGCATTCCCCCCGTTTGTAGTGCCCCCACGCCAGCGAATCGATGTAATAGGCCGATTCGGGCTGTTTTTCGAGGGCACGGCGGACGTAGGTCATCCCCTCACCGACATTGACGTCGTGATCGATCATGAGGTAGCCCAGGTAGTTCAGGTAGAGGGGTTCGTCGAGGTCTTCGAGCGCTTTTTTGAGTTTTTCCGTAACGTCGGCAATCAGGGCCGGATCGCTCCGGTTCGCAGAGCCCTCGTACCGGTAGACGGCACTCTGGGCGAGGTAGAGCGGGTTGTCTTCGGATTCGTAGAGTTTCAGCGATAGGGCCGAGGCTTTGGCGAACTCCCGGGCCTGTACGTACAGGTCCAGCAGCATCGGATCGTTCAGGTGCGATTTCTCCAGCAGGGAAATCATTTTGGGGTACTCTTTTTGAAACAGGTAGATTTTCAGCGCCTCTTCGGCCGAGGGGTAATCGCCGAACGCATCGTAAAGCTGTTCGTAAACGAGCGCCGCATCGGAAAGGGCACCGCTGTCGGCATAGAGGCTTCCCAGCCGCTTTCCGGCGACGACGCCGTTGCCGTGCGCCCCGATATGGTCCCGCAAAAACGCGATCGCCTCGTTTTTACGGCCGAGATGGGCGTATTCGATGAGGGCGATCCGCTCCGCCGTCGTTTCGTCGAATCCGAGGGCGTACGCTTTTTTCAGGGCCGATACGCCCCCTTCGTAATCGGAAAGTTTGAGGCGCGCCTCGGCGTGGAGAAGATGATCGGGGGCTTTCGCATCAGGCTCCTGCGTCAGTTCAAACGCTTTTTGGGAGGCTTTGGCGAACTCCCCTCCCTTGAGCAGCGCGATCACTTCGAAGCGTTTGAGGATCGGGTCGCGCGCGGAAGCTTTGAGCGCTTCGGCGGTCGCTTTGGCCAGCGCCGGAGTGTCGTTGCCCTGTTCGAGCATTTTCAGCGACTGGTAGAGGTACTCTTTTTTCCCCGTTTCTTTATACAGTTCGTCAAAAAAAACCGACGAGCGGTGGTACTGGTGCCGCACCTGCGCATCGAGGGCGTAGAGGGCAAACGTGTCTTCGAACGTATTGAGCTTCGGTTTGACCGCCCCTTCGGCCAGCACGGCGGCAAGGGTAAACGCGAGCAGGTGTCTAATCATGGATAATCCCCGGACATTCGGCTTTGAGCTCGTCGATACGATGGCGGAAGTAATCCCAGAACGGAAACGTCCGGCACTGCAGCGGTCGCGCTTCGTATATGCTACACCCGTTTCGTGAACGGCTGAAAAACACGCAGTCAAACGAGCCGTTGACCTTGACCTCTTTGAGCGAATAGCGATACCCCTCTTTGCGCAGGTAGGTGCGGCGAAACTCCCCCTCCTCCATCTCCAGCAGCCCGGCGATGGCGGCGATCTCGGTGACGGAGACGAAGATATTGCCGCTCTCCCCCGTGCAGCAGTTCCCGCCGCACGAAGCGCAGGCGGAAGGATCAAACGCGTAACAGAAGCCTTCGCGGGTCATTAAATCGGACATTTGATACTGTGCGCCTTTGCTTTGTCATAAATTGCCTGCACCGCAGGAGAATACCGCTCCCCCTCGAAGGTAATCAGGGGGGGCAGCACGTTCAGGAGCGACCGGCTGTTTTTTTTCAGATGGAGCATCACCAGCGTGCCGGGCCGATCGCTTTTGGAATGGACGAATTGTACATCAACGACTCTTAATCCCGAGAGGGAACACGCGGCGCACAGCTGGACGAACTGGCGCGCATCGTAACAGATCGCCGCTTCGCCGTGCGATTTCAGGAGTTTGGAAATTTTGGCGATAAAGGGTTCGATAGGGAGATGGACGTTGTAACGGGCCTGATGGAGCATCGGGTTTTCCGAGCGTGACACATTCTCATGGTAAAAGGGAGGGTTCGAGACGATCCAGTCGTAGCTGCCATGAGGCGTATGATCCAAAAAATCCCCCTCATGTAAGGTATAGCCAATTTTATTGATCGCGGCATTGCGGCGCGCGAATTCAGCATACAGAGGCTGTTTTTCGACCGCTTCAAGAGTGATATTCGGGAAATCCCGCCCGATCAAAAGCCCCACGATTCCACTCCCCGCACCGACGTCGAGCATTTTTCCCTTCGGAGCAAAACGGGAGATGAATCCGTACAGCAGTATCGAATCGCTGTTGTAACAATAGCCTCCGTCGGGTTGATAAAGGAGCATATTTAGATGCCTTTTTTAGTTATGTGTAAATTTTGCTATTTTTTACCTATAAGTGTATTAATTTAATTAGCTATTTCATTCAATAGTATAACTAACCGATGTATTGTTGTAGAAGGATTATCAGCTTCTGGATTATGATTTTCACCATAACTGTTTAGTAATCTATTAGCGTTATTTATTGCTGTAAGTTGGCTGTTTTGAAGAGTTTCAAATATCAATTTTGCATAATTTGCTTGTTTTATATTATCTTTGTCTAAACTAGCAAATTTATGAGGTTCAACCTCTCTTAGTTTCTTTATAACTTGTTGCACTATATCATCTCTGATTATCGCTGTCGTTCTATATTCAAAATGCAAGAGATACCAAAGTTCAAAAGAATCATTGGCATAAGCTATATCAACATTTAAATCTTTTCTTTTATTTTTTGCATTTTCAATAGCATTATTGAAATCTTGTGCCGTATGACCACCGGCATTCACTATTGCAATATCCCTATCGATCACTATCCATTTATGTTCAAAATCTTTATAGGTTTTCCCATATTGATTTTTATAATTTTTAAGATTTTTCAAAACTCCCGTAGGATGGGTAGACCCATCATGCGGAACAATGACAATAGAGTCTTGTGTAATTTTTTTGGCTTTAATAAGTTGATCTATTATCATCCGAAAGTAAGTAGGAGACGAAACACTATCTTCACAGGCAATAAGTACATCATTAACCATATCTCTATCGTTGATAGCTCTTTTGAAGTCTGCTTTAACTTTTTCCTTATTTTTTTGAAAAAGCTTATCGCCACCGCTTCTTCGTGCCATAGTAATTCCTAAAATTCAAATTTACCAAGATAAGGAATTGCTCCATATTTACCTTGGATATATTGCTTTTCAAAATCCTCTTGCTTTCTCACGTTTTTAAATTGTGCCAACGAATAGATAGTTGTTGCACCGTATTGATCCTTTTCGGTCAACCAAATTTGATCTCTTCTAAACAATTCAGGCTTTAAAAGGTTGGTATCATGCGTTGCAAAGATAAGTTGTGCATTATTTTTATTAATGTCTTTATCATGAAAAAGTTTAATCAGATGCTGAGTCAAAATTGGATGTAAACTAGAGTCCAATTCATCAATAATTAAAATTTTTCCATTTTGCAATGTATCCAAGATGGGTGCCGACATAGCAAAAAACTTTTTTGTACCTTTTGATTCATCTTCATCTAACTCAAAAACGACATTTCCAACCACTTCACCATCTTGATCAAATTTTTGGTGCAACGTATTAAGTGAAACAGACTTCCATCCTTTTTCATTCATAATTTTAGTTTTAAGATCATCAGGCCATGGAAGTTTAGAAATAGCTTCTAAAGATATATCTTCTTCTTCGATTTGAATATCATTAATACCAATATCAGCTGTTTTGACAAGATCTACAATTTTTTTTCTAAATACTTCATCTTCCATTTTTTTCATCGTGAAATTAATATACCCATCATGATCCATTCCATCAATCATATTAAATTGATTGAACCATCCAAGAATTGCTTTTGAAATTTCGCCGTCGGCTTGGTCACATTTCCAGATAAAAAGTTGATTTTTTGCAATTTTAATTTTTTCTTCTTTTTTATTAAAAAAATCATGTCCCTCTTTAAATTTGTTAGGATTTACATAATCTGATTCTTCCACATCTCTAAAAAAGAGTTTCGCCTCTTTTCCTTTTTCATCAGCATAAAGCCATTCACTGTAAACAACTTCGCTGTCTGTTTCAAATCCATATCTATATTTGATTTCATCGATAAAAAAAACAATTTCGAAGGTACTGGATTCATCTTCCGTCTCAGTAGATAACCGATATGGATCATGTGGTAATCGATCCGTCGATTGCATAATCTTATAGCGATTCAATACCAACCGACTCATAAAAGCCATTGCTTTTAAAAGATTACTCTTACCACTAGCATTTGCCCCATAAATGATAGAGCTTCTTAATAAATTATAGTTTCTAAATTCAAAACTATTACCTTCATCTTTTGAGGAAGTCAGCATACTAAATGTTGCAGTATCTTTGATAGAGCGAAAATTATTAACTTTAAATTCGACTAACATCTCTTCCACCCCCTATAATTATTCAGGAATAATATCATAATAATATTATAACAACGTTACAATAACATTACTTTTTGCATATATTTTACAAAAATAGCATTTATTATTTGAATTTTGCCGAAAATATGCTATAATTATGACAATGTTACACGAATAAAGTAACAGAGGAGTTATTGTGATTATGTTTTATGGTTGCAGTAAATGAGGTGGAGTAATTTCTACGCCAATAGAAATTACTCTTTTCGAGCAATTAACAGACAGTATTAATGTGACGGTTATGATAGCAAAAAAATACTATATTCTTTAATAATATCGTGTTTTCTCTTTTTAACTTATCACATTTAATGTTACAAAATTGCTCATATTTTTACTATACCCGAAGGAGTAAATATGGGTTTAATTACAAAAAATGATTTAATTTATAAAGACTACAGTTGGACAGCCATATCAGGCGATAATCCAAAAGTCACAGATGAACCTGATAGTACACTATTTAACCGTCATGAAGGTTATGAAGTTTTGTACTTAATTAACAAACTAGCAGAAATGTGGAATTTCAAACAAAAAATCTCTGCTGAAAAAATGGAAAAAATGATTCGAAAGTATTTGCCATCTGATATTAGAAGTCAAATCAATGTGAAACAATGGATTCAAAATAATTGGGAAAAATATTAACCTAATTTTCACTCCGATTCTCTCTACACTGTAGAGAGAATTACATTTAGAATCGCTAAATGTTTCTTATTACTGATAAACTCAGTAACAATAAACTACAACTCAATTGGTCACACACTGTGTAGCGAATTGAAAAAGCCTGATAAAAATTCTAAAATCCCAATCTTTCACCCGTTGGGATATAATTGCTCAATTATATCACTTCATATCAGGTTTAACTATGATTATCATCCCTGCCCGTCTCGCCTCCACCCGCTTCCCTGAAAAAGTGCTCGCCGACATCGGCGGTTTGCCGATGGTGATCCGCACCGCCAAGCGGGTCGAAAATATCGACCGTGTCGTCGTCGCGTGCGACGATGAAAAAATCCTCGAAATCTGCGCCGCTCACGGCATCGAAGCGCGCCTCACCTCGACTACGCACAAAAGCGGAACCGACCGGATCAACGAATGCGCCCAGATCCTCGACATCCCGAACGAAGAACTCATCATCAACGTCCAGGCGGATGAGCCGTTTATCGAGACCGAAGTGCTTGAACTCCTCATCGAGCGTCTTAATCTTCTCAAAGCGCAAAATGCTCCGTTTGTGATGGCCAGCTGCTACAACGCGATCAACACCGAATCGGCTCAGGATCCCAACCTCGTCAAGGTGATCACCGACGCCGATCACAACGCGATCTATTTTTCCCGCAGTCCGATCCCGTTCAACCGTAGCGGTGAAGCGAATTATTTCGGCCATATCGGAATCTACGGATTTACCAAAAAATCGCTCCACGATTTCTGCGCCCTCGGGGAAGCACCGCTGGAGGACATCGAAAAACTCGAACAGCTCCGCGCCCTCTATCACGGCAAAAAAATATCGATGGTCAAAGTTGCCAGCAGCGGATTCGGAATCGATACCGTGGAAGATTTGGAACGGGCGAAAAAGATTTTCGGGATCTAAATCTTTTTTTTACCGGATACCCACTGTATTTCACAAAAAAAACGGTATGATTCTTAAAATCCTCATTAATAGAGAAAATTAAGAATAACATGATTACCTTTGAATCCAAAACCTTTCATATCGTCTGCGTCGACGATTCACAGACGAACCTGCAGCTTCTTAATTCGGTTCTGACCAAACACGGGCACAAGGTAACCTCCTTTTTGGGGGGTCAAAAAACCCTCGAATACGTCGCGAAATATCACAAAAGCGTCGATCTGATCCTGCTGGACATCATGATGCCCGAGATGGATGGCTACACCGTTTGCCGCCATCTGAAAAATTCCCGCTTCACGGCCAAAATACCGGTCATTTTCCTCACCGCCTACAACGACATCGAAGCGCTGACCAAATCGTTCGAAGTGGGGGGAATCGATTACCTCGTGAAGCCCTTCCGGACCAAAGAGCTGCTGGCCCGGATCGAGACCCATCTCAAACTCAAGTATTATCAGGATCAGCAGCTCGAAAAAACCCAGTACGAACTGATATCGATGATGGGTTCGCTGGCCGAAACGCACCATAGCGATACCGCCGCCCACGTCAAACGGGTCGGGGAGTATTCGTTTCTGATCGCCAGACTCCTGGGATTCGGCGAGCAGCAGGCGGCCATGATCCAGTCGGCATCGATGCTCCACGACATCGGCAAAGTGACGACCCCCGATCGCATCCTCCATAAAAAAGAGTCCCTTTCCGCCGAGGAGTTTACCACGATGAAACACCATGCTCAGGCGGGCTACGAAGCACTCTGCCACTCCTCTCTCCCCCTGTTCCAGATTGCCGCGATCATCGCCCACCAGCACCACGAAAAATACGACGGAACCGGCTACCCCAGAGGGCTCAAAGGAGATCAGATCCATATCTGCGGCCGGATCGTCGCATTTGCCGACGTGTTCGATGCCATCAGCAGTTCGCGCGCCTACAAAGAGGGGTGGAAGCTCGATGAGATTTTCTCGTTTGTGAAATCCGAATACGGCAAACACTTCGACCCGAAAATTGCCGATCTGTTCTTCGACAACTTTGCCCTCTTCCTCGATATCAAAGAAAAGTACGAGCCCCAGCGAAGCGCCTGAACAATGCTACGCTGTTGCTACGATTGAAAAGTAGAATGGCTTTAACGCTATTTTCAAGGAGTCGCCATGTCTCTCATCGAAATTTTTACCGATTACGTCCTCAACCGCAAAAACCTCAAAGAGTACGTCGAAGTACGCAAAACGATTAACGAACGGGGTGAATTCAACGACGCCAAGCTGATCCGCGCCCAGGAAAACCTGGAACGGCTCAAAGCCGAAGAGCCCGACATCTACGAGGGGATGTACGAAACCCTTGCCAGAATCTATGCGCGCAATGCCGGCCTCTCCATCGAATACCCCATCGATTTTATCCGTCAGATTCTGCGGATGTACAAAACCCATGAAACCCCTCGGCAGGTCTACGAGGAATATAAACGGATGCTGGAACATTACCACCACGATGTGTAGATGAGTTGTTTAGTGAAATCGAAAAAGGGGATTGGTTTCAAGAAGTGCGGTTTACTGCACGTGAGCCTGCTGCTGAAGCAGACCCGGCGTTAGTGTAGCCAAACGGGGCTTTGCTCCGTCGGCGTTAAAATTTAGATGTTGTCGCGGATACCGAGTTCGGCGATAACTTTGTTGTAGCTTTCGCGGTTTGTACGTTTCAAATAACGCATCAGACGGCGGCGCTGACCGACAAGCTTCAAAAGGCCAAGACGTGAAGAGTGGTCTTTTTTGAATGTTTTAAGGTGTTCGGTAAGGGTATTGATACGTGTCGTCAACAAAGCGATCTGTACTTCGCTGGAACCGGTATCTCCTTCTTTTTTCTGGAACTGAGTGATAATCTGCGTTTTTTTCGCCGTATCCAAAGCCATGACAAGCCTCCTGATGGGTATAAAATTGTACTTGAAAGACGATTCGTTCAAGCAGGGTCGGAATTATACCCGAAAATATCCCGTTTTGCGGCGAGAACTTCCTCTAATGATTTTTGGCTATAATACCTAACAAAAATGACAATGCCGGAGGAGAACGGACCATGCTGATGACCCGCGCCAGCGAATACGCCCTCCTCTCTCTCATCGTCCTGGCCAAAGCCGATCATCCCCTCGACGCCGACACCCTTTCACGCGAGCTCGATATTTCCAAAAGTTTCCTCGCCAAAATCCTCCAGGCCCTCGCCCGCAAGGGGATTTTGAACTCCTACAAAGGGGTCAACGGCGGCTTCGAGCTGGCACGAAAACGCTCCGAAATCACCGTTCTGGAAGTCATGGAAGCGGCAGAGGGGAAAAGCCCCGCCGTCTTCAGCTGTTCCCCCTCGGTCGACGACTGCCCCTCCAACAAGGCGCTCAGTTGCGGGTTGTGGCCGTTTCTGAACCGCCTGCAGCACAAAGTCGACGGTTTCCTGGGGACACTGACCCTCGAAGCGATTATGGAAGAGTAATCCTTGGCCAAAGCAAAGAACAAAACACCCGACGTCAAAACGATAATCTCGACACTGTTCGCCTCGCGCGATCTTTCCGTCGTTTTTTTCGTCATGGCGATCCTGGCGATCATCATCGTTCCGCTTCCCAGCGCGATGCTCGACCTGCTCCTCGCCGTCGTCATCGCGATGTCGGTACTCATCATGCTGATCTCGCTGTATATTCCCAAACCGACCGACCTGACGACGTTTCCGACGCTGCTGCTCATCATCACCCTGTTTCGCCTCGCGCTCAACATCGCGACGACGCGGATGATCCTCAGCCACGGCCACGAGGGGCCCGAAGCGGTCAGCGACATCGTCACCAGTTTCGGTAACTTCGTCGTCGGCGGAAACTACGTCATCGGGATTATCGTTTTTTGTATCCTCGTTCTGATCAACTTCATGGTCATCACCAAAGGTTCGGGGCGCGTCGCCGAAGTCGCCGCCCGCTTCACCCTCGATGCGATGCCGGGTAAACAGATGGCGATCGACGCCGACCTCAACAGCGGCCTCATCGACGAACCCGAGGCCAAACGGCGCCGGGCGGAGATCTTGCAGGATGCCAACTTCTACGGGGCGATGGACGGTTCGAGCAAATTCATCAAAGGGGACGCGATCGCGGGGATCATCATCACCCTGATCAACATCATCGGAGGCTTCCTCATCGGGATCTTCCAGTTCGGCCTCGACGTCTCCACCAGCGCCCAGACCTATACGATCCTGACCATCGGGGACGGTCTCGTGTCGCAGGTCCCCGCCCTCATCATCTCCACCGCGACCGGTATCATGATCACCCGCGCCTCAAACGACGAGGGGAACTTCGCCGAGGGAAGCATCAAACAGCTGATGGGGAACGCCCGGATCATGATCATCGTCGGGTTTATCATGATCATGTTCGCCGCCGTTCCGGGGCTCCCCACCCTCTCGCTCGGGTTCGTCGGGCTTGTTTTCGCGGGACTGGGATACGCGCTGCACAAGTTTGAAACCGGAGAACTCGTCCTCACCCCCGCAGCCGCCAAGAAACCGCAAGCCGGCGCCGCCGCGGCGGCGGGAGCCCCCTCGGGGGCCGAAGGGGGCGCTGCGGCCGCACCCCGCAAAAAAACCAACGAAGAGATCGCCAAGGAAGAAGAGGCGGCGCTCGAAGACATCCTCAAAATCGAAATGCTCGAGCTTACACTGGGCTACCAGCTCATCCGTCTGGCGGATGCGAATCAGGGGGGAGACCTGCTGGAGCGGATCCGGTCGATGCGGCGTAAGATCGCCTCCGATTTCGGCTTCCTGATGCCGCAGGTACGAATCCGCGACAACCTCCACCTCCGGCCCAACCAGTACGAAATCCTCCTCAAAGGGGTAAGCATCGGCGAAGGGACCATCCAGCCCGACCGCTTCCTGGCCATGGACAGCGGAATGGCCGTCGCGCCCATCGAGGGAGAAGCGACCAAAGAGCCCGCATTCGGCCTGGATGCGTTGTGGATCGCCCCCGATCTGAAAGAAGACGCGATCATCAACGGCTACACGGTCGTCGATCCCGCCACCGTAATCTCGACCCACATGAGCGAACTGGTCAAAAAGTACGCCGAAGAGCTCCTCACCCGCCAGGAGACCCAGTCGCTCATCGAAAAAATCAAAAACGACTACCCCGTCGTCATCGACGACCTGCTCAAAGTCGCTTCGATCGGCTTGATCCAGCGGGTATTCAAAGCGCTGCTGCACGAACGGGTCCCCCTCAAGGACATGATCACGATCCTCGAAACGATCGCCGACGTCTGCGAATACACGAAAAACGTCGAGATCATCACCGAACACGTCCGCGCCAAGCTCTCCCGCATCATCACCCAGCAGTACACCGGTAACGACGGCGTAATCCGGCTGCTGACCTTTGATACGATGAGCGAACAGAAGATGCTGGAAAAAACGACCGAGCGCGACGGCATGCGCCAGCTGCTGCTCAACGTCGGGGAGATCAACACCCTGATCCAGGCCACCAGTGCCAAGGCCACCGAACTGCTCCAAAGAGGGATCTCCCCGATCATCGTCATCGTCGATCCCAAACTCCGCCGTCCGCTGGCCGAGATTTACGAGCGTTTCAGCCTCGAAATCATCACTCTCTCCCACGCCGAAATCGACTCGAATGCCAAATTCGAAGTACTCGGTTCCATCACTTTAGATACCAAATAGGACATTCATGAACAAAACCTTTTACCACCTCTCCCATATCGACCTTGACGGTTACAGCTGCCAGCTTGTGATGGCCCAGACCGCGCACACGATGATCAGCTACAACGCCAACTACGGCGCCGAAGTGATGGACCGCCTCGAAGAGATCATCGAAACGATCAAGAAAGCCAAACAAAGCGCAACGATCCTCATCAGCGACCTCAACCTCTATCCCGACGAAGCCAAATGGCTCAACAACGAAGTCAACCGCCTCAACGACACCGGATGGGAGATCACGATCACCCTGCTCGATCACCACGGCAGCGGCAAGGACACGGCGGCGCAGTACCCGTGGTATTTCCTCGACACCGAACGATGCGCGACGAAAATCGTCTACGACTACGCGTGCGAGCACTATGGCCTGCAACGGGGGGGATGGCTGGAGTCGTTTGTGAACGTCGTCAACGCCGTCGACCTGTGGAAGCAGGAAGAGGAAGAGGATTTCGAATACGGCAAAGTATGCATGCGTCTCATCTCCGAAGCGCGCGAACTCAACCGCGTCATGTTCGCCGACGAAGACCGTGCGTACAAACTCGCCCTCCTCGAACAGGCCGCACGGATGCGCGACCTGCCGAACGCCAATATCGTCCTCGACGAAGCGCTCCACAAAATGAAAAAAGAGTTTTTCAAAGACGGCGTGGACGATACCCTCGATAACCTCTCCACCAAACAGATCGTCGCCCTGCTGGGAACCAAGCGCTCCACCATGACGATCTATTACAAAGGATGGCGGGGATTTTTGAGCTACGGATTGGGGAACACCTCGATTATCGGAAACGGCTTTTTGACAGCATTCCCCGATTACGATTTTATCGTCGACGTCGGTACGCGCGGAACCATGAGCCTGCGGGGGCACAACAAGGTGGACGTGGCGCAAATGGCGGGAGAATGGGTCGGCGGAGGCGGACACCCCAATGCGGCCGGCGGTCGTATCCAGGGGTTCAAAGAGCAGTTTCGCTACGACAAAGTCAAACGGCAAATGGAAGATATGCTTGCCAACAAAGAGGCAATGCCCGGAAAACTATTACATAAAGATTATTAAACGCCTATGGAGCAAAGCCCCATAGGCTACGCTGGCCGCTATGGCACTAAAGCTTGCCTCTACCGAGGCAGATCAAGGTTTATGGTATCATGATTCAAATCAACAGCCTCACCAAAAGCTACGGAGAGCGCGTCCTCTTCGACAATCTCTCGCTGCGTCTCAACGCGGGGGACAAAGTCGGTTTCGTCGGACGTAACGGGAGCGGAAAATCGACCCTCTTTAAAATCATCCTCGGTGAAGAGTCCTACGATAGCGGTGAAGTGATTATCCCCAAAAACTATCGGCTAGGCGCACTGCGACAGCATCTGCATTTTACCCACAAAAGCGTCCGCGAAGAGTGTGCATCGGCACTGAGCCCCGAGATGGCGCATGAGGTCTACCGTGTCGAAAAAATCCTCTTCGGACTCGGATTTACTTCGGATGACCTGGACAAAGATCCGCTCAGTTTCTCGGGGGGGTATCAAATCCGCCTCAACCTCGTCAAGCTCCTCGTGACCGAACCCAATCTGCTGCTGCTCGATGAGCCGACCAACTACCTCGATATCGTCTCACTCCGCTGGCTGGCGTCGTTTATCCGCAGTTTTGAGGGGGAAGTGATCCTCATCACCCACGACCGCGATTTTATGGATTCGGTGACGACCCATACGATGGGGCTGCGCCGTAAAAACGTCAGCATCATCCGAGGCGGTACCCGCAAATACTACGACCTGATGGATCAGGAGGATGAACTCTACCTCAAGACCAAAGCCAACCACGATAAAAAGCGTGCCGAGCTCGAAGATTTCGTCGCCCGCAACAAAGCCCGCGCCTCGACCGCGACGCAGGCGCAGTCCAAACAAAAAGAACTTGACAAGATGGGGATCATGGAGGATCTGGAAGGGGAAAAAAGCCTCGCGTTCAGCTTCAGCTACGCCCCCACCCCCGCCAAGCTCGTCATGCAGGCCAAAAACCTCTCGTTCGGCTACACCGAAAACGAGCCCCTCTTCCGCGACCTCTCGTTCGCCCTCGAAAAAGGGAAACGGCTCGCCATCATCGGGAAAAACGGCAAAGGGAAATCGACGCTGCTCAACTGCCTTGCAGGGCTGCTCACCCCTAGCGGTGAGATCACGTTCCACCCCTCTACCGCCATCGCCCACTTCGGACAAACCAACATCGACCGGCTGGATAAAAACCATACGGTGACGCAGGAGATTCAAAGCGCCGATAAGAGTATGAATAACGTCCGTATCCGCTCCATCTGCGGAACGATGATGTTCAGCGGCGACGATGCCGATAAAAAAATCAGCGTCCTCAGCGGGGGGGAACGGAGCCGCGTCATGCTGGGGAAAATCATCGCCACCCCCGCCAATCTCCTCTTTCTCGATGAGCCGACCAACCACCTCGACATGTACTCCATCGATGCCCTCACCGAGGCGATCCAATCTTTCGAGGGTTCCGTCGTCCTCGTCACCCACTCGGAGATGATGCTCCGTGCCCTCGCCGATGCCCTCGTCATTTTCCGTGAGGGGAACGCGGAATTTTTCGACGGAACGTATGATGAGTTTTTGGAGAAGATCGGTTGGGATGAAGAGATCCTCGATGAGCCAAAACCGATCAAAGCGACCCCGAATATTAATAAAAAAGAGAACAAACAGCTCCGTGCCGCATTGATCCAAGAGCGTTCCAAACTCCTCAGCCCCCTCAAAAAAGAGGTCGAAAAATGCGAAAATACGATCATGGAACTCGAAGAGAAACTCAAAACCTCTCATGAACTCCTCAATACCTATTCCAATCAGGGGGAGACTTCCAAGCTTCTCGAACTCTCCAAAAGCGTCGGGGACGATGAGAAAAAAATCGAAGAGCTCTTCGAGAAACTCGAAATCGCCAGCGATGAGATCACCCGTATCGAAACCGAATACGAGGCGAAACTTGCCGAGCTCTAAAACCCGTCTCGACAAACTCCTAAGCTCGCTGGGGTATTGCAGCCGCAAAGAGGTTGCATCTCTCCTCCGTGAGGGGATTATCACCCACACCGATAACCTCTATCTCAAAAGCGATACCAAAGTTGCTCATGAAGATATCCTCTTCGAGGGCGAGCCTCTCGATCCGCCGCAGGGTATCGTCATCTTGATGCACAAACCGCTGGGGTATGTATGCTCTCACGACGACGGAGAAGGACGCCTCGTTTATGATCTCCTCCCTGAGCGGTGGCGCAGACGCGATCCGAAAATCTCCACCGTCGGGCGGCTGGATAAGGATACGAGCGGACTGCTACTCCTCACCGATGACGGCGCACTGTTGCACCGCCTCACCTCACCCAAACACAAAGTACCGAAAATCTATGAAGTGACATTGGATCGCCCTCTAAAAGGGGATGAAGGCTCAATCTTCGCTTCGGGGACGCTGATGCTCAACGGTGAAAAGACCCCGTGCCTCCCCGCACAACTCGAAGTGATTGATCCGACCCATGTGAAGCTCGAAATCTTCGAAGGGCGATACCATCAGGTACGGCGGATGTTTGCGGCGGTGGGGAACCATGTCACGGCTTTGCATCGTTCGACATTTGGGGATTTGACACTGGGGGATTTAAAGGCGGGGGAATACCGTCTTATCGACGCGAAATTACTGTCGAACTAATCTACCAGCACGATCCCCATCGATTCGAGGAGAAACAGCGCCTCGTATCGGTTGAAAATCGCTCCCTTGAGATGGTTGGAACGTATGTCGATCATCGTGTTGCTCGTGTCGGTAAAATTCGCCTCTTCGAGGTGGGTATTTCCGAACAATGCCCCCTTGAAATCGCTCCCGCTAAAATCGGCTTGTTGAAACGTCCCGTTGCGAAAATCGACCTCTTTCGCCCGGCAATTCCTCATCACCAACCCTTCCAGATTCAGACCGAAAAAGTTGCTGTCGTTGAGGATGCATTCGCGAAAACGGATCGGATCGACATTGAGCAGGCTCTTCCAATCCGCCATCGTCCAGTCGATCCCGATCATCTTGCACGAGACGAAATCGACATCGCTCATTTTGGTGCTCGTCAGCTTCATCAGGCTCAGATTGCAGTTTTCGAAACGGCATTCGGTAAATTTGCAGGAGGAGAAAAAGGTTTCGCTGAAATCGCAGGAGACGAAGGTGCAGTCATCGAATTCGGCTTTGGTGATCTTTTTGCCGTGCAGATCGATACCCTCGAATTTCTCGGCGAATACATCCATGTTGTCGGTGATCTGTTCCAATATCATCCTAAAGTTTAGAGCTTATTACTAATATATTCAATTGCCAAATCCAATTCTTCTATCAACCGAGGATATTGATCTGGTACTTGCACCCACTTATCTCGTAATCCCTTAAGCATTCTCAATGAATGAGGATAATAACGCTTATAAAATCGTAACTCATAAATTGCTGCCGTTTGACGATCAATATACATTGCAGCATTTTCAGAAGGAGGTTCTACAAGTTCTTTAACCAATTTATGATAGGCCTCAAATTCTTTCCAGAAACGGCTTGCCGTACGATCAACTTGGAATTTGTAAACAGCAAAAATAAACGCTATTGCTGCACCTATAGCAGAAAATTGAGACCCATAATTTTTTATTAATTCAAATAATTGTTCCATTGTATACCTATAGAGTTATTTCTTTTACCCATGCGCCTTTTTTCTCGCTTCCACTCTCCTGAGTTGGAGCGTTACGAAGCTTTAAGCGGCGTAATCTGAATATGCAATCCCAACGATTTGACCACTTTCGCGATGGTATCAAAACGGGGTTTGGAACCGGGGGCAAATGTTTTATAGAGGCTCT
>CAZBIR010000041.1:0-18642 GCA_964491035.1 uncultured Sulfuricurvum sp.
CCGCCCCTTCCCGCACCCGCGAAAGCGCGGCCGAGGCGCTGGCCAAATCGGCCGCCCGTGCCATCGGTTCTCAGCTGGGGCGGGCGATCATCCGGGGAATTCTGGGCAGTATTTTCAAGAAATAATTCCCCTTCGGGGGATCATCACCCTCCTCATTCCCGCTCAATCGCCATAATTCACCTACCAGCGTTCAAGGCACTGTTCTACTATGGTACCATGCATACAAGACATTCCACAACAGGAGCCATTATGATGAAAGTTCTCTTGAGTGCACTGCCGATACTCCTCTTTCTCAGCGGATGTTCTGCCACCCGCCCCGAGCTCGAAACCGTCAAAAAGCTCGAACCGGAGCGGTATGGGGGGAAATGGATCGAAATCGCCCGGTATGAAAACCGGTTCGAGAAGGGGTGTGCCGGCGCAACTGCCCACTATACCCTCTCCGAGGGGAAAATCGACGTCCTGAACCGATGTTACGATGCCCGGGGAGCGCTCAGCGGCGAAGCCAGGGGAAAAGCCCTCGCGACCGATCCCTCCAACGCCAGACTCAAAGTGACGTTTTTCTGGCCGTTCTACGGGGACTACCACGTAATCATGCTCGCTGACGATTACCGCTACAGCGTGGTGGGAGACCCGGAGCGAAAGTATCTTTGGATTTTGTCACGGGCCCCGGAGCTACGCGAGCAGGACAAAACGGATATCCTCTCGCATCTTCCTGCTTTCGGTTACGATCCCAAAAAACTTTACTGGACTACCGTCCGTCCCTAGGAGGAGACGATGTATTACCTCTATGACCATGACCGCCTCATCCCTCTGCGCCAGGGGGCGGAAGAAGCGATGGCGCTGGCGCGGTTCACCCAGAGCATCCTGGTGACGAACAAAATCGAGGAAGCGGCCCGGATCGCCCACTATCCCCAGTCGGCTTTCTTGCTCCATCCCAAAAACGCACTGAGCCTTTTTGGCTTCTGGAAATATCAGCTGCGCTATCGTACAATTGACGAGTTTCGGATCATCCTCTACGCGGCGCCCAAAAACCTCCTCTACCGGCTGTTGGCTTTTGCGGCGTGGATGAGTCTGGGCACCTACCGTCTCATCCCCTTTGCCGGACGGAAAAGGTGAAAACGCCGTTCTTCAGATCTCGTAATGATAGGGCTGGTACGCCTGGTCGATGTCGGAGAGCTTCATTCCAAACATCTCCCGCGTCTTCGCTTCGATATCCCCCCAGAAATACTCCAGGATGACACTTGATCCGACATTCCCTTCGATTTTGTAAAACGGCCCCTCCAGGGCCTCGATGATTTCGATCACCTCGATCTCGTGCGCTTTTCGCGAAAGCTTGTACCCTCCCTGCGCCCCGCGCAGGCTCGTAATGAGGTTGTGGCGGCGCAGGATGGAGAGGAGTTGTTCGAGATAACCGTGCGATATTTTCGTCATCGCGGCAATCTCGCGCACCTGCATCGCCCGGCCGTAGGGGGCATGTGAGAGGACGTGCATGGCCGCGAGGCCGTAAATCGCCTTGGATGAGAGCATGGCCATTACGCAAACCCCTTCGGATAGATTTTTTTCGCCAGATAATACATTTTGCACGCGATGCAGTACCCGAAAAACAGATCCAGCGCGGCGCAGGCAAGATAGAGCGCAGCCGTCGCATGAACCGCCCATTGGGCCCCGGTGAAACCGAAAACCGCCATCGCGATCACGAATCCGATCCCGAAAAGGGAGGCGAGCCGCTTGGCCCCCGCATCTTCCATTTTGACCGGAAAGGCGAACCGGCGCTGAATCCATGCCGAGGCTCTTTGCAGTGGGCTGAGCTGTTTGTAACCCTTCAGCCGGAGGAGAAAATCGCCGACGAGAAAGGCCAGAATCCCGATCCAGCCGCTCGCCAGGAAGGCGATCACCCCGACCATGACGAACAGCGTATTGATACGGGTAAGGGTAGCGTCAACCTGGCGAAACAATAGCGGGCATTGCTGTGACATTGCCGACTCCTTCGTTTGTTTTCGTCATAGTAAAATCATTTTTTCTTATTGTCAAGTATCCTTAGCTGTTTAATAAGGAATAAAATTCGCTCAAAAAAAGGGGGAGGGCTCAGAGCCCTCCCCCCCTCTTTTATCGCGCGGTCACGAGTTCACGCACCTTTTTTTCAACGGCGGCCAGCGATTCGAACGGCTTGAGAACGTAGTGATCGGCCCCGACCTTGTGGCTGTGGAGCACTTTGTCCAGCGAGGAGTACGCCGTCATCATGATGACGACGCACGAAGGGTCTTTGGCTTTGATCTCTTCCAGAACGCTCAACCCGTCGCGCTGCGGCATCATAATGTCGAGCAGTACCCCGTCGTATTCCCCGGCACGAAAACGGCTCATCGCGTTCACCGGATTGTCAAAATAGGTGGTTTTGATGTCACCCGCCCTTCCCAGCGCTTTTTCGAGCATTGTCCCGATCGACGTTTCGTCGTCGACGATCATCAAACGAATCATACTTTACCTCCAAACAAGTCATCGATGGCGTGTCCCATCAGGTCTTCGGTTTTCTCCTGTACCAGGATATCGAGCGCTTCGAATACCCCGTGGCTGGCATCCTCGATTTTGCGAATCCGCTCTTCGATCTGGGTGCGCGAGCAGAGTTTTTTGCCGTTACCGCAATCGGCGATGAGGGCATTGGCCTGCGAATGGACCGTCGCGTGGGGGATTTCCAGACGGCTGTACGATTTGAGATGGCCGAACTGCTCTTTTCCGACTCCCCCTTCGTACCATTTGCCCAGACGGCAGGAGTGGTGATCGACCGCTTTGAAATCGTTTTCCTGCCCGAAGAGGAAGGCGTAGACGTTGTTTTTGTAGATCACGTGGTCGATTTTGGCGAGGTTGCTGAAGATGTAGTTGCTGATGTCCATGATCTCGTACACGCTGCGCGACGCGTTGCGCTGGAAACTCTCCATCCGGTCGCTCATCTGGCTCACCTCGTTTTTCGTCAGCGTCACGATCCCCGAGAGCTCTTCGGTAGCCGTCTCGATCTCGTTGGTATCCTGTTTCATCGACTGGATGACGATCTCGATCTCTTTGGTCGCTTTCTGGGTCCGTTCGGCGAGCTTGCGCACCTCGTCGGCGACGACGGCGAATCCGCGGCCGTGTTCCCCGGCCCGTGCCGCCTCGATCGCGGCGTTGAGGGCCAGCAGGTTCGTCTGATCGGCGATATCCTTGATCAGGGCAACGACGTTGGAAACCTCGTGGGAGCGGGAGACGAGGTTGGAGGTGGTGTTCATCGTCCCCTCCATCAGTTCGGCCAGTTTGCTCATCCCCTCATCGACGTGCTGGGCCAGTTCAAGCCCCTCTTTGGAGCCAAGCGCCGTTCCGCGCGACTGTTCGGTCATCTCCTTGAGTTTGTCCAGGATTTCGACGAAGACTTTCTGGGTCGCGTTGAGAGCCCCCTTGATGCTTTTTTGGTGCATCTCGAGCAGCCCCCCCTCCTCTCCGTTGACGGTTGTGGATTTGGTGAGGATGAACCCCTTGAACCCCTTGCTCATGTTTTTGCGGACCACCGATGCCTCGCACTCCCCGACGACGATCTCGTTGGAGCCTCGGGAGAGTTCTTTGAGGACGCCGTTTTTATCCTCGATCGCTTCAGCCCGGGCGTTGTAGAAAGCCGGTTTGTCGTTCTCGTCCAGGACGATCAGCGCTTCCTTGTCGCTGATCGACGCGATCTCCTTGTACAGCGCCAGTTCGGCGGCAAGCAGGTCGCGCTCGACCCTCAGCAGATCGGCCTCCTCCTTGTAACGTCTGGCTTCATTCCCGAAAAACATCTATTGCTCCTCCTCGTATTTTTGTAATGCCACTTCGAACACGGCTCCCCCTTCGCGGTTGGAGACCCGGATGGTGCCGCCGTGTTTCTCGATAATCGTTTTGGCCAGGTTCAAACCGATGCCCATACTTTTTTTCTTATCCCCCCCTACGGCAAAATCAAAGAGGCTCCCCATCAGCCCCTCCGGGATCCCCCCCGCATTATCGGCTATTGTAACGGTAATTGCTTTAGAGTTGCATTCGAAATCGACGTTCAGCCGACGGTTCTCGTACGATATTGTACCTTTTTCGAACTCATCGAGGGCATTGTTGAGGATGATGATCCATACCTGTTCAAACCGGGTCGATACCCCGAATGCCTTGCACGAGAGGGCATCGTAGGCCGTTTCCGGCGAAAATGGCTCCCCGTTGAGGGAAATCGCTACGATATGGCGTGCCCGGTTGAAGATGATTCGCATCGCGTAAACGAGGGTCATCTCGACGTTAAACGGGCGGGCTTCTTCTTTCCCGGTTCCGGCGAATTCGTACATCGACGCGACGATCGATTCAATCCGCCGGATCCCCTCTTCGATCGGTTCAAAAAGGGCCAGCGCACCGGGGAGGGTCTCCTCGCAATCCATCCTGAGCAGTTCGAGGTTCCCCTTGATATAGGTGACGGGGGTATTGATCTCGTGGGTGATCGCCGCCGCCAGCCGCCCGACCGTAATCAGTTTGGCGTCGCTGAGCTGCGCTTCCTTGGAGCGTTCCAGCTCCGTGACGTCGACGAAATAGAGGATATGGTACTGCTCGCCGGGGAGCATCGGGTTCGACATCGACGTCGTGTGGAGGGTGTAATAGCGCTTCTCCCCCGGTGCCCTCATCAGCACGATCCTGCCGTCCAGAGAATCGTTGCGGGTGAGATAAAAAATCGTCTCGAGGGTCTCTTTCTGCCCCCCCCGCTCCTCCAGGAACCGGACCGGTTCCCCCTCTTCCTCCCGGAGCCAGTGCCACAGCCCGCACGTTGAAAAAAATTCGGAAGCGTCGCGGTATCCGCCCAGTTCGCAAAAATTGCGGTTGACGGTGATCGCTTCGCCGCGATGGTTGAAGAGGACCGCCAGCGACGTGTCGTGATTGATCAGTTTCTCCATGCTCGAGAGGATCGCCCGGTTCATTTCGCTCAGGTCGTGCCCGATAAAAACCGTCTCCTCGATCTCCCCCTCCTTGTCCCGGATCGCATAGAGGGTGGCGTCAACCATCACCGACCCCAGGCTCGCGTCGACAAACTCGATCACTCCCCGGTAGATATCCCCCGACCGGAGCCGCTCCCGAACCAGGGAGTAGAGGAAATTGCGGAAACGGTGCTCGACGAAACGGAGCCAGTGGGTACCGATGATTTTTTCGGCGGGACGGCCGAGCATCCGGACGAGCAGATCGTTGACTTCGAGCACTTTGCCGGTATGGTCCAGACGTGCCGAGAGGGAGGTTTTCGAAATCGCCCCGTACATCAGCTCGATGTGGTGAAACGCCTTTTTGGCTTCCTTGGCTTCGCGCGATTGCTGGATGAGCCGCTCGGCGACGATTTTGACCGCCCCCGCCGAAATCGGCTTGAGGAGATACTTGTCCACCCCGGCATCGATCGCTTTGAGAAACAGGTCGCTCGCGCGGGCGCTGGAGACGACGATCGTCTTGATGGCGGGATTTTTTTCCTTGGCGAGGTTGATCGTATCGAAAATCCCCAGCGTCATCGACCGCGGATGCAGGATCAGCAGATCAATCCCCTCGAACGAGGCCGGGACGCTCTGCGAAACCTCGAACCGGGCGTCGAGTTCCGAGAGTATCGTGTTGTACGGATCGCGCAGGGTGTCCTCCCCCTTTTCGAGGTTCCAGTCGGTCACGTAGAGTACGCATATCTTTTCTTTCATCCGCTCCGCTTTTTACCCGGTTATATACCGGAAACATTAAGGCCATTCTAGTGATTTTTCACTTATGGTAGCTGAAGTTCGTTTCCGAATCGTTACATTTTTACGGAAAAGGTTCCCGTTTCATCCCCGCATTAATCTTCTTCGGCTAGAATTCGCCCACTAAATTCAAATCCAACCCATACGGAAGCCTCACCATGAAAAAACTGCTACTGGTCCTTTTGGCCTGCGTCACCCTCAGTGCCGAAGACATTTACGAAGGAGATCTCAGCGCCGCCGAAGCGTACGAGATGCAAAAGAAAGGGGAAGCGATCATCGTCGATGTCCGGACCACCCTGGAGCACATCTACACCGGCCACGGCGAAGGGTTCATCAACATCCCCGCCTACGAATGGACCTACCTCCCCAAATCGGTCGAAGAACGGGTCAAAAGTGCCGAATACGAACTCAAAAGCGGTAAAGTCAAAGGACACGTCGAAATCCAGAAGCTCTACGACGCCAAGGAAGTGCTGAACAAAAACTTCGTCGGCGACGTCATGAAAGCGATGAAACTGCGTAACGTCGATGCGGTCATCCTCGTCTGCCGCAGCGGCCCACGCTCGAAAGCGGCCGCCAACCTCCTGGCGCAGGAAGGGATCAAAGCCTACAACCTCGACAACGGATTCATGTTCGGATGGAAAGAGGCCAAAATGCCCTGGGACGGTTTTTAAAGAAATATCGTGTACCATAGTCCCCAAAAAGGGGACGCCATGCATTTTCGAATCGGGCCGGATGAGCGGCTCATGCTCATCATCGCTTTGGGTGTTCTGATCACCGCCCTCTTCTTTCTGACCCTCGCCGTGCGAAGCGGCACCCTCGCCCACATCGACCACTCCCTCCTGAGCGGTTTTCACCGGATCAAAAGCCCCGTGCTGGACCACTTTTTCGCTTCGGTCACGTGGCTGGGATCGCTATGGGTCCTTTTGCCCCTTTACGTCCTTCTCGCCCTGAGCCTCTCGGAGAAATTCGACCGGTTCGAGCGGATGATGGGGATCGGTTTTTTCGGAGCCGTGGTCACGACCTACATCCTCAAGTACGCGCTCGAACGCAAACGCCCCCATTTTTACGCCTCGATCCACGAACTGCCCATCGATCCGGCGTTTCCCAGCGCCCATACGACGCAGGTGGTTGCGTTTAGCGCGATGCTCTGGCTCGCCACCTACAGCGGCCCCTCGCCGGTGAACACGGTTTTCGCCTCGTTTCTCCTCCTCGTCTGCCTGGCCGTCGTGGCGTCGCGGATGTACCTGCAGGTCCACTTTCCGACCGACATCGCCGCGGGAACCCTTATCGCGGCGATCTGGGCGATCCTCGCCGTTTTGATCGTCTCGGGCGGGGGGGCAAAATGAAAAACAAATTTCTGGGAACGGGGGAAAAAGGGTACCATCCGCTGCGAAAGTTCAGGATCATCCTCTCGGGACTGCGCTTTGCGGTCATCTACGACTTCAGCGTCCTGTACAAGATCATCCTCTCGGTCGTGATCCTGATCCCCGTGCTGATCTACAGCGACAAGGTCAACGCCTCGCTCATCATCCTCGCGACCGGGGTGATGCTCGCGGCCGAAATCTTCAATACGGCGATCGAGGCGATGTGCGATTTCATGGAAACCCGCTACAACGAAAAAATCCTCATCATCAAGGACATCGCGGCCGCCGCCGCGGGGATCAGCATCTTTGTCTGGCTGGCGGTGCTGGGGCTGGAACTGGTCGAACTCTTCCCCGCCCTCAGCGGCGCATGACGTCGCTCTCCCTGACCCACAGCCGCTCATCCTCGCGCGCCGGCTGCCAGACGCGGTTGACGAAATAGCCCGTGATGCGGACCCAGCCGCCGGAGGGTTCCCCTGCCGTAAACGATCGGCGCGCTTCCCACGTATCGACGATTGCCCCGCCCGGAGCGTTGTAGATCGGGGCGTCCGAAGCCATCCGGTACGCCGAAGCTCCCCCTTTTTTAGCCGAAGCCCCGGGAGCCGTTTGCACTCGTTTGGCCGGTTCGGCCGGCGAGGGCTGGACCAGGCGTTTCTCCCGAACCGGGGCGGAGGCGACGGTGAGAGGTTTGTTACGCAGCGCGGCCAGCTCGCTTTTGAGCCTTGAAATCTCTCCCCGGGCGTCGGCGAGCCGGGTCTCGAGCGCTTTGAGTTTGTCGGTCGGCTCGATTGTTTTCGTCACGATCTTCTCGACCGGGCGATCCCGGTAGACCACTTTTTCGACCAGTTTCTCCTGCACCACGGGCCGATCGCGGTAGACCACCTTTTCCACCACTTTCTCGACCGGCTTCTCTTTGTAAACCACTTTTTCGACGACATGCTGCGAGGGTGTTTTTTTCAGCTTCTCGATCGTCGCACGGGCCGAGGCGAGTTCGGACTGGAGTGCCCGGATCTTCTCGGTCGGTTCGACGGTTTTGGTTACGATCTTCTCAACCGGGCGGTCGCGGTAGACCACTTTTTCGACAATCTTTTCGCGGGGAGCGGCCGGTTTGGCCACCCCTTTTTTCAGGTTGGCGATCTCGGCGCGGGCGGCGTCGAGTTCCCGCTGGATCGCGCTTAGTTTTTCGGTCGGTTCGACCACTTTGGTCACGATCCGCTCTTTGGGAGCGGCGTTTTGGAGCTGGGTGATGGCGAGATGGGCTTTGTCGAGTTCGCGCTGGAGCGCCTGCACCCGCAAAGCGTCGCCCGAAGCGGGGGGCGGAACGGCTTTGGCGGCTTTGGCTTCGGAGAGCTCCCGGCGCAGCCGCTCGATCTGGCTGCGGGCGTTCTCCAGCGCTTTGTCTTTTGACTCCCCTTTCCCTTTTTTCAGTTCCGCCTCGAGGCGTGAAACTTCGGCTTTGGCTCCGGCGAGCGCTTTGGTGAGGTTTTCGCGCTCGATTTTCCCTACCTTGATCGCGTTGGCTTCTTTGGCAAGCCGTTCATTGCGCTCAATCGCCGCACGGTACTGCGCGTCGCGCGAGGTGAGGGTTTTTTCGAGACTCTGAACGACCCCTTTTTTCCGGGAGAGTTCCTGTTCCGTCTCGCGGAGCCGTTTGGCATGGGAGGCGAGTTTGGCCTCCTCCTCCCTGATCCGCTCTTCGAGGCGGGCGATCCGTTTCTGGTACCCCCTGATTTTCTCGTTGTCGTTCTGGGCCTGGTTTTGACGGCACTCTTCGTACTTGGCGCGCAGCTTCGCAACGTCTCCCAGCACCGACTGCGTCTCCCCTGCCGCACCGTAGAGACAGCCCGCGGTGATCAGGCTCAGCCAGAGTGTTTTGTTCATACGATCCCTTTTTTCACCAGTTTTACCCCCATCTCGAGGTGGTGGGTGTAGGGGAACTGGTCAAACGCCGCCATCGCCGTTACGGCATGGGTTTGCTCCAGGACCTCGAGATCGCGCGCAAGCGTTTCGGGGTTGCAGGAGATGTAGAGGAGGTGGTCGAACCGCGCCGCGAACGCGCAGGGCTCTTCCCCAAGCCCCGCGCGGGGCGGATCGACGAAAAGCGTTTTGAGACGGTAGGAGTCCAAATCGATCCCCTCCATCCGGTTGAAAACGCGAACCCCATCGAGCGCCTGGGTAAACTCCTCGGCGCTCATCCGGACAAAATCGATGTTCGCTACACCGCACAGCTCCATATTCCGTTTCGCCGCATGGATCGAGGCTTTGGAAATCTCGGTGGCGAGGACACGATCGAATTTGGAGGCAAAGGGGATCGTGAAGTTCCCCGCCCCGCAGTAGAGTTCGAGGAGATCGCCGCCGATCCCTTCGAGCTGATCGAGCGACCAGGCAATCATCTGCTCGTTGACGCGGGGATTGGGCTGGGTGAAACTGTTCTCGATATGGACGTAGCGGTACTCCCGTCCCGCCACCGTGAGCGATTCGGTGACGTAATCGCGGCTGAGGACGATCTTCTGCCCCCGGCTGCGGCCGATCACCCCGATGCCGAGCTTCTCTTCGAGCATCCGCGCCTGTGCGTTCCACCCCTCGTCCAGTTTGCGGTGGTACAGGAGGCTCACCAGCACCTCCCCATCACCCGAGGCGAGGAAATCGACGCCGAAGAGTTTGTGTCCCATCCCCAGCTCCGCCACGGCGCCGAGGAGCTTTTCCATGGCCCCGGCGATGGGGGAACTGACGATGCCGCACGCGGAGATTTTTACCATCCCCTGCCGATCCAGGCGGTTCATCGCGTAGCTCATCCCCTCCTCGTCGTGGTAGATCTTGAACTCGGCGCGGGAGCGAAACCGCTCCTCGGGGGATCGGCATACGGTGATCTCCCCGTCGAAAAACGGCCCGAACCTTTCACGCACGCCGGCAAGCTTGCGCTCCAGCTGGGATTCGTACCCCTCCTCGTAGTCGCGGCAGCTGCCGCAGATTCCGAAATATTCACAATTCATTTTTTGTTCCTCATACGTCGCGGGAGTAAAACCCCCGCGATCTACGCTAACGCTGTGTTCTCTTCGGCAGAGAGCCCAAACACGCTTGCGTGTTTTTGATTTCTATCTTCATGCTATTTGACGCTGGCGATCAGGTTGCCGATGAGAAGATTCCATCCGTCCACCATGACAAAAACGAGGATCTTGAACGGCATCGAAATCATGACGGGGGGGAGCATCATCATCCCCATCGACATCAGTACCGACGCGACGACCATGTCGATGACCAGAAACGGCAAAAAGAGGAGAAACCCGATCTCAAACGCCGTTTTGAGCTCGCTGATGACGAAGGCCGGGATCACGATCGTGAGGGGGACCTCCTTGATCGACTGGGGGTTTTCCATGTTCCGGATCCGCAGGAACAGGGCGAGGTCTTTTTCGCGGGTATTGCGGACCATGAAATTCTTGAACGGCTCGGTCGTCTTCTCAAACGCCTCGTCGTAGGTGATTTTCTCTTCGCTGTAAGGCTTGATCCCCTCGTCATACGCTTTCTGGGCGACCGGTTCCATGACGAAAACGGTGAGGATCAGGGCGAGCATCACGAGCAGCTGGGTCGGGGGGACCTGCTGGGTCCCCAGCGCCTGACGCAGAAACCCGAACACGATGACGAAACGGGTGAACGTCGTCATCACCAGCACGAGGCTGGGGGCGAGGAACAAGACGGTGAGGACGAGGAGAACGTTGAGGGAACTCACCACCTCTTCGGGGGTTTCGGGGGCGGTCAGGTTGAAGTTCATCGCCGGAACCTGCGGATCGGCTCCCATCAGCATCAAAGGGAACATCAAAAGCAAAAATACCAAACGACCCAAACCACGCTCCGCTGCGACGAATTCTTTTTTAAAGAGGCGATAATACCACAAACCAAGGGTGTATCTCGATTAAATTCTGATAAAATTGCACGAATCAATCCACAGGAGCCTCCATGTCCCATCCTCTCTCGATCGTCATCCTCGCCGCCGGCAAAGGGTCTCGGATGAAATCCCCAAAAGCCAAGGTGCTGCACGGGATCTGCGGACGGGAGATGCTCTATTTCAGCATCAAGGCGGCCCGGGAGATCACCGACGACGTCATCGTCGTCGTCGCCCACCAGAAAGACGCGGTGATCGCGGCGATGGAGAAATATTTCGAAGGCCTCACGTTCGTCACCCAGGATGCCGAGAATTTCCCCGGCACCGGCGGGGCGATGATGGGGGTCCGACCCCGCTACGAGGATGTTCTGGTCCTCAACGGCGATATGCCGCTGGTGGATAAATCGTCGATCGCGGCGTTCATGAACCGCGACAGCGATATCGTCATGTCGGTCATCCCCCTCGACAACCCATCGGGGTATGGCCGCGTCATCATCGAAGACGGCAGGGTTGAGCGGATCGTCGAAGAAAAAGACGCCTCGCCCGACGAGAAAAAAGTCAATACCGTCAACGCCGGGGTCTATGCCTTCAAAAACAGTCTCCTCAGCACCTATATCCCCCGCCTCTCCAACGCCAACGCCCAGGGGGAATACTACCTCACCGACGTGATCGAAATGGCCAAAAACGACGGCCTCTCCATCACGCCGCTCTACGTCACCGAAGAGGAGTTCAAAGGGGTCAATTCCAAGGCCGACCTGGCTCACGCCGAAGAGATCATGATGGAGCGGATCCGCAAGTCGTGGATGGACGCGGGGGTCATCATGCAGTTGCCCCGGACGATCTATATCGAAGAGGGGGTCCGCTTCGAGGGGGAATGCATCGTCGAAAACGGCGTCCGGCTGTGCGGGAACACCCTGATCGCCGACTCCCACATCAAAGCCCACAGCGTCATCGAAGACTCGATCGTCCGCGACTCCGACGTCGGCCCCCTCGCCCACCTGCGGCCGCAGAGCGAGCTTTACGGCACCCACATCGGCAACTTCGTCGAGGTGAAAAAATCCACCCTGCGCGGCGTCAAGGCGGGGCACCTGAGCTATCTCGGCGACGCCAGCATCGATGAGGGGACCAACATCGGGGCGGGAACGATCACCTGCAACTACGACGGGGTGAAAAAATACCCGACGGTTATCGGCAAAAACGTCTTCGTCGGAAGCGACACCCAGCTCGTCGCCCCCGTCGAAATCAGCGACAACGTCATGATCGCCGCGGGGACGACGGTGACCTCGGGCAAATACGAAAGCGACCTCCTCATCCTCAGCCGTACCCCCGTGCGCAAAATCGCCGGGTTCTTTACCAAATTTTTCGGCAAAGGGAAATGATGGGCGTCCCCTCCGATCTGCTCGCGGGCAAAAAAATCCTCCTCGGCGTCACCGGCTCGATCGCGGCGTACAAATCGCTCGAACTGCTCCGGCTTTACGTCAAAGCGGGGGCCGAAGTGCGGGTCGTCATGTCCCCCTCGGCCAAAAAATTCGTCCAGAGCCTCTCGTTCGAGACTCTCAGCCGCAACCGCGTCCTGGATGACACCAACGAATCGTGGGCGGACGATTTCAACCACATCGGGTTAGCCCGGTGGAGCGACGTGATGGTGATCGCCCCCGCTACCGCCAACACGATCGCCAAGCTTGCCAACGGAATCGCCGACACGATCCTCACCCAGTGCGCGCTGGCGTTTACGGGGCCCAAAGTGCTCGCCCCTTCCGCCAATACCGCCATGATCCAGAACCCCATGATCCAGGGATCGCTGAAAATGCTCGCGATGGCCGACTACGTGAGCGTCTCGACCCAGACCAAGGAGCTGGCGTGCCAGGTCGTCGGGGACGGGGCGATGGCCGAACCGCTCGACATCTTTTACGAAACGGCCAGGGCACTCCTCAAAGACCCTTTCTGGGAAGATCGGCGCATCGTCGTTACCGGCGGCGGGACACGGGAAAAGATCGATGAAGTACGCTATATCTCCAATTTTTCTTCGGGAAAAATGGCCAAAGCGATCGCCCTTTCGCTCTACTTCAAAGGCTCGGATGTCTGCTACATCACGACCAAAGGGGCCGAAGGGCTCCCCAAAGGGATCTACACGATCGACGTCGACGACGCCGCCGAAATGCTCGAATACACCCGCGACGCGATCCGTGTCGCCAAAAAGGGGAAACTGAGCAAACCTTCGCTCACGAGCACCGAAGCGATCCAGCTCATTCAAAAACGCCCCTACCTGTTCATGGTCGCGGCGGTCGCCGACTTTACCCCCAGATTCCCGCAGAAAGGGAAACTGAAAAAGTCGATGCTCGGGGAGAACTGGCAGATCGAGCTCACCCGCACCTCCGACATCCTCGGCACCCTCGCCCCGGAGCGCGAGGGGATCACCACGATCGCGTTCAAAGCGGAAATGGATAGCGAAGAGGGGCTGAACAACGCCCGCAAACTGCTGGTCGAAAAAGAGGTCGACGCGGTCTGCTACAACCTCCTCGAAGACGCCAAAAGCTTTGGCGGGGAAGAGAACACGATCACCTTCATCACGAAAGAAGGGCAGATCGACCTGGGGCGCCGCAGCAAATTCGACCTTGCCGAAAAAATCATCCACCACGCCCGGGAATGCACGCCATGAGCAACCTCCCCCGCCACATCGCGATCATCATGGACGGCAACGGCCGCTGGGCCGAGGCCAAGGGGAAAAACCGCACCTACGGCCACGAAAAAGGGGCCGAAACGGTCCGCACGATCACGACCTACTGCGCCGCCCACCCCGACGTCGAGCGCCTCACCCTCTACGCGTTCAGCACCGAAAACTGGAAACGCCCCCGGCTGGAGGTGGAATTTTTGATGAAACTCCTCGAAAAATACCTCCATAACGAACTCAAAACCTACCTCGAGGGGAACATCCGCTTCGAACCGATCGGCGACCTCTCGATTTTTTCCCCCTCGCTGCGTGCCACGATCGAAAAAGTCCGGGAGGAGACCGAGCGGTGCACGGGGCTCGTCCAGAGTCTCGCGCTCAACTACGGCTCCCGCGACGAGATCGTCCGGGCCGCACGCGCGGTGGCCGCGCGGGGAGAGACGATCAGCGCCGAATCACTCGAAAAAGCGCTCGACGCCCCCGGCGACGTCGATCTGCTGATCCGCACCGGGGGGGATCACCGCCTCTCGAATTTCCTGCTGTGGCAGTCGGCCTACGCCGAACTCTTCTTTACCGATACCCTGTGGCCCGATTTTACCGCCGCGGAACTCACCCACATCATCCAAAAATTCACAACGATTGAACGACGCTTCGGAGGGCTGGGCTAATGGAACTGATTTTTGTATTTATCCTCGGGGCGGCCATCGGGTCGTTCCTCAACGTCCTGATCCTGCGGATCCCGCTCGATCAGAGCGTCTCGTTTCCCGCGTCGCACTGCATGAGCTGCAACACGCCGCTACGGTTCTACCACAATATCCCGATCTTCTCGTGGCTCTTTTTACGGGGCAAATGCGCCTTCTGCGGGGAAAAGATCTCGCCGCAATACCCGATCATCGAACTCCTCAGCGCCCTCATCTTCGTCTTTTCGGTGATGAAACTGGGACTGGGAATCGAGGGGCTGGGGGTCGCGACGGCGTTCGTGCTGCTGCTGGCCCTCTCGGTCATCGACTACCGCTACAAGATGGTCCCCGACAGCCTCAACCTCGCTGCCCTGAGCGTCGCGGTACTGAGCGTAGCGTCGTTTGCCCACCTCCTTCACAATTTCCAGAACGCCCTGCTGTTTGCCGGGGGGTTCACCCTCCTGCGCTTTTACCTCTCCTACGCCCTCAAAAAAGAGGCGATGGGGGAAGCCGATATCATGATCGCCGCGACGATGGGGGCCATCCTGGGGATCCCCCTCGCCCTCGCGGCCATCTTTATCGCCGCCGTCCTGGCCCTCCCCGCCCTCCTGCTCACCCAGGGGGAGAGCGAGGAGTCCAAACAGCTCCCGTTTATCCCGTTTCTGGCGATGGGGGCGTGGATCGCGCTGATGTTTGATCGTTTCATCTCGACGTACCTGGCGGGCCTGTATGGATAAACTGCGCCGTTACCTGGTTTCGAACCTTTCGCTGCTGTTCTTTTCGATCTTCCTGCCGCTGTTTGCGATCGCGTCGGTCATCTTCATGATCAAGCTGGCGACCTACACGGCGGTGATCCAGCTGAGCGTTGCCGAGATGGGGAAACTCTACCTCTTCGTCCTCCCCGAACTGCTGTTCTACACCCTCCCGATCGCCTTTTTCGTCAGTGCGGCCCTCACCCTCTACCGCCTCTCGAACGACAACGAAATGGTCGTGGTCTTTTCGCTGGGGATCTCGCCGCGCTACGTTGCCCGCGTCCTTTCGCTCCCGGCGCTGCTCCTCTCGATCCTGCTCTTCATCGATTTTCTGATCGTCACCCCCTACATCAAGACGATCTCGGCCAATTTCCTCGACCGCAAAAAGGCCGAAGCGAAATTCAACCTCTCCGCCTCCGAATTCGGCCACAACTTCGGCGAATGGATGCTCTTCATCAACCAAAGCGACAACGCGGCCCGCGCCTACGGCGACATCGTCCTCTTTAGCAAAGAGATGAAAGACGAAATCGTCATCCGCGCCCGCAGCGCCGAACTCCTCAACGAAAACGGCGTCCTGCGGTTCCGGCTGCGCGAGGGGGAGAGCTACAGCTACAGCGACGAAGCGTTCAAACAGATGCCTTTCGAGACCGCCTACATCAACGACATGCTCAGCACCGATCCCGAACGCTACGTCGACGCCCTCGATTACTGGACCAACGCGGAGGACCGGAGCAAGAAAGACCAGCGTTTCATCACCAATACCCTCCTGAGCCTCTTTCCCCTCCTCTCGATCTACCTGATGATCGCGCTGGGGATCGTCCACGCCCGCCACCAGAAACGGTGGATCTACCTGTGGCTCTTCCTCTCGATCGTCGGATTCTATGCCGGGGCGATCCTCCTTCAGAAATGGACCGGCTACCACGCCATCTGGGCCCTCTCCCTCGCGTGGGTCCTCCTCTCCTATCTCTTCTACCGCCGCCTCGTCGGCCAGCGCTTTTGAGCCGCGTCAAGCTCACCCTCAGCTACAACGGCGCCGCTTTCATGGGATTCCAGTCCCAGACGAGCACCGACAACACCGTCGTGGGAACCCTCCACGCCGCACTGCGCCGAATCGGGATCGACGCAGTCCCGATCGGGAGCGGCCGTACCGACCGAGGCGTCCACGCGACCCGCCAGGTCGCCCACATCGACCTCCCCCCCTACTGGAGCAATCTCAAAAAACTGCGCGAGATGCTCAACCTCCAGCTCCCCCCCGCCCTGCGGATCCGCCGTATCGAGCCCGCAAGCGAAGATTTCCATGCCCGCTACAGCGCCCGCGTCCGCTCCTACCGCTATATCCTCCGCGCAGGAGAGCCCAACCCCTTCGAATCCGACTTCGTCACCTTCGTGCAGCGTCTCGATGAAGCGGCCATCATCGACGCGATCGCCCTCTTCGAGGGGGAACACGATTTCGACCTCTTCAAAAAAACCGGCTCCGACACGACCCACTACGTCCGCACCGTGTTCCGTGCCTACGCCTACCGCCGCCGCGGCTACCTGATACTGCGCTTCGACGCCAACGGCTTTTTACGCTCGCAGATCCGGCTGATGGTGGGTTTTTTGCTCCGTATCAGCGAGGGGAAGGCGACCAGGGAGCAGCTCGCCGAACAGCTGGCGTGCCAGGCCCGCCACAGCACCGATCTGGCACCCCATAACGGCCTCTACCTCTCCCGCGTCAACTATTGAGCCGATAACACTAAAACCTTTTGATATTTCTTGCATTATTAAATCGTTTTTGTTACAATCACCCTCGAAAAACTTAATACCAACCCACTAAAGGATACGTCACATGGCAAAACATCAGTTCCAGACTGAAGTCTCACAAATCTTGCACCTCATGATCCACTCTTTGTACTCCAACAAGGAGATCTTCGTCCGCGAGCTGGTCTCGAACGCCTCGGACGCCCTCGACAAGCTCAACATGCTCGTCCTCACCGACGAAAAATACAAAGGGGTGGCGTTCAACCCCCGCGTCGACATCACCATCGACAAAGAGGGCAAAACCCTCACGATCAGTGACACCGGGATCGGGATGAACGAAACCGACCTCGTCGAGAACCTCGGGACCATCGCCAAATCGGGGACCAAAGCGTTCCTCGAGCAGCTCAGCGGCGATCAGAAAAAAGACTCCAAGCTCATCGGTCAGTTCGGGGTCGGATTCTACGCGTCGTTCATGGTTGCCGACCGCGTTGAAGTCATTTCCCGCAAAGCGGGCGAAGAGAACGCCTATAAATGGTCCTCGATGGCCGGAAGCGAATACGAGATCGAACCCGCGACGCGCGAGAGCCACGGTACGAGCATCATCATGCACCTCAAAGAGGACGAGTCCGAGTTCCTCGACGCATGGCGGATCGAAAACATCATCAAAAAATACTCCAACCACATCCCCTTCCCGATCTTCATGGACAAGGAAGAGTGGGTAGCCCCGGCCGAAGGGGAGGAGAAAGGGCACAACGAGACCGTCAACAAGCAGATCAACAAGGCCAACGCCCTCTGGACAATCAGCAAAAACGACATCTCCGACGAGGAGTACAAGGATTTCTACTCGAGCATCGCCCACGATTCCGGCGAACCGATGCTGTGGATGCACCACAAGGCCGAGGGGACCCTCGAGTACACTACCCTCTTCTATGTCCCTTCCAAAGCCCCGATGGACATGTACCGCGTCGATTACCAAAGCGGTATCAAGCTCTACATCAACCGCGTCTTCATCACCGACGATGAAAAAGAGCTCATGCCGACCTACCTGCGCTTCCTGCGCGGGGTAATCGACTCCGCCGACCTCCCGCTCAACGTGAGCCGCGAGATCCTCCAGAGCAACAAGGTGATGAGCAAAATCAAAAACGCCTCGGTCAAAAAGGTTCTCGGCGAGTTCGCCAAACTGGCCGAGAACGACGTCGAGAAATACGACGCGTTCTACAAAGAGTTCGGCAACGTCCTCAAAGAAGGGCTCTACAGCGACTTCGGCAACCGCGAGAAGATCCTCGAACTCCTCAAATTCAATACCCTTAACTCCACTGAGCCGGTGATGCTCGAGAAGTTCCTCGAGAACGTCGATGCCGAGAAAAAAGAGATCTACTACATCACGGCGAAAATGTCTCTGCAGATGCTCAAGAACTCCCCCGCCCTCGAGCGCTTCAAGGCCAAGGGAATCGACGTCCTCGTCCTCAACGAAGAGATCGACACGATCGTCTTCCCGATGGTGAGCGAGTACAAAGAGTACAAGTTCGTCAACGTCGCCGACGCGAAGCTCGAAGCGAGCGAAGAGGAGAAAAAAGAGCAGGAGGAGAAAGCCAAGGGGCTTGAGTCGTTCGTCGGACAGCTCGAATCAGCGCTGGGCGAGAAGGTCAAGAAGGTCGAGACGACGTTTGACCTGACCGAGTCGGCCGTGTGCCTCAAGATCGACAAGGAAGACCCGAGCTACATGATGGCGCAGATGATGAAGCAGTTCGGGCAAGGGGGCGACGTACCGGCTCCGAAACCGATCCTGCAGATCAACCCGAACCACGAGCTGATCAAAAAGCTCAGCGATT
>CAZBIR010000042.1:0-18603 GCA_964491035.1 uncultured Sulfuricurvum sp.
GCAATCAGGTGGGTATGGTTGGCAAAATGGCTGAGCAGGTCGAGCTGTTCGAGAATACCGACGATACGCCCCTCTTCCGTTACCACAAGGCGTTTGATCCCGTATTTCGTAAACAGCAACAGGGCGTTGAACAAAAAATCACTCCGCTCGATCGTCACAAGTCCGTACGTCGCGATATCGCCGATCGCATCGTTCACGCTTTTCTCGGCAAGGAGGACCTGCTTGCGAAGGTTCGTATCGGTCACGATCCCCATCACCCCCTCGTTTTCGACCAGAATCACTTTGGCGTTCGTCCGCGCCATCGATTCGAGGGCCTCTTTAATCGATTGAGGCGCACCGACGATACACGGGGCGTGCAGATAGATTTCGTCCACACGGGCGACCATGAACGGGGTCAGCTCGTTTTGGTGCTGGCGCTCTTTGAGACGCTGGTGCTTGGTGATGAAATCCTGCATGAAATAATTCTGGAACGTTTCGGCGTCCTGGAGTAGGTTGAGAAAAGATTCTTTGGGGAGTTCGTAACAGATGAGATCTTCGGCGACGGTAAAAGTGCTTTGGGTATTGCCGTAGATGAGGGAATTCGCATCGAAGCTGTCGCGCTCGGAGTAGACATTTTGGAGTTCGCCGTCAATGCTTTCGTTGACGATCCCCTTGATGATGATGTAGAGCGATTCGGCCCTCACCCTGGGGGCGATCAGGACGGTTTCTTTCGGATAATAGGCGATATCCATCTGGGTCATCAGCTTTTCGATCATTCGTTCACTAAGCAGATCAAACGGATGGATGGACATTAAAAGTGCTTTTTGGTCAAAGAGACTCAAAGGAAGCTCCTGTACATGAATAAGCACTGCCCCGCGGGGGGCAGCTTCGAAAATTAGTGCTCAACAGCACCCTCTGCTCCGATACCGGTCTGGCAGCGGATATTTTGCGCTTCGAACGCTTCGAGCTCTTTTTGAGCCGTGTCGCTCTTGTCGGTGATCGAGAAGAACCAGATACCGACGAATGCCGCCGTTACCGAGAACAATGCAGGGTATTTGTACGGGAAGATCGCTTCCGCGTTACCCAGCACGTCCACCCAAACGGTCGGTCCGAGGATCACGAGAACCGCCGCCGTAGCCAAACCGAGCGATCCGCCCAGCAATGCTCCGCGTGTGGTCAGTTTAGACCAGAACATGGAGAGGAACAGGATCGGGAAGTTCGCACTCGCCGCGATGGCAAACGCAAGACCGACCATGAAGGCGATATTCTGATCTTCAAACGCGATACCCAGGAAAATCGCCACGATACCCAGAACAACGGTAGAGATTTTGGAAACTTTCATCTCCATCAGCCCGTCTGCACGCCCGGCACGAATAACCGAAGCATAAAGGTCATGCGAAATCGCCGACGCCCCTGCCAGTGTCAGACCCGAAACGACCGCGAGGATCGTTGCGAACGCAACCGCCGAGATAAACCCGAGGAAGAAGTCTCCGCCCACTGCGTGAGAAAGGTGAATCGCCGCCATATTGTCGCCGCCGAGGATCGGAGCACCGCCGTCGATCGCCTGTTTTGCCACGTCAAGATACTGAGGGTTCTGGAATACCATAACGATCGCACCGAAACCGATGATGAACGTCAGGATATAGAAGTACCCGATGAACCCTGTTGCATAGAAAACCGATTTACGTGCTTCTTTCGCATCGCTGACGGTAAAGAAACGCATCAGGATGTGCGGAAGACCCGCCGTACCGAACATGAGGGCAATACCGAGTGAAATCGCCGAAATCGGATCGGATACGAGCCCGCCCGGGGCCATAATATCGGTCGTCTCTTTCATCTCAACCGCAGTCGCGAACAGTGACTCGAAGTTGAAGTTGTAATGGGCCATAACGGCAACCGCCATAAACGTCGCACCCGAAAGGAGCAGGAACGCCTTGATGATCTGAACCCATGTCGTTGCGAGCATTCCCCCGAACGTGACGTAAAGGATCATCAGAACACCGACGAGGATAACCGCAATCTCATAATCCAGACCGAACAGAAGCTGGATCAGTTTACCCGCACCAACCATCTGGGCGATCAGGTACAATACAACCGTCAGAATCGAACCGAATGCCGCAAGCGTACGGATCGGCGTTTGCTGCAAACGATACGACGCAACGTCCGCAAACGTATACTTACCGAGGTTACGAAGCTGCTCGGCGATCATGAACAGGATGATCGGCCATCCGACGAGGAACCCGATCGAATAAATCAGACCGTCATACCCTTTGGCATAGACGAGAGCCGAAATCCCCAGGAACGATGCGGCCGACATATAGTCCCCCGCAATCGCCATACCGTTTTGAAACCCGGTAATCCCGCCGCCGGCGGTGTAAAAGTCTTTCGCCGTTTTGGTCCGTTTGGCCGCCCAGTAGGTAATCCCGAGGGTCGCACCGACAAAAATCAGGAACATGATGATCGCCGACATGTTCAGCGCCTGTTTCTCTACTTCCCCGCCCAGAGCGTCGCCTGCAAAAGCGTACCCGGCAGCAAGAAGGGTCAAAAGCAACGTTTTCATTACTCTCCCTTGGCTTTGGCTTTGATGCGGCCGGTCAGTTCGTCGAACTCACCGTTGGCCCGTTTGACGTAAATACCCGTCAGGATAAACGCACTGAGGATAACACCGATCCCGATGGGGATCCCGATCGTCGTTACCGATCCGCTGAAAAGCGGGGTTCCCAGAAGTTTGGGATCAAACGCGATGACCAGGATAAATCCGAAATAGATAACCAGCATCGCAATCGTCAGCATCCACGCAAAGCGGCTGCGTTCCGCGGTGAGGCGGATATAATCGGGATCGTTTTTGATACGATCTACCATCTCTTGTTTCATAATTTCAACCTCCTTTAAAAGTTGTAGTTGGCGATGACACGGTATTCATCCCAATCCAGGTCGTTCCCAGGAATCTCTTTGTATTCGCGCGGAAAATTTCCGCGCAGACGGAGTTGCAGGTTTTTGATGGCCTGCGGGTTGTAGATGATATCGAATCCCGCTTCGCTCGCAACCGAACCTTTCTCCGTAGAATAGCCGTTGAGATCGCCCATATCGAATTCGACGTAGTAAGCCCCCGTATTGAGGTTGATGCCGAAATCTTTCCAGTCGTACGAGGCTGCCACTTTCCACGCGTCGGTTCCCGACATGAACTGGTGGCGCGTCACCATCCCCTGCGTATAGGCAGGCATTCCGCCCCATGGGGTGATCGTTCCGCCATCGATGGCTGCCCCTTTCTCGGCACTGTTATGAGAGAGGGCAACGGAAACATCGAAATTGGCTACTTTCACCCCTGCTTTGGCACCGTAAAAACTGCTTTCCACCTCTCCGGCGTAATCGCTTCCGACGTTGTCTTCACGGATGTACTGCGCCGCAACATAGGGGGCAATGCCGCTTGCATACGACCAGCCATAGTTGGCTTCCGCGTAAATCGCGTTCAGGATGTCGTGCGCATAGTAATCCCACAGCTGCAATTTCAGCCCCGGGATTCCCGTGTAGATCGCCGCCGCGACGCTGACGCCGCCCGTATTTTTACCGATCGCGTACGATCCCATATCGATAAACTCGCCCACATGGGTTTTCGAGTCAACCATCGAGTACCCCGATGTAATGCTGAGAACTTTATCGGCATAACCGCCGGCACCGTTGTAGGCACGTCCGAAAGTCCCCTGCGCGAATTTTGTCACGTGAGCGGCAATCAGTGTCGTGTTTTTGATATCGGTATTGCTCAGGACATACGCTTCGAACAGGTTGGGAAGCATACGGGCATCATCGCTCCCCGCCATCGGGGTATCGAGTTTCTGACGCCCGGCCTTGAACGTTGTATTGCCGTATTTGTACTGCAGATACGCTTCGCCAAGATAGGTAACCGAATCGTTGCTTTGCCCCAGCAGGGTCGGATCGACTTCCGGATTATCGGCGCCGCTTGAAAGTGTTTTGTCTCCCAGGAACAAACCGTTCGACGTATAAAACGCCGCACCCAGGCTCAGACCGTTCCAGGCTCCCGTTTCGTATTTGAGATATCCCCCGATTGCGGTCGCGTCACGGTGGGTCGAAACGATCCCCGAATAATCCCGGTCGATATAAAACGCGCGGATCTGTCCGCTCGCTTTTCCTTCTTTGAACATCCCCGCCAAATCATCGGCAGCCATAGCGTTGACGACAAGCGCCGACGCCAAAAGCGATAGAGATACCGTACCTCTCATTCTCACTCCTTCTTTTTTTTCACACCGTCATTATGAAAACAAAACGTAGCATGAACGTAGCAAAACGGTAATCTTGGAATGGTAAAAGGAAAAACAGGATTAGAAAAGGTAATAACGGGTAAAAAAGTTACACTCAGGAGCGCGGAATATCGATCATGTAACCCAGAGAGCGGATATTCTGGATGAAATCCTCTTTGAGCGATTTTTTGAGGCGGCTCACTTCGGCCCGTATCGTCGCATTGTCCACGTATTCTTCGTCCCATATATAGGTGCGGAACTGGTCGAAATCGACAACGCGCCCCCGGTTTCGGGCCAACAGGTCGATGATCTGCAGCTGCCGTTTGGTCAGCGGTTGTGTTACGTTTTCACACACCAGTGTCGACGTCGCCGCGTCATAGCTGTAACTTTTTGAGAGTTTGAGGTGACTTTGGGGAATCGAACAGCTTTGCATCACCTTGTCGATCCGGAGGGAAAGTTCTTTGAGATGAAACGGTTTTTTCAGATAATCGTAACACCCCAGATCGTACGCACGGCTGATCCCTTCGATATCGACCAATGCGCTGATGTAGATGGCCGGGGTCCGTATTTTGAGGGCGTGGAGCTGTTCGAGCAGTTCCAGCCCGTTGATTCCCGGAACGTTGATATCCAGCACCAGCAGATCAAACGTTTCGGTTCTAAGCCTCTCCAGGGCATCGGTGCCGTCCTCAAACAGACTGACCCGATGTCCCAGAGAGGCCAGATACTCGTAGATCGCTTCACTGAGCATCGCCTCGTCTTCAAGCAGAAGTATTTTCAATCGCACCCTCTTTATGGAAACGGTATTCGAAACGGGTCCGGTCATCCTCGAAGCCGACCCGGATCTCCACCCGGTCCTCGTCGCAGATCGATTTGACGAGGCTCAGCCCCAGCCCGAATCCGTCGCTCTTTTTCCGTTCCCGATAGTATGCCTCGAAAATCTTTTGGGCATCATGAATTTTCTGCGACCGGCTCTCGACCCAAAAGGTGCACGATACCGCATCGCACGTCACCCCGACACGGATCGGCTCGCCGCTTTTGGTGTAGCGGATCGCGTTGGTGAGGTTGTTGTCGATGACCCGCTGGAGCTTGGTTTCGTTAAACTCGACCCACGCCACGAGTTCGGGGGCGTCGTATTCGAACGTGTGGTTGGAAAAAAGCGCCACCTCTTCAAAAAACTCGAGCCGTTTTTCGACGTATTCGGCCAGCTCGATCGGCTTTTTGGGATAAGCCACCTGATCTTTTTTGACCAGGTAGCTCAGATCGTCATAAATGCTGAAGATGTTTTTGACCGCCGCCTCGATCTTGGCCAGATAGCGGTTGCGCCCCTCGTTCATCGTAAACAGTTCGATATTGGCCATGATGACGGAGAGGGGGGTGTGGGTTTCGTGGACGGCGTAACGGATAAACTGTTTGTGCGATTCGAGCAGCTCTTTCGAAAACCGCTGCTCCGCTTCGAGGGCTTCGTTCTGGAGCTGCAACGCCGCCGTTTTCTTTTTTACCCGCTCTTCCAGCCCCGCATTCAACGTCTCAAGCGACTCTTTTTGCTCCTGCAACATCTGGGCCATCTCGTTGGCAAACCCCGCCATCCGTTTGAATTCGCTGAAATAAAGCTCATCCCCAGAGATCGGTTTTGCGCTCGTATGGGCCGATTCGAAAAATTCCATGAACCGTTCCATGTCGCGGGATATCATCGTATTGACGATTTTGGATATCCCGAAAATGAAACTGAAAAGGATCAGGGCAAGGGTCGAAATTTCGACGATGATCTTGATCAGCCGCCCTTTGAGCGCATTGGGATCGCCGCGCAGACCGAACAGGGTCGTATCCGAAGCCAGCGCAAACTGGCGGTACTCGTCATAAATAAGCAGGGAAGAGAAAATAACCGTAAACAGCAGGATAAAAACGATCGTATAAAAATGGAGCTCCCTCAGCGAGAGAGTGCCCAAACGACGCTGCAGCCACGATTCCACCTATTCGTTCTCCCAATAAAATTGAGTCATTATAACCGATTCCGCTGCATTGGTTAAGATTCTTCCATTATAATTCCACAAAATTCCCTCAAGGACGCAACGAATGTTCGGACGCAAAGAACTGAAAAACTACAACGCTACCCCCGAAGAACTCGCGGGCTATGCATGGGCCAAAATGACGACCAGCAAAGGGATCATGTGGCTTAAACTCTATAACGACGAAACCCCAAACACCGTCGCCAACTTCGCCGCACTCGTCAACGACGGCTTCTACAACGGTCTCAACTTCCACCGCGTTATCCCCGGCTTTATGGCTCAGGGCGGATGTCCCCACGGTACGGGTACCGGCGGACCGGGCTGGGCGATCCCGTGTGAAACGGCGCTGAACAAGCACCGCCACGTCAAAGGCGCCCTCTCGATGGCCCACGCGGGTCCCAACACCGGCGGAAGCCAGTTTTTCATCTGCTTCGTCAGCTGCCCTCACCTCGATGGCGTACACACCGTTTTCGGCGGAATCGAAGCCGATGATGCCGAATCCATGGCGGTCCTCGACAGCATCCAGATGCGCGATACCATCGAAAAAGTGGAAATTTTGGCTGAGAAAAACTGATTCTATACGGTACATGAGCAAAGCCCATATACCTGCGCTAACGCTGAGTTTTCCTAGGCGGAAAGCCCGCGTGCAGTGAACCGCACTTTTGTAATACTAACCCATTAAGGCTTCTATTCATGTTGGTACACATCTGCTGCAGCGTCGATTCCCACTTCTTTATCGAAAAGCTGCGGCAGGAATACCCGGGCGAAAGACTCGTCGGGTTCTTCTATGACCCCAATATCCACCCCTACAGCGAATACCGTCTGCGCCTCCTCGATGTCGAGCGCAGCTGTGCCAGACTGGGGATTGAGCTCATCGAAGGCCCCTACGATTTTGAAAACTGGATGGACGCCGTCCGCGGCCTCGAAAACGAACCCGAAAAAGGTGCACGCTGCGAGGTGTGTTTCGACCGCCGTTTCGACGTGAGCGCGCAAAAAGCGCTCGAACTGGGGGAAAAGACGATGACGACCACCCTCCTCGTCAGCCCCAAAAAATCCCAGGAACAGCTCATCCGGGCCGGCGAAGCCTTTGAAGCGTCCCACGGCGTCAAATTTATCGCGTTCGACTACCGCAAAAATAACGGCACCGCCGATCAGGGACGGGTCAGCAAAGAACAGCAGCTTTACCGCCAGGACTACTGCGGCTGCCTTTACGGCCTCTCCATGCAGCGCGACCAGCAGCACCGGCTGATGGACGAGATGTTCTCTCCCCTAAGCCGCCAGGTCCTCCCCGCCTCGATCGAAGAACGTCTCGCGATGTATACCCATCGGATCCAACTCGAAGAGCAAGGGGTCCCCTACCGGATCCTCAAAGAGCGGTTTTTAAACTACCGCCTCCTCCGCGCATCGCTGCGCGTCGCAAACGATATCATCCCCTCCTATCCCCTCTTCTACTCGACGATCAGTCGTACGCGAACCGAGGGGAAAATCGAATTCGTGCTCGGTGACCAGCATTTTCTCAACCGCGAAGAGGTCCGTTTCATCACCCTCGACACCTTCAACCGTCTCACCGCCTCTTCCTACCCCGACACCCGCACGCTGATGTTCGATCCCCCCCCGATCCGGACCGAGATAGCGCTGCGTGCAGAGCTTACCGACACCCCGTTTAACACTTCGGCCATTCTCGTCGTCGATACAATCCCGACGGAGAAAATTGCCCTTTTGCTGGAGACAAAAACCTACGATGACACGAAAGAGAAGCTCATAATCGATAATTAACCGTTTTTGCGCTAAAATAGGGCGATTTTTTACCCAAGGTGCAAGTTACAGATGATAGATGTCGTTCAGATCCAAAAAATTTTACCCCACCGTTTCCCGTTTCTCCTCGTAGACCGCGTCACCGCCCTCACTCCGAACGAGTCGCTGATCGGCTATAAAAACGTTACGATCGGCGAACAGATCTTCGAAGGGCATTTCCCCGGCCACCCGATCTACCCCGGCGTCATGATCCTTGAGGGGATGGCGCAGGCCGGCGGTATCCTCGCGTTTGAAAGCATGGATATGACCGAAGAGCAGGCAGCGCAGAAAGTCGTCTATTTCATGAGTATCGACGGCGCCAAGTTCCGCTCCCCGGTCCGCCCGGGGGATCGCCTCGAATACCGGATGAGCGTCGTCAAGCACAAGGGGGCCATCTGGGTTCTCAAAGGGGAAGCCTACGTCGACGACACCCACGTCTGCGAAGCCGAACTCAAAGCCATGATCGTCGATAAGTAGGCCGCATGAGTCTCATTTCTCCACACGCCATTATCGAAGAAGGAGCCGTGATCGGGCCCGACGTCGAGATCGGAGCGTTCTGCTTTATCTCGTCCAAAGCCAAAATCGGCCGGGGCACGAAAATCGCTCAGGGAGCCTGCATCTACGGCAATACGACGATCGGCGAAGATAACGAAATCTTCTCCCACGCGGTGTTGGGTTCGATCCCGCAGGATCTCAAATACGCGGGCGAAGAGGTCGAACTGATCATCGGCGACCGGAATAAAATCCGCGAATTCACCCTCTTCAACCCCGGCACCGCCGGGGGCGGAGGGAAAACCGTCGTCGGCAACGACAACCTTTTCATGGGATACGTCCATCTGGGTCACGACGTCATCATCGGGAATCACTGCATCCTCGCCAACGCCGCAACACTCGCCGGGCACGTCGAGATGGGAAATTACGCCGTCATCGGCGGGATGACCCCCGTCCACCAGTTCGTCAAAATCGGTGATTACGCCATGATCGCGGGGGCTTCGGCGCTCTCCCAGGACGTTCCCCCCTATTGTCTTGCCGAAGGGAACCGTGCCGTTTTACGCGGGCTGAACCTCAACGGCCTGCGCCGCCATCTCGAGCGCGCCGACATCGACGCGCTGCGCAGCGCCTACCGCGAACTGTTCGAATCGGGTAAACCGCTGCAGGAGGTCGCCGCGGCCCTCGTCGAAACCGCCTCCAGCGAATACGTCAAAAAGATGTGCGACTTCATCATCAATACCAAGCGGGGCATCCCCTTTGAAAGGAAAGAGTCATGATCCACCGCCACTGCAGCTTCTGCGAAGCTCCCGAGAGCGATCACAACCCGCTAATCGCCGGAAACAATGTTTACATCTGCAAAAACTGCGTTTTTTCGGCTTACAAGATCATGTTCGGAGACCACGATTCCGAGAGTTCCGAACGGGTTGAACATCTGGCGACCGAACTGTTGACCCCCAAAGAACTCAACGCCTTTTTGGGGCAATACATCATCGGGCAGGAGCGCGCGCGCAAACTCCTCTCCGTCGCCGTCTACAACCACTACAAACGGATCTTCAAACACACCCATATCGAAGACGATACCGAAATCGCCAAATCCAACGTCCTTTTGATCGGACCGACGGGGAGCGGAAAAACCCTCATGGCCCAGACGATCGCCCGGGTGCTCAACGTCCCCATCGCGATCGCCGATGCCACCAGCCTGACCGAAGCGGGATACGTCGGCGAAGACGTCGAGAACATCCTGACCAAATTGCTCCAGGCGGCGGACGGCGACGTCGAGCGGGCGCAGCAGGGGATCGTCTTTATCGACGAGATTGACAAAATCTCGCGGATGAGCGAAAACCGCTCCATCACCCGCGACGTCTCGGGAGAGGGGGTCCAGCAGGCACTCCTGAAAATCATCGAAGGGGCCGTCGTCAACATCCCTCCCAAAGGGGGACGCAAACATCCCAACCAGGATTTCATCCAGATCGACACCTCCGGCATCCTCTTCATCTGCGGCGGTGCGTTCGACGGTCTGGGGCAGATTCTGGAACGCAAAAAAGGGAAAAACGTCATGGGCTTCGGGCATGAAAAACGGAGTACGACCGACATCGACGACAGTTTCGAAAACGTCGAACCCGACGATCTGGTCAGCTACGGCCTCATCCCCGAACTGATCGGGCGTCTCCCGATCATCGCATCGCTCAACAAGATCACCGAAGAGGAGATGGTCCGTATCCTGACCGAACCGAAAAACTCCCTCGTCAAACAGTACACCAAACTCTTCGCGATCGATAACGTCGAGCTGAGCTTCGAAAAAGAGGCCCTCAGCGCCATCGCTGCCAAAGCCCTCGCACGTAAAACCGGGGCACGGGGGCTGCGTGCCATCCTGGAAGAGATCATGGGGGACACGATGTACGAGCTCCCCGAATACAACGGATACGAAGTGCTCATCACCAAAGAGGTCGTCGAAACGCAAACGCCGCCCGTCTATATCAAAAAATCGAATCAAAAAAGCGCATAGGACCCATCAATGCTATTCAATAAACTCATCGGAATGTTCTCCAACGACCTCTCCATCGACCTAGGAACCGCCAACACCCTCGTCATCTCCAAAGGCAGAGGGATCATCATCAACGAGCCCTCCGTTGTTGCCGTAAAAACCGAAAAATACGGCCAGCAAAAAGTTCTCGCCGTCGGCCGCGAAGCCAAAGAGATGGTCGGCAAAACCCCCGGAAACATCAAGGCGATCCGCCCGATGAAAGACGGGGTCATCGCCGATTTCGACATGACCGAAAAAATGATCCGCAAGTTCATCGAAAAAGCGCACGGCCGAAGCAGCCTCATCAGCCCCCGCATCATCATCTGCGTTCCCTACGGCCTGACGCAGGTGGAGCGTAAAGCGGTCCGCGAATCGGCGATGAGCGCCGGCGCGCGCGAGGTCTACCTGATCGATGAGCCCATGGCGGCGGCAATCGGGGCGGGGATCGACATCCGCGAACCCAAAGGGAACATCGTCGTCGATATCGGCGGGGGGACGACCGAAATCGGCGTCATCTCGCTCGGCGGCCTCGTCCTGTGCCGTTCCATCCGCGTCGCGGGGGACAAGATCGACCGTGCCATCATGGATTACGTCAAGCGCAAATACAACCTCCTCATCGGAGAGCGGATCGCCGAAGACATCAAAATCAACATCGGTACGGCGATGCCCCTCTCTCAGGAGCTCAAAATGATCATCAACGGCCGCGATCAGGTGGAGGGACTTCTTACTTCCATCGAGCTCACCAGCGAAGATGCCCGCGAAGCGATGCGTGAACCCCTCAAAGAGATCCTCGAAGCGGTGCGCGACGTATTGGAGAACATGCCGCCCGATCTGGCCGGCGACATCGTCAACAACGGGGTTATCCTCACCGGAGGCGGCGCGTTGATCCGTCAGCTCGACAAATACATTTCCGAGATCATCAAAATCCCGGTTTACGTTGCCGACGAACCGTTGCTGTGCGTCGCACGCGGAACCGGGCGCGCCCTCGAGGAGATTGACCAACTCCACGAACTGTTCGATAATGAATAAACAAAAACTGGCTTCTTTTTTCCTCCTCGCCCTCGCGGTGAGCGGAGCACTCTATCTCAGCGGCTTCCTGCAATCCCCCATCCTCCGTCTGACATCCACCCTGAAACTCTCCTACCATGAAGGGACCGAAGCCATCGCCCATGCCATCGAAGAGCATTTCAGCCAGCAACAGACGATCCGGGAATTGCGGGAAAAAAACCGCTTCTACGAACTCGAACTTCAGACCCTCCACCAGGTGGCCGATGACTACCAGAAGCTTTTGCACGAGCACAACAGCAGCCTCAGCGTCAATTCGGACGTATCGCTCGTTCGCGCCCTCTCCTACGTCCGTTTCGGAGACCCGCACAAACTCTGGATCCGGATGGAGACGTTTAACCCCAAACAGGTCTACGGCCTCCTCTATCGCGGGTATGCCGCCGGTATCGTCGTCTCCAATAACGGTCAGCCGATGGCGCTGCTCAACGGCGACGTCAAAAGTTCGTATGCCGTCAACGTCGGCACCAACCTGGCCCCCGGAATCGTCCGGGGGAACAACGCCAAACGCCTCATCGTCGAATTTATCCCCACCTGGATACCGATCGCGGTCGGGGACGAAGTGAGCACGTCGGGACTGGACAAGATATTCCTCTCGGGGCTAAAAGTGGGCAAAGTCGTCTCGATTTCCAAAGCCCAGGGGTACCAGAGCGCCGTCGTCGAACCTTACTTCTATGGCCGCAATCCCGCCTATTTCCACGTCATCACGCAGGTCAGATAATCCGATTTTAAGTGCCTTTGCCCTATAATTTACAAATTTTTTGTAGAAGGGTCACAATGCCAAAACGCGACGACATCAAAACGATATTGCTCATCGGATCGGGCCCGATCGTAATCGGTCAGGCCTGCGAATTCGACTACTCCGGGACTCAGGCGGTCAAAACGCTGAAAGAGTTGGGCTACCGTGTAGTTTTGATCAACTCCAATCCGGCGACCATCATGACCGACCCCGAGTTTGCCGACCGCACCTATATCGAGCCGATCAAACCCGAAATCATCGCTGAAATCATCAAAAAAGAGAACGTCGACGCGATCCTCCCGACCATGGGGGGACAGACCGCCCTCAACGCCGCCATGAAAATGTACGAGGCGGGAATGCTCGAGGGGATCGAATTCCTCGGGGCCAACCCCAGCGCGATCAAAAAAGGGGAAGACCGCCAGGCGTTCAAAGAAGCGATGATCAAAATCGGGATGGACCTCCCGATCTCCCGTTACGCCTACAACATGGACGAAGCGCTTGCCGCGGCCAACGAGATCGGTTTCCCGATCATCATCCGCGCCTCCTATACCCTCGCGGGAGGCGGCAGCGGCGTCGCCTACAACATCGACGAGTTCAAGATCCTCGCGCAGCGCGGACTGGACGAATCCCCCATCACCGAAATCCTGATCGAAGAGTCGCTTCTGGGATGGAAAGAGTACGAGATGGAGGTTATCCGCGACCGCAACGACAACTGCATCATCGTCTGCTCCATCGAAAATCTCGATCCGATGGGGGTCCACACGGGTGACTCCATCACGATCGCCCCGGCGCTGACCCTGACCGACAAGGAATACCAGCGGATGCGCGACGCGAGCTTCGCGATTCTCCGCGAAATCGGCGTCGACACGGGCGGATCGAACGTCCAGTTCTCCGTCAACCCCAAAACAGGGCGGATGATCGTCATCGAAATGAATCCCCGCGTATCGCGCTCCTCGGCACTGGCGTCCAAAGCGACGGGATACCCGATCGCCAAGGTCGCGACGCTGCTCGCAGTCGGTTTCACCCTCGATGAGATCACCAACGACATCACGGGGACCCCGGCGGCGTTCGAGCCGGTCATCGACTACATCGTCACCAAACTCCCCCGCTTTACCTTCGAGAAATTCCCCGAAGCCGAATCGACCCTCACCACCAGCATGAAATCGGTCGGGGAAGCGATGGCGATCGGCCGCACCTTCAAAGAATCGGTCCAGAAAGCTCTCTGTTCCCTCGAAACGGGGCTGTGCGGATTCGACCCCATCGAAGCCGATCTTGAATTCGTCAAGCACGAAATCCGCCGCCCCAACGCAGACCGTCTCCTATACGTCGCGCAGGGATTCCGGATGGGCCTCTCGGTCGAAGACATCTTCGACCTTTCAAAAATCGATCCCTGGTTCCTCGTCCAGATCGAAGAGATCATTTCGCAGGAAAAAACCGTTACGGCATCAACCCTGAGCGACGAAGCGCAGCTGCGCCGATTGAAAACCGAAGGGTTCTCGGACAAAATGATTGCCAAGCTCATCACCCAAAACGGCGGCAGTGCCAAAGAGATCGACGTTTATAACGCCCGTAAAGCCCTCGCCGTCGCGTTCGAATACAACGAAGTCGATACGTGTGCGGCGGAATTCGGTTCGCTGACACCCTACCTCTACTCGACGACGAACATCACCCGTCTGGGGTTCCAGGCACCCAGAGCGAGCGACAAGAAAAAAGTGATGATTCTCGGCGGCGGGCCCAACCGGATCGGACAGGGGATCGAGTTCGACTACTGCTGCGTCCACGCCTCGTTCGCCCTCAAAGAGATGGGGATCGAGACGATCATGGTCAACTGCAACCCCGAAACGGTTTCGACCGACTACGATACCTCCGACGTCCTCTATTTCGAACCGATCGATTTCGAACACGTCCGCTCCATCGTCGAAGCCGAACAGCCCGATGGGATCATCGTCCACTTCGGCGGCCAAACCCCGTTGAAACTCGCCAACGGCCTCCACGCGATCGGTGCGAAAATCGCCGGAACGTCGGCCGAAGTGATCGACCTGGCCGAAAACCGCGAAAAATTCTCGGCATTCGTCGTGGAAAAAGGGCTCAAGCAGCCCGAAAACGGCCTCTCCATGACCAAAGAGGGGGCATTCGAAATCGCCGAGCGGCTGGGATACCCCGTCCTCGTCCGTCCTTCCTACGTTCTGGGCGGACGCGCGATGCGGATCGTCTATAACGAGGACGAACTGCGCACCTACATGGATGTCGCCGTATCGGTGAGCAACGACTCTCCCGTCCTCGTCGACAAATTCCTCGACCAGGCGGTCGAGCTCGACGTCGATGCGATCAGCGACGGGACCGAGGTCTACATCGGCTCGGTCATGCAGCACATCGAAGAGGCCGGAATCCACTCGGGAGATAGCGCGTGTTCGCTCCCTCCGGTCGGTCTTAGCCCCGAACTCAAGGCCCAGGTCGAAGCACAGACCAAAACGATCGCGCTGGGGCTTGGAGTCATCGGACTGCTCAACATCCAGTACGCGATCTACCAGAATGAAATCTACCTGATCGAGGTCAACCCCCGCGCATCGCGCACCGTCCCCTTCGTCTCAAAAGCAACCGGGATGCCGCTGGCCAAAGTCGCGACGCGTGTCATGATGGGCGAAAAGCTCCGCGACGCTCTCAAATACTACGATCACTACAACATCGTGATGGAAGAAAACGGCCTCCTCAAACCGCGTCTCAAAGGGCACGTCGCGATCAAAGAGGCGGTATTCCCGTTCAACAAACTCTACGGAGCCGACCTCGTCCTCAGCCCCGAAATGAAATCAACCGGCGAGGTCATGGGGATCAGCGCCAACTTCGGCATCAGCTTCGCCAAAAGCCAGCTGGCGGCCGGAAACAAAATCCCGACGTCGGGAACCTGCTTCCTCTCTTTTATCGACGGCGACAAGAAACACGCCGCCGAGATCGCCCGCGGTCTGCACAATCACGGCTTCAAGCTGATTGCGACCCGCGGTACCCAAAAAGCGCTCGAAGAGGCCGGCATCCCCTGCGAAGCGGTCCTCAAAATCAGCGAAGGACGCCCGAATATCGAGGACATCATGAAAAACGGCGAGATTTCGCTGGCAATCAATACCTCCGATAACCAGACGGCCAAAAAAGACGCCGAGCAGATTCGCCAGATCGTCCTGCGGATGGGAATCCCCTATTTCACAACCCTCAGCGCGGCGCGCGCGGCTATTGAAGCGATGGGACACATGCAAGATGACAGCTGGATGACACCCGACGCGTTGCAAGACTATCTCCGCGCCTGATCCATGCACATCTATCTCGCGCAGACCGATACCACCGTCGGTTTCCTCTCCCAAAGCGCGGAGGCCCTGAGAAAGGCCAAAGGGCGTGATGAAGCCAAACCGTTTCTCAAAGTGTGCTGCGAGTTTCAGACCCTTAAAAACCAGATTCGGATCCCCCTGGTTCACCGGCGACGCGTCCGCTATGCCCGCAAAACGACCTTTATCGTCAAAAACCAGGCGTTTCGTTACGTCACGATTCCCGAACATGCCGAGCTGATCCGTCCCTACGGATGGCTGTATTCGACCTCTGCCAACGAAAGCGGCGCTTCATTCGATCCCGATTTCTGCCGCCTTCAGGCCGACCGGATCGTCGAAGACGCCCGCGGCCTGAGCGAAGAGGCATCGTCGCGCATTTACCGCCTGGGACGCCGCCGTCTCAAACGGCTGCGCTAACCACACCGAAAGGAGACAACGTATGAAACATATTTTTAACGCCAAAACCGCCCTGATGGGAACCGTAGGCCTCGCCGTCATGAGCGCCCTCACCGGATGCCAGAGCGCCCCCGAAGAACAGCCAAGCGCCGAAGAGGCGCAGCCCCAGAACAAATTCCTCGTCGTCGAGCAGCTCACCAACGGTAAATACGTCATCGTCGAAGAGATGCCCACAAGCGGCCCCAGCCGCGCCATCATCCGCGAAACCGACGAGAACGGCACCGTCCACGAACGGGTCCTCACCGAAGAAGAGATGAAAAAACTGGCTGACGAAGAGTACAAAAAAATGGAAGCCGGACAGTCCGAGCTCAATGCCGAACCCTCCGGAGAGGGGATGGGGCTAGCCGGAACGATCCTCGCCGCCGCGGGGGGAGCATTGCTGGGGAACATGATCGGGAACATGCTGATGAACAACAAAAACGTCCAAAGACACCAGGAGATGTCCAACCGCTCCGGCTACCAGCGCCCGGCCGCCGGCGGCACTTCCTCATCTACCTCCTCTACCCAGAAAAAAAGCTACTTCGGCAACGATGCGACCAAATCGACGACCGCCAGCAGCAGCTACGGGGGCTAAGGGATGGTCACCCTCGAAAACGTCACCCCCATCGATGAGCGGGTTCTGGAGCAGATCGGATTTCACTGGCATACCGACGCCGATTCGAGCAAATACATCGCGGACAACCTTGTGGTCGTCACCGATGCCGAGGCCGAAGCCTACTACGAGGCGGTCAACGAGCTCTACGACATGTACGCCACCGCCGCGCAGCACGTCATCGACAACAATCTCTTCTTCGAGCTGGGGATCCCTTTCAATCTCGTCGAGACGATCAAAAAAAGCTGGGAAAACGACGTCCACTGGCACCTCTACGGCCGCTTCGACCTCGCCGGCGGGATTGATGGCAAACCGATCAAGCTGATCGAGTTCAATGCCGACACCCCGACCGCCCTGTTCGAAACGGCGATCATCCAGTGGGCGATCCTCAAGCACAACCGCATGGACGAGGAGCGGCAGTTCAACAACGTCTATCAGGCCATCAGCGACAACTTCCGCCGCCTCATCACCCTCTTTGACGACCCGGAGCTTTTCGAACGCTACTACGAGGGGTGGAAGATCCTTTTCAGCAGCATCAGCGGCAATGTCGAGGAGGAGCAGACGGTACGGCTGCTCCAGCAGATGGCGACCGACGCAGGATTCGTCACCGGCTTCGAGCCCCTCGGCGGCGTCAAGTTCGACGACGAAGGGATCTATGACGCGCACGAAAATCCCTATGAGTACTGGTTCAAACTCTACCCGTGGGAAGATATCGCGATCGAAGAGCCCGAACTCGCAACCCAGCTCGAATCGATCATGCGCAACCAGAAGGCGATCATCCTGAACCCCGCTTACACCCTATTGTTCCAGTCCAAAGGGATGATGAAGATCCTCTGCGACCTCTTCCCCGATTCCCCGTACCTCCTCAAAACCTCGTTCGAACCCCTCAAAGGGGTCCCCTGCGTCGAGAAACGGATGTTCGGGCGCGAGGGGGCCAACGTCCGGATCTTCGATGCCTCCGGCAGCGTGAGTGACTCCAACGACGGACCCTACGGCAACTTCAAGCCCGTCTACCAGGAGTACGTCGAACTCCCGACGGACGCCGCGGGCAACCGCTACCAGGCGGGGGTATTCTTCGCCTACGAGGCGTGCGGCCTCGGATTCCGCCGCGGCGGGAAAATCCTGAACAATATGTCCAAATTCGTGGGGCACGTCCTGCGATGATCGTCTGCGCCTGCCGTAGCGTCACCCTCGATGACATCATCGAAGCGATGCAGCGCCACGGCAACGACGGCGAAACCATCCGCTCGGTCACCTGTGCCGGTCAGGGATGCGGCGAATGCCTAGACGCCGCCTACGAAGACGTGGAGCTCCCCTTCCCCTACGCACTCCTCAACGCCGAAGCGATTTTGAAGCAGAAATAGCCGCTTTCAGGCGTAATGCTTTTATGAAAGTTACACGAGAGAATATTATTTCCGCCTAATGTCATTCACAACGCGATTATGAATTGAGTGAATTTGTGGTATGATTTTTTTGTGAACAACACTTTCCGTATCGTTAATGGAGCGGCAGTATGAGGTCGAGGGAGTAATTAACCCTCGGCCTTTTTTTTTGCCCCTTGCCCCCCTTATCTTTCTAAAACCAACCTTGCAAAACTCTCTTTGAACTCCGATTCCTGAGTATGATTGTAAAATGGCAGTCCCCACAGCCGGTAACACCGGTTTTCATAGAGTGCTAATCCGGCTTCATTGACATCGTGCAGTATCAATGCGTTTTGAGCCGTCAACGCCGTGATATCGTTCAAAAACTCGTTTTTCCACTTCTCGGGCGAATTCTCAAACCCTTCTTTCTCATCCTTGGCCCAATCCCCTTTGGGATCGCAGAATACCTGATGGAAGCACCCTGCACCATCCTGCAAAAGGAGAATAAAATCGGGTTCGAACCGCGCCCCGT
>CAZBIR010000043.1:0-5825 GCA_964491035.1 uncultured Sulfuricurvum sp.
GTCGCCGTCCTGGCCTCGGCGATCGACTCGCTGCTGGACATGGTCGTCTCGACCTTCAACTATTTTGCCCTGCACAACGCCGAAAAACAGCCCGACGAACATTTCAACTTCGGCCGCCGCAAACTCGAGCCCCTCGCCGCCGTGATCGAGGGGACGATCATCAGCCTCTCGGCCCTGTTCATCCTCTATACCGCCATCTCCAAGCTGGTGCAGGGAAGCCCGGTCGAGCATCTGGACCTCTCGATCGGCGTGATGATCGCTTCCCTGGTGATCACCGCCGCCCTCGTCGCTTTTTTGCATATCGTCGCCAAAAAGACGGGCAACATGGTGATCGAAGCCGACGCGCTCCATTACAAAACCGACCTCCTCACCAACGGGGCGGTTCTCGTCTCGCTGGCGGTAATCTCGTTTACCGACTACGCCTTCATCGATCCCGTACTGGGGATCGGGATTGCCGTGTATATGATCTATTCGGCCTACCCGCTGATCAAAGAGGGGATTTTGATGCTCCTCGACGCGGCCCTCGATCCCCGGAGCGTCGATCAGATCCAGACCCTGCTGGGCGAGCAGTACGACATCAGCGGCTATCATGACCTGCGGACACGCCGTTCGGGTTCGGACATCTATCTCAGCGTCCATATCGTCTTCAGCATCAGCACGTCGCTCTACGACGCCCACCAGGTCGGAGACCGTATCGAGCTCGCCCTCAAAAAGCTCTTTCCGGGCAACACCGTCCACGCCCTCATCCATCTCGACCCCTATGACGATTCTGAAGGGGAGTGTTTAGATTGACCTTTCCGGGAAAAGAATCATTTTGTATCGGCTATAATTATTCAAAACATAATGATAGGATATAAATATGCATTTCTCCCCTCTCCTTTCCCTCCTGATCGCTTCGTCCCTTCTGGGGGCTTCCGAAGAGCAATTTGTCACCAAGGCCAACGCGGCGTCGGCCGCCCTGCTCCAGAAACTCGGCGGCGAAGTCAAAAAAAACATGGAAACGTCCGGTCCGGTCAAAACGGTCGAATACTGCGCCAACAACGCCCTGCTCCTGACCGATCAGGTCGCCAGAGAAACCGACACGTCGATCCGCCGCCTCACCCTCAAAGAGCGTAACCCGCTGAACCGGGCGACCGGCGAGGAGAAAGCGCTGCTGGAGCAGTGGGAACAGACCCTTAAAAACGGCCGGAATCTCCCCCCCTACGAAGTCAAAAAGCTCCCGAACGGCAAAACGGCCTATTACAAACCGCTTCTCATCAACAACGAAGCGTGTCTGAAATGTCACGGCGACGTCGCCGCCGATTCGCCGCTGGCCACAGCGATCCGGGCGACCTATCCCGAAGACAAAGCGATGGGGTATAAAATGGGGGATTTGCGCGGTATGATCAAAGTGGAACCGGCCGGGGAGCAGTAACGCCCCGACCCGAAGGGGGGCCTAGCGGGCGTACTCGGTAACGCGGTTTTCGCGGATGACGTTGACCTTGATTTCGCCGGGAAACTGCACCTTTTGCGATATCTCCTCGGCGATTTCGCGGGCGATCAGGGCGCTTTCGTCGTCATTGACGCTCTGGGCGTTGACGATGACACGGACCTCGCGTCCGGCATTGATCGCGTAGGCCTGTTTGACCCCCGCTTTCTGGGTCGCGATCTCCTCGATCTCGCTGACACGGCGCAGGAAGCTCTCCAGCACCTCGCGCCGCGCCCCCGGCCGGGCGGCCGAGAGGGTATCGGCGGCGCACACTGCGGCGCATTCGATGCTCTTGACCTCCTCGTGTCCGTGGTGGGCGTAGATCGCGTTGATCACGACCGGGTCCTCGCTGTAGCGTCGGCACAGCTCCGCCCCGATATCGACGTGATTCCCGCCGCTCTCCTGCGTCAGTGCCTTGCCGATGTCATGCAGCAGCCCCGCGCGGCGGGCGAGTTTGACGTCCCCGCCCATCTCCGCGGCCATAATTCCGGCCAGATGGGCCACTTCGAGGGTGTGCGCCAGGGCGTTCTGACCGTAACTGGCGCGGTATTTGAGCCTTCCGACGAGCTTGACCAGCTCGGGGTGCAGCGCTCCCAGCCCCAGTTCAAAGACGATCTCTTCCCCGTCGCGCTGCATCGCCTCGTCGAATTCGTCGCACACCTTCTGGTAGACTTCCTCGATCCGCGCGGGCTGTATCCGCCCGTCCTGGATCAGAAGCTCGATCGTCCGCACCGCAATGGCGCGGCGGTAGAGGTTGAAACTGCTGACGATGATCGCGTTGGGGGTCTCGTCGATGATGATATCGACCCCGCTGACCATCTCCAGCGCCTTGATGTTGCGTCCCTCTTTCCCGATGATCCGCCCCTTGAGCTCGTCGTCGTCGAGATGGATCACGCTGATGAGCCGTTCGGCGGCAAATTCCCCGGCATAGCGCGACGTCGCCTGTGCCAGGATGTAATCGGCCTTACGCTTGAGCTGCTCTTTGGACTGCTCTTCGAGCCGTTTCAGTTCGCGCGCCAGCTCGAGCCGTTCGCTTTCCCGTACCTGTTCGAGCAAGATCGCCCTGGCTTCCTGCGCGGAGAGCCCCGCGCGCTGCTCGACGATCACCTGCATCTGTTCACTTTTTTTGCGGTAGTCTTCTTTTAATTTCTCCAAAGCGCGTTCGTTGCGCTCGAGGTTGAGACGGCGGTTATCGGCGGAGGTCCGCTCGCGGGCGAGTTTTTCCTCCTCTTTTTTCCGAAACGTCTCGAATTCCTGTTTCTGCCGGACGAGACGTTCGTCAAGGTCGGCAAGGTCTTTTTTGACCTTGTCATACGTCTCGTCGTACCGTTTCTGCGCCTCTTTTTCGATCTCGTTCGAGCGGATCGAAGCGCGTTCGAGAATGATCTGCGCTTCGTTTTCGATCGCTTTGGCTTTGGCCCTCGCCTGTTCGAGGTACAGGTCAAAATGGGCGGCGGAAATCTTTTTTGAAATCAAAAAACCGACTAACCCGCTGGAGACGGCGATCCCGCCCCCCACGAGTAGTTCGTTTAACATAGGGTTTCCTCATACTATAAACCCCGCGCGGGGTAATCAACAGATCGGCTCGTACATCATAATCGTCGCATAAAAATCTGTCTGTCCGACATTCGCAGGACTGGATAAAAATCGTAAACGGCCGGCGTTTAAGGGTCGGAAAAAATCGGTCATACATCCCTTTGCCAAAGCCGATCCGGCCAAGCGAAACGTCTACCCCAACGGCGGGGACAATAGCAATATCTGTAAATTGAATGTTTCTTTTCGTATCCCGAGGTTCGTAAATCCCGAAAGCTTTCCGTTCCAACGGTAATCTCAATGGTACCATCTTGAAACTGACGCCATCCATAAACGGCAGATATACTTTTCCCCGCCGACGCGCGGAGGCGATCGTTTTGCGGATATCGGCTTCGACGCTCATCGGCCAGTACGCCAGCAGGGTCCGCACCCTTCGCCCCGAGAGCACCGCCTGGAGGCTCCGGCGGACCCGTGCGTCACGGAGCCGTTTGGTGTAAAGGCTGGCGTTTTTCTGCCGTTCGAGGCAATCGTTTCGAAACTCTGTTTTGGTCACTTTTTACCTTTGCTAGGTTATAATCTTCATTATTTTACTCAAAAAAAGGTTGCGTATGCGTTTTTCAGCCCTTTTGATCCCTCTGGTTTCGCTGGTTCTCCTCCTGGGGGGCTGCGGCGAAGAATCCCCCGAAGAGGCGATGGTTTCGACCGCGACGTTCACCCTCATGGATACCCAGGGGAAAAGCTACACCGTCGAAAAACGGGGGACCAATTTCACCCTTGACGCCGGGGAAGACAAAGTGGTGCTGTTCGATATCTTCGCCACGTGGTGCCCCCCCTGCCAGGCTTCGGTCCGTCACCTGGGGAACCTCCAGAAAAAATACGGCGAGGATCTCGTCGTCATGGGGATCACGATCGAAGACGACAAAAGCAACGCCGAACTCGAAGCGTTCCGTGAAAAATACAGGGGGGGAAGCTACCTGATCAGCAACAAAGCCGACAACAAAGAACTCGCCCGCTCCATCGCCTCGACGATCGGGGTGGGACAGCAGTTCCCGATCCCCCTCATGATCCTCTACAAAAACGGCGAATACGTCACCCACTACGCCGGGGCCACCCACGAAGAGATCATCGATCACGACATCGCTCAGGCACTGGAGAAATAAGCATGTTTTCATTCCTCAAAAAAGGGCTTCAGAAAACGGTCGAAGCGATCGCCTCGGTCCTGCCGGAAAAAAAAGCGACAATTTCCAAAAGCGACCTCGAAAACATCCTCCTCGAAGCCGACGTCGAGTACGACCTCGTCGAGATCATCCTGCGCGAGCTCTACCAGGAAAACGTCACCCGCGAGCAGCTTGAGTCCAAACTCCTTGCCGCCCTGGCGTTTACGCAAAATACCCTTCCCGAGAACCCCGACAAACCGACCGTTACCCTCATCATCGGGGTCAACGGCGCGGGGAAAACGACGACAATCGCCAAACTTGCCCAGCGCCATCTGAACAACGGCGAACGGGTCATCCTGGGGGCCGGGGACACCTTCCGCGCCGCCGCGATCGAGCAGCTCACCCGCTGGGCCGACAAACTGGAGATCCCCATCGTCTCCTCCCGCCAGGGGCACGATCCCAGCGCGGTCGCGTACGACACGATCGAATCGGCCAAAGCGCGGGGATTCGAGCAGGTGATCATCGATACCGCCGGACGTCTCCATACCCAGACCAATCTCGGGAACGAGCTCAAAAAAATCGTCCGGATCTGCGACAAGGCACACACCGGAGCGCCCCACCGGAAGATTCTGATCCTCGACGGTACGCAAGGAAGCTCCGCCATCGCCCAGGCCAAAGCGTTCAACGAGATGGTGGGGGTCGATGGGATCATCATCACCAAGCTTGACGGCACGGCCAAGGGGGGATCGGTCTTCAGCATCGCCTACGCCCTCAAACTTCCGATCCTCTACATCGGCGTCGGCGAGAGCGCCGATCATCTGATCCCGTTCGACAAGTACGAGTTCGTCGACGGTATCCTCGACGGCATCTTCGCCGCGGAATAACGCCTGGGTGTTTAATCCCCATTAATCCTTTTCGTGTATCCTGAACCCTATTTTCATATCAAAAGGGGGATGTATGCCAAGAATCGTCATCAAAGTGGGGAGCGGCGTCCTGACGGAGAACAACGCGATCGCCAAAGAACGGATGCTCAATCTCGTCTCCCTGATCGCCCGTTTGCAGGAAAATAACAAGGTGATCCTCGTCACCTCCGGCGCCGTCGCCTCGGGCTATTCGGCCCTCAAACTCAACCGGGAGGAACAGATCAGCAAAAAAGTCCTCGCATCCCTGGGGCAGCCGATCCTGATGAGCAGCTACAAGCGCAAGTTCGACATCTACAACATCTCGACCTCCCAGATCCTCCTCACCGAAGAGGATTTCGACTCACGCAAACGGACCGCCATCTTCACCGAGATCATCGACACCCTCCTCTCCCACAAGATCGTCCCGATCGTCAACGAAAACGACATTTCGACCACCTCCGAGCAGGTCTTCGGCGACAACGACCAGCTCTCCGCCCACGTCGCCCACTACACCCGCTCGGACCTCCTCGTCATCCTGAGCGACATCGACGGCTACTACGACAAAAATCCCAAAGAGTTCCCCGACGCCCGGATCCTCAAGGAGGTCAGCTCGATCCCGCCCGAAGCCCTCTGCGCCGACCATACCCCCAACAACGCCTTCGCCACCGGGGGGATCGTCACCAAGCTCCTCGCCGCGAACTTTTTGATGGAGAGGGGGCAGAAGATGTTTTTGTGCAACGGATACGACCTGAGTGACGCCCAGAG
>CAZBIR010000043.1:5925-18485 GCA_964491035.1 uncultured Sulfuricurvum sp.
AGAGGGGGCAGAAGATGTTTTTGTGCAACGGATACGACCTGAGTGACGCCCAGAGCTATCTGCTCGAGGGGGTCCACCGTTCCGGCACCCTCTTTTATGCCGCTTCTTAAGAGCATAACTGCTACAATCTTCAAAAACAAGATTGCACTATGGCCAAGAAAAAAACGACCCTCTTCGAATGCCAGCACTGCGGCTTCACGACCCCCAAATGGATGGGCAAATGCACCAACTGCGGGGCGTGGGAATCGCTGATCGAGCTGAACGAGCAGCAGCAGGAAATCATCAAGCTCACCTCCTCTTCTTCCCCTTCCGCCGGAGCCAGGGCCAAAGAGATCACGAGCATCGTCGAGGAGACGACGGAGCGGTTCAGCAGCGATGATGCCGAGCTCGACATGGTTCTCGGCGGCGGCGTCGTCCCCGGATCGCTCGTCCTCATCGGCGGCAGCCCCGGGGTCGGGAAATCGACCCTGCTGCTGAAAATCGGCGCCAACCTCGCCAAACAAAACCGCAACGTCCTCTACGTCACGGGCGAGGAGAGCGAGGGGCAGGTGAAGCTGCGGGCCAACCGGCTGGGGGCCAACGTCGACAACCTCTATCTCCTCAGCGAAATCCGCCTCGAACAGGTGCTGGGGGAACTGCACGAGCGAAGCTACGAGTGCATCATCATCGACTCGATCCAGACCCTCTACTCCGAATCGATCCCCTCGGCCCCCGGCTCGGTCACGCAGGTGCGCCAGATCACGTTTGACCTGATGCGGATCGCCAAGGAGCGGCGCATCGCGATCTTCATCATCGGCCACATCACCAAGGAAGGCTCCATCGCCGGCCCCCGGGTACTCGAACATATGGTCGACGTGGTCCTCTATTTCGAGGGGGACAGCGGCCACGAGTTGCGGATCCTGCGCGGGTTCAAGAACCGCTTCGGCCCCACGAGCGAGATCGGCGTCTTCGAGATGCGTGCCGAAGGGCTCGTCTCGGCCAAGGACCTCTCTTCGCGCTTTTTCAACCGGAGCCGCTCCCAGAGCGGTTCGGCCCTCACCGTCATCATGGAGGGGTCCCGCCCGATCGTGCTGGAGGTGCAGGCGCTGGTGAGCGATACCCATGCCCCCAATCCCAAACGGCAGGCAACGGGGTTCGAGACCAACCGCCTCAACATGCTCCTCGCGCTGCTGGAGCGCAAACTCGAACTCCCCCTCAACAGCTACGACGTCTTCGTCAACATCACCGGGGGGATCAAGATCACCGAGACCTCGGCCGATCTGGCGATTCTGGCCGCAATCATCAGCAGCTTCCGCAACCGCGCCATCTCCAAGGAGACCGTCTTCATCGGCGAAGTCTCCCTCGTCGGGGACATACGGGAAGTCTACCAGCTCGACCAGCGGCTCAAAGAGGCGGCCTCCCAGCAGATTACCAAGGCCCTTGTCCCCAAAAAACCGATCGAAAAAAGTGCGGTAAAATGTTACGAAATCGACGAAGTCAGCAAGCTTTTGGAGTGGTTTTAAAGATCAAACGAGTATAATTCTCTACTTAAAAGACAGGAGATTCTATCATGCCGATGTGTTCCATTATTGCCGATCATAAATCCGAAGAACGGTACTCCAAACTCTCTCTGGCCTATACGACCGAAGAAGAACACCAGATGATCGAGGAAGCCATCGCGGCATGCACCCCCATGTGTTCGATTCAGCCCAACATCTACGGCGGTGCGGTCACCCAGGGGAAGCGGATGGTCACGATCGAGTATCATGACGACTGCGACCGCGAAGGGGGAGCCGTGTTCGAGGCGATCATCAAGCGGCTCGGGATCGAAGAATGTCACTGAGTAAAAACGCGTCACACCAGAGTGCCGAGCTGCTAAGGGAATTTGTCGCGGGTAACGAAACCTTTCAGCAAACCTACTTCAAAAAGCATGAGGAGCAGCTCCTCAATCTCGTCAAAGAGGGTCAGCACCCGCGTGCCCTCTTTATCGGGTGTTCCGATTCACGGGTGATCCCCGACCTCATCGTCCAATCCAGTCCCGGTGACCTGTTCGTCATCCGAAACGTCGGAAACTTCGTCGCCCCTTATAAACCCGATGAGGATTTCCACTCCACCGCGGCGGGGATCGAGTACGCCGTCAATGCCCTGAATGTCTCGGAAATCATCATCTGCGGCCATTCCCACTGCGGGGCGATCGAATCGCTCTACAAAAACAGCTGCGACGCCGCGATGGTCCACACCGCCAAATGGCTTACCCTCGGGGAAAAGGCCAAATCGATGGCGATGCTGGCACTGGGGGTCAACGCACCGCGCGAAGACCTGCTTCGGGCGACCGAGCACCTCTCGATCGTCACCCAGATCGAAAACCTTCTCACCTACCCCTACGTCAGAAAGCGGGTCGAGGAGGAGCAGCTCTTTATCCACGGCTGGTACTACGACATCGAAACGGGGGCAATCGAATATTACGATCCCGATACCTACCAGTTCCGCCCCCTGAGCGAACTGGGGGAATAAGCGACTGCCCTTTTGCCCTCGATTTTATCGAGTGCGTAAGGTCAGTTACATATCCAGAAATAAAAAGAGCGAGGAGAGGAAGTAGTTGGCGATGAAAATTGCGACCGCCGAATAAACGACGGCGTAGATCGTCGATTGCCCTACTCCGCGTGCCCCTCCGGTCGTGTGGTAGCCGATATAGCTGCCGATCGAGCTGACGATAAATCCGAATACCCCCGCCTTGATCACCCCGGTCAGGATATCATCCATCTCCCCCAGCCGCATCAGCGTATTTTGATAGGTGATCGGGTTGATCCCCAGCACCCCCGTCGAGATGACATAACCCGCGCCGATCGCGATGAAATCGAACCAGATCACCAGCAGCGGCAGCGATACGACCGCCGCGACGATGCGCGGGGCGATCAGGTACTCTTTGGAGTTGACGCCGAGGATATCGATCGCATCGATCTGTTCGCTGACCCGCATCGTCCCCAGTTCCGCCGCCATCGCGCTGATGGAGCGGGAAATGAGCATCAGGGCGGCAAATACGGGGCCCAGTTCGCGGGTGATCGAGAAATAGACGGTGTAACCGATGAAACTCTCCGCTCCGAACTGGTGAAACCCGTTGTAAAGCTGGATTGCCAGCACCATCCCCGTAAAAACGGCCGTGAGGGTTATGACCCCCATGCATCCCATCCCGATGGTCTCGATCTGGCTCAAAACGGTTTTGTGACGGCGAAACACAAGCGGATAGAGGGGAAACAGCCGGAACTGGAACAATACGAAGGCACCGAATTTTTCCACCGCCCCGTAAAAATGGACGAACGGACGGCCGATATACCCCAATAACCTCTCTATCATGGCGACAATCCTTTTTTTAATCGGCTAAGTTTACTCTAAACCAGCCTAAATTTCAAAAGTTTCTCGCTACAATATGCGGACATAACACTCTAAAAAGCGGAGCAACGGATGGCTGAAAAAGAAAAAGACGAAGAACAGACCCCCGAGGGGGGAGAGAAGAAAAAAAGCAATCTCCTTCTGATCATAATCCTGATCGTCCTGGTGCTGGTACTCGTAATCGGCGGTCTGATCGCCTTTTTAATGATGGGGAACGGCGACGCGGCCGCGGAATCTTCCCATGCCCCCAAAACCGAAGTCTCTTCCGGTTCCCACGGCGAAGAAGGCGAAGAGGCTCCCGCACGCGTCTCGGACGCTTCGCTGACCGAGGTGGGACTGATGTACCCGCTCGATATTTTTACCGTCAACCTCCTCAGCGAGAGCGGACGGCGCTACCTCAAAGTCGAGATGAACCTCGAAATCGAGGGGGAGGAGCTGAGCCCCGAACTCGATACGAAAAAACCGATTTTCCGGGATATCATCATCCGTATCCTCTCCTCCAAATCGCTCGAAGAGATCTCGACGATCAAAGGGAAAGAGAAACTCAAAGAGCAGATCGTGGATGAGCTGAACATGCGGCTCAAAGACGGCAAAGTCAAAAACGTCTACTTCACCGACTTCGTGGTGCAATGATCGGGATCGACCTGATCAAAACCGACCGGATGAAACGGCTCATCGAGCGTTTCGGCGATCGGGCGCTGGAGAAGTTTCTCTCCCCAACCGAAATGGCCCTCGTCAAAAGTCCCCGCACCGCCGCAGGCTTCTGGGCCGCCAAGGAGGCGTGTTCCAAAGCACTCGGATGCGGTATCGGCAGCGAGTGCGGTTTTCACGATATCATGCTCTCCAAAAGCGCCAAAGGGGCTCCCCTGATCGATCTTGCCCCACGCGTCAAAGAGCGCTTCGGTATCGGTGGGCTGAGCGTTTCAATCACCCACGACGGCGAGTACGCAATCAGCGTCGTGGCACTGGAGCGGGTCGCCCTTTAACCCCCATTTCGCCATCATTACGAGGAACATTATGAACGCCATAACCGTCACCAAAAACGCCGCCCGCAATCTCAGAAATTTCGCCTGCTGGGTCTACCAGAACGAGCTGATCGCCCCGGAAGATATCCCGGATGGCGAAATCGTCGACGTTCTGGCCCCCGATGGAGCGTTCCTCGCCCGCGGTTACCTCAACCGCAAAAGCCAGATCTCGGTTCGGGTGCTCGCATACGAACGGTGCGAAATCGACGAAGCCTTTTTTGCCGAGCGTGTCCGAACCGCGCTGAGCAAACGCTCGCGCGTGGCCCTCTCTTCTGATGCCTACCGTCTCGTCCACTCCGAAGCCGATTTTCTCCCCGGCCTGATCGTCGATCGCTACAACGACTACCTGGCCGTCCAGATCAATACGCTGGGGATGGAGCTGCGCCGTGACATGATCCTTTCCGCCCTGCGCGACGTTATCGCGCCGCTGGGGATTATCGACAAATCCGATGCCAAAGTCCGTGCCAAAGAGGGGATCGAAACGGCCAACGGCGTCCTCTACGGCACCGTCCCCGACGAGATTATCATCACCGAAAACGGCATCCGCTTCGGGGTCAACCTCCACGAAGGGCAGAAAACGGGATTCTACCTCGACCAGCGGCGCAACCGACGGATCACCTCCGAATACCTCACCGAGGGGATGAACGTCCTGGACGTCTTTTGCAACGCGGGGGGATTTGGCCTCTACGCGCTGCGCAATAAAGCGGCCGTACGCTTTGTCGACCTCTCCGACCATGCGCTGACCCAGGTACGTCACAACCTCGCCCTCAACGGTTTCGGTGACTGCGACGTCATCAAACAAGACGCGTTCGATTTCCTCACGCTGGAAAAAATGACCCCGAACCGCTACGACGCGGTCCTCCTCGATCCCCCGCCGTTCGCCAAAACGAAAAAAGAGGCCGAAGGGGCGATCAAAGGGTTCAAATTCCTCTTTTCCGCGGGGCTGGCGCTGACCCGACCGGGAGGATACGTCGCCTTGTTCTCCTGCTCGCACCACATCGGCGAGAGCATCCTCCTCGATATCGCCCGCGAAACCTCGGCCAAAGCGGGGGTTGCCCTCGAGGTGTGCGAACTGCTCCGCGCCGACCAGGATCACCCCTATATCCTCAACATCCCCAATTCCGCCTATCTCAGCGGCATTATCGTCCGTAAAATAGCACTCTAGGAGCCCTATCCATGGAACAACTGATAACCTTGCAAAAATACGCCGCCCTCCACCGCCAGAGCATCCACACCGTCGTCAAAAAAACGATGAACGGTGAGCTCAAGAGCATCGAAAAAGAGGAAAATGGCAAAAAAACGACCTATATCGTCCTCTCCGAGCCTCCCCGTCCGCAGGAGCGCGACGAATCCCTCCCGCTTTCCCCGTCCCTCCCGAGTGCCGAGGAGGAGATCGATTATAAAAAAGCGTACGAAGACCTCAACAAAGAGTACCTGCTGCTCAAGACCCGCTACGACCGACTGCTCGCCGAGACGGGCCGCTGATTACGAAGGGGTACGCTCGTACTCCTGCATCGTATCGACGTAAGCGCACACTTCGCCGTTGTCGTTGCAGGGGCGATCATACCCCCCGTTTTCAAACGCGGCGAGATTGGCCGATACGAAATGCCAGTCGATGAGTTTCCACCAGTTTTCGAGATAATCCGGACGCGCGTTGCGGTAATCGACGTAATAAGCGTGTTCCCACACGTCGCACGTCAGCAGCGGGGTCAGCCCGGTTCGCACGGGGGTATCGGCGTTGGACGTCGACATAATCTCCAGCGCCCCCTCCGAGCCAACCACGAGCCACGTCCACCCCGATCCGAACTGGGCGGCGGCGGCACTTAGAAAAGTCTCCCTGAACGCTTCCATCGATCCGAACCGCTGCGTTATCCGGTCCGCCAGACGCGCCGAAGGCTCGCCGGGGGTCGCGCTGAGCCCTTTCCAGTAAAAATCGTGGTTGAAGACCTGCGCGGCGTTGTTGAATACCGGGCCCGCCGGGGCATTTTTGATGATCTCTTCAAGGCCCATCGATTCGTACGGCGTTCCGGGAATGAGGGCATTGAGCTTGTTCACGTAGGCGGCATGGTGTTTGCCGTGGTGATACGAAAGGGTTTCAGCGGAAATATGGGGTTCGAGCGCCGTCGGCTCAAAAGGGAGCGGCATCAATTGATGTACCATAACGTCCTCCTGTTGCGTAAGCATTATCCGTCATGGTAACCGATCACCCTAAAAAAACGAAGCGATAGAAGCAATTTTTCAACTACTTCAGGTTTGGTTCAGAATAAGCGCATCATCCGCCCCCGACGAAATCGAGCAGTTCGACGGCGTCACCGTCGTGTAATACGGCGCTTTCCCACGCATCTTGTTTAACGATCTGCATGTTGAGGGCCGCGGCCATGACTTTGGATTCGAGTCCCAGCGAGCGGATCAGCTCCAGCAGGGTCGTATTCTCGCTCATCTGGCGGATTTCACCGTTGACTTTGATTTGCATTCTTTCTCCTACATCGACATTTTTATGAGCTGGGCAATCTGGAAAAATTCCTTTGCGATTGCAAAATCGTATGCGCTTGCCCCGTCGTTGTTTTTGAGGTGGGGGTCGGCTTTGGCTTTGAGCAAAAAATCGACGATCTTTTCGTTGCCGCTGAACGCCGCCTGATGCAGCGGGGTGATCCCGTCGTTGTTGGCGAGGTTCACGTCGGCGCCGCGCAGGATTACGAAGCTCACCAGTTCGAGATCTTTTTTCTTGATCGCGAGGATCAGCGGCGTGTTGCCGTTGTTGTCCTGATGGTTGATATCGGCCCCGCATTCGAGGAGGTAGGAGGCCATCTTCGTATCGCTGAGCTTGATCGCGACATGGAGGGCCGATAGGCCGGCGCCGTTGGGTTCATCGACCCGGTGCCCCGCTTTGAGCCCCCGCTCCATCGCAGAGCGGTCCCCCTCGAACGCCGCATCGTGAAGGACGCTCGATGCGGCGGTGAACAGCGGCAGTACCAGAAGGGTGATGAACTTTTTCATGATTGAACAAACCGTATCATTTTAAACCGTTCCCCCATCAAAGAGGGGGTGATCAGAATTTTGACTTTTTCAAGCTCCTGACGGTAGATCTCCTCGCCGGCCCGCTCCCTGAGGATCGCGAGGAGGTCGAGAATCCCCATTTCGACGAGGGCGACCAGCTGCGTCGCGTACTGCGCGCATCGGATCCCTTCCCCTTCGAACGCCTCTTTCACGTGGGTGAAATTGACGTCGTAGGTGATATCGCTTTTGCCGAATGCCTCGGCGAGATTCAGCGCTTCGTCGAACAGCGGATAGACCTGATGCTCGCGGTAGACGCGGATCGAAAAATCGCTCCGCGCGTCGAGTTCCCCGTAATCGAAGCTCATGAATTCGAATTTACCGGCGCTCTTTTTCATTTCCCGGGCAAACGATTCGTATCCTCGCGCAATTTCCCCGCGATCTTGCTTATATTTTTCGGCCAGTGCGGCGATTTCAGGATCTTCTACATCGAAAACGACGGCATGATCCTCGATCCGGGCCGTTTTTCCCTTGTAAAAAAGGTCGCAGGGAAACGCGTCGAAAATCTCGTTCGCGACGAAAAAGACGCATGGTTCGTCCAGTTCGGCCAGCTCCGTATAATGCTCGAGGGTCACGGCGTTCCCGAACGACTCGTCGAAATAGTGTTTCTGCGCTTCGCGCAGCGCCCCGAACCGCTCGACAATCCCAAAACGGAGGGTCTGCAGCAGCTGCGGCCGCAGCGTGTGGAGAAATTCGATGATGTCGGCGAGGAGATAGCCGTGGTGGGCGCCGATCTCGCAGATGAGCGAATCGGGGCGTAAAAACCCCTCGTCGAGGCGTTTGACGATGTGACTGGCGATCGCACCGCCGAAAAATTTCGACGTACTGACCGCCGTGTAAAAATCCCCTTTTTTCCCGATCGGGCGGTAGGCGGCGTAATAGCCCTCCTCACCGTAGAGCCACTGCTCCATGTATTCACTGAAACGCACGGTTCTCCCTACAGTGACGCCATCGCTTTTTCGAGGCGGACGAACCCTTCTTGTATCTCCCCTTTGGTAATGGTGAGAGGCGGGAGGAAGCGCAGCGTGTTACGCCCCGCTTTGAGGACGAGGACCCCCGCTTCGCGCGACGCGTTGATGATCTTGCCGAGCGTCTCGGCATCGGCGACGCGGAGCCCCCGCATCATCCCCAGCCCCACGTGTTCGAGGAAAATCGCCGGGTGGGCCGCCGCGAATCGGGCGAGCGAGGTTTCAAATTCGATCAGGGTACGATCGAGCTCCCCGCTTTGCTTGAGCTCTTCGAGGATGTCGAGGACCGTGTTGGCCGCGGCGGTCGAGAGGTAGTTGCCCCCGAACGTCGAACCGTGGTCGCCCGGGGCGAAAATATCTTTTTTGGAGGTCATGACCACCCCGATCGGGACCCCTCCTCCCAGCCCCTTGGCCATCGTGATGACGTCGGGTTCGATCCCGTAGAGGTTCGAGGCCAGAAATTCCCCCGTCCGGTAGATCCCCGTCTGAACCTCGTCCACCATCAGGAGGATGTTACGCGATTTGAGCATGGCGGCCAGCGTCTGCACTTTCTGGCGGTCCAGCGGCTGAACACCCCCCTCCCCCTGTACCAGTTCGATCATCACGGCCACCGTATGATCGTCGATCAGCGATTCGATCTCATCGATGTTTTTGGCGTAGGCAAACCCGTCGGGAAACGGACCGAAATAGTTATGCATCGACTCCTGCCCCGTCGCTTTGAGCGAGGTGATCGTCCGCCCGTGGAACGAATGTTCCAGCGTGATGATCTTGTAGCGCTTGGGCTGGCCCAGCTCTTCCCCGTATTTGCGGGCGATTTTGATCGCCCCCTCGTTGGCCTCGGCACCGCTGTTGGCGAAAAAACACTTCATGTCATACCCGCTTTGCCCGACGATCCGGCGGGCGCACTCGGCCTGCGGCTCGATCAGGTACAGGTTCGAGACGTGGATCAGGTTCGATGCCTGCTCGCAGATCGTCCGGGCCAGCCGCTCGTTGCCGTGACCGACGTTGCAAACGGCGATGCCGGCGGCGAAATCGATGTAATCTTTCCCCTCGCTGTCGATGAGGACGGCATTTTTCCCTTTGACAAAACTGACGTTCTGGCGGGCATACGTCGGGAGGACATACTGGTCAAATTTTCTGGTCATACTGGTTCTACCTTTATTTTATGTTCTTGATACACGGCGTTCTCCCCCTCATAGCTCAGCCACGCGGGGGTCAGCACGTTGACGCCGGGAGTCCCGGCGTAAATCAGGAGGCAATCGCGCCTGAGGCGTTCGTCGTGTCTGACCTCCATTGCCACCTTTCCCGAGGGGGAAGAAAGCGATACCCTCATCCCTTCGGCAAACCCCGCGTCAGGGTGGAAAAAGACCCCTTCACTCCGGCGAAACTGCGAATTGAGCCCGCGGGAAGGCTTGGGGGTAATGAGGAAAAACCCCTCACCCGCATCCAGCGCCGTATCGAGCTCGTCGGGAAATTCGAACTCCCCTCCGGGGAATCCCCCGGCGTAGGGGATCTGGGGGATATCCGCTCGGTACCCCGTCCCATCCCCTTCGACGCACCGCGCGCGGAAATAATCGAGGTATTCCTCCTCCGGAAGCATTTCCATTCCGAACGCGCGGCACAGCGCCAGGGCGAGGCCGTATTCGCCGATTCCCCCTCCGGGTTCCGCCAGACGCGCCATTTCGTTGAGGGTATAATCGCCGTACGAACTGCGAAAGTCGTTTTTCTCCAGAAAACTCTGCGCGGGGATCACCAGGTCCGAAGCGCGCGACGTTTCGTTTTCGTACAGACCGAAATAGACCCGGAACCCCGCTTCGGAAAACGAGCGGCGCACCCGCGTCGAATCGGGCATCTGTTCGAGCGGATTGGCCCCCTGAACGAAAACGCAATTATACTTTGAAAAATCGACCGTCGGCTTGGAAACCCGTTTGCGGATCGTCTGAAACGGGTGGGAAATCCCGACCGACGAATCTCCCAGGAAACTCACGCCGCACCCCTCTTTCCCGAACAGCCCCATCAGGGCGGCGAATCCGTCGATCGCGCGCAGGACGTCCGCGCCGTTGCGGTATTTCTGTACCCCGGCCCCCACGAGGATGGCACATTTTTTCCCCTCCATCATCGCCAGCATCTCCCCGATCTGCCCCAGGCTCACGTCGATCTCGGCCAGCGTCGCCTTGATCCGCAAAGCCTGCGCAAGTTCGTAAAACTCCCCGTATCCGGGCGCGTGCTCGTCGAGCCACGGCTCATCATGCATCCCCTCGATAATCGCAAAACGGCTCAAAAGGAGTGCCAGGTGCAGATCGCAGTGAGGTTTGATCTGGAGGTACAGATCGGCTTTTTCAGCCAGGGGAATTTTTACCGGGTCGATGACGATGAGCTGTTTCCCTTCCAGAAACGGCAGCAGGTGCGAATGGGTGGCGTGCGGATTTCGCCCCCACACCACGACCACCTCCGAGTGCGCGATCATCTGCGGGGAGAGGACGTAGTTGATCCCCCGTCCCGCTTCGATCCCGGCGGCACCGGCCCCGTCGCACAGCGACCCGGAGGTCCCGACGGCCCCGTACCGGGCAAAAAAATCCTCGACGACGCGCTGCATCTGGCCGATATTTCCGCTTCCGCGATAATAAAGCACCTCTTCGCTTTTCGAGTCCCCAAGCCGCCGGGTCAGAACTTCCAGCGCCTCTTCCAGGGAGATTTCGCGACCGTGCAGCGTCGCCGACGCGATGCGGGGATAATCGCCGTAATGGTTGAGATTCGGGCAAAGGTGGCCGCGCGTGATGGGGTGTTCCTTCGCCCCCCGCAAGCGTCCCGTTTCATCCCGAACGATCCGGCAGGCGTCGTAACAATCCAGCGGGCAGCAACTCAGCCGCGTATCCGTATCGCACATCGACATGTTCCCCCTTGCTGTTTTGGGGTATTTTACCCATCCGAGGCTTGCATTTAGTAAAAAAAAATGACGAATTTGGATATCATTGAAGTATTCAAAATAAATGAGGTCCTAATGTCTCTTTTAGATCATGTCGACGCTGCAACGAACCTGGCAAAAAACAATGAAGTGCAGCTCCTCGTTTTCAAAATCGACGCCGCCGAAGAGTCTCCCTATTACGCGATCAACGTCTTCAAAACGCGCGAAGTCGTCGAAGCCAAACGCCACTACCTGACCCAGATTCCCGGTGTTCACCCGCTGCTGGAAGGGACGATCGTATTACGCGAAATGCAGATCCCCATCCTCAACCTTCCCAAATGGCTCGGGGTGGAGCTCAGCGACGACAAGAAAAAAGCCTCGAATCTGCTGATCTGCGATTTCAACGGGATCATCATCGGTATCCGGATCATGTACGCCTACCGGGTCGTCAAAAAGAACTGGAACGAGATGCACGCCCCCGACAGCTACCGGATGGGAGAAGACGGCCTCGTAATCAACGACACGCGCCTCGATGATGGCAGCCTCTGCCTCGTCCTCGATTACGAAAAACTCCTTGCCGACGTCATTCCCCAGGCGATGGTCAACGTCGACGAAGCGGCCCATTCGCTCAAGCACCTCCAGATTCCCCAGAAACTCCAGCACGGAACCGTCCTGATCGCCGAGGACTCCAAAACGGCCCAGCGCCATCTGCGCCAGATTTTCGAAAAAGCGCACATCAGCTGCCAGATTTTCGACAACGGCCTCGATCTCGTCAACTATGTCAGCCGCCACCCCGATCCCGCATCGATCCCTGCGGTCATCACCGACATCGAAATGCCCGAAATGTCGGGCTTTACCGTCATCCAGAAACTCAAAGCCGACCCCGCGACCAAAGCGATCCCCATCATCGTCAACAGCTCCATGACCGGCGAGAACAACAAACGCGAAGCCTCCGGCCTCGGGGCGGACGGGTTTATCGACAAAACCAAGAGCCAGAATATCCTCTCCCTCATCGTCGAAAAAATGAACGCCTCGTCGGCAAATCTCCTCCCCCGCTGACTATCCGCGGCTCCGAACGACGCGGAGCCTGCTCGCAAATTTCCGTTATAACAAGAGACTCATCCGCATACCTGAATACGAAAAAACAGTAAAAAAAGTGGGGTTAAAAGAGGTTCCCTTCCGGAAAACCGGAAGAGAAAAGAGGTGTTATTTGAAGAGGGCGATCATGACGCCGGCGGC
>CAZBIR010000044.1:0-12038 GCA_964491035.1 uncultured Sulfuricurvum sp.
AAAATCCCCATAAGCGATGAGGTCAAAGGGATCTGCGAAATGCTCGGATTCGAAGCGACGGCATTGGCGAATGAGGGGACGTTTGTATTGGCGGTCAAAAAAGAGGATGCTCAACGCGCTATCGAGATCCTGCAACGTTTCGAGGTATGTGCGATGGCATCCGCAGTGGCCGAGGTCACCCAAAAATATCCGCAAAAAGTGATTTTGAAAAGTCCGTGGGGAACGTCACGATTTTTAGAGACCCCCAGCGGGGAACTGTTGCCGAGGATTTGTTAGTCGATAATTTCTGCCTCGTCAGAGGCTAGCTTCAGTAGCCCAAGCGGCTAGCGTCAAAAGGAAATGTCATGCATGAATACTCAATCGTTCAGGCGCTGTTGGATCAGTGCGAAGCGGTCGTACGCGACAACAACGCGACGCGGGTTCACAAAGTGGTCGTCAAGATCGGGAAAATGTCCGGGGTCGAGCCCCATTTGCTGGAAGTCGCGTTTGACACGTTCAAGGAAGCGAGCCTCTGCCGGGGAGCGCAGTTCGTCATGGACGTACAGCCGCTGGTGATCGAATGTCTTGATTGCGGGGTTCAGACGCCGCTGGAGGAGATCGTGTACAAATGCCCCTCGTGCGAGAGCCTGAACGTCCGCGTCGTGGACGGGGAGGGGATGTATCTGATGAGTCTGGAGATCGAATAGGATGCAGGAATACTGGGAACTCTACATGAAGCCGATCGAGGGTAAGGCCGCGTCGGTGTTGTTTAACGCGGGGATTGCGGAGCAGATCTCCGAAACGGCTCTGGGGTATGTCGGATTCGTCAGGGTCCCGATGCGAGAGCCCAATGAACGGGGGCTGATTTCGGAGGCGGAGGAGGCGCAGCTTTCGTTTATCGAAGATCGCCTCGAGATGGAAGCGCTCCGTTACCGGATCGGCACGTACGTCGGCAAAATCGCGTCGGCGGGCGAAGTGACATTTTTTTATTACCTCAAACACGAATTCGAATGGCCCGACGTCGTCGGCGCGGCGATGGGGCATTTTGAGGGGTATGCGTACACTTTCGGTTCCGGAACGGACGGCGGTTGGGACGTCTATCGCCGTCTTTTGCTCCCCACGCCGGCCGAATGGCAGATGATCCGCAACCACAAGGTGTGCGACCGCCTCCGCGAAAGCGGGGATTCGCTCCAGCTTCCCCGGGCGATCGAGCATGCGGCCTATTTCCAAACCCGCGAGGGGCGCGAAGCGTTCAGCTCGGCGATCGGGGCGAGGGGATTTCAGATCAGGGAATCCGATCCGGAGGGGGGGGATGAGCCGCCGTTCGGGGTGAGTTTCTATCGGAAAGACAAACCGTTTTACTACGATATCGATGAACTGACCCTCTCGCTTCTCGCACTCGCGGAAGAACACGGTGGGGTGTACGATGGCTGGGAGACCAGCGTGGTAAAAATCTAATTTTTATCACTGAAAATCCATTCACTTTAAGAGGTTTTAATCTCTTTGCCTTCATAATAATTGCAAATATGCAACGGTAAGGCGGGTAGATGATGATGAACCATGAAGAGTTATTGAAAAAAATAAAAGAGAATCAGGAGCTCTCGCGCCGGGATGTACTGAAACTGATGGCCCTTTCGCCGGTGGCGGCGGGGGTATTGGCTTCTTCGGCTCCCACGCAGGCGCAGGCTTCTGCCTCGGCGGCCAAAGGGCGTATTGTGATCGTCGGAGGGGGATCGGGGGCGCTGATGGTGCTGGCCCGTCTGCGCCGGGCACTGGCCAATCCCGACATCACGATCATCGCCCCCAACGACAAACACGTCTACCAGCCCGGGCAGGTATTCGTCGCCGCGGGGGAATATGAACCCGAAGATATCATTTTTGACAATACCGGCTACATCGGCGAAGACGTGACGTGGATCCGCGACGAAGTTTCGACGTTTGACCCCGACGCGAACAAGGTATTGACCAAAGGGGGCAAAGAGGTGGCGTACGATTACCTCGTCGTTGCGACCGGGATGCAATACCATTACGAACAGATCGAGGGGCTGAGCAGCGATCTGCTGGGTCAGCACGGGATTGCCAGCGTCTATCAGAGCGATCTGGCCAGGGGAACCGCAGAGGGGGGAACGATCACCCGCGACTGGTTCAACGCGGTGCGCGAAGCGGCCAAAACGGCCAAACCCCGCGTCATCTTCACCCAGCACTCCACCCCGATCAAATGCGGCGGGGCGCCGCAGAAGATGCTCTACCTGTGCGACGATTTCCTCAAGCGCGACAAATTGGACGCCGAGTTCATCTTCGCCAGCGCGGGGGAGAAACTGTTCGGGATCGAAGAGATCGAAACTTCCCTGCACAACGTCCAGAAACGTTACGGCAACATCACCAACAAATTTTCCCACGAGCTGATCCGCATCGACGCCGAGAAGAAAATCGCGACGTTCCTCCACAAATACCAGGTGCAGGGGGAATACGACAAGGAGTACGAAGAGTACGAAATGATCGACAAGGAAGAGGAAGTCGCGATCGAATACGATTTCATCCACGTTTCTCCCCCGGTCGCGGCCGTCGATGCGGTAGCGAATTCTCCCCTGGGATGGCAGAAGGGGAATGCCAAAGGGTGGCTTGAGGTGGATCGCGAGACGCTTCAGCACCGCCGCTACAAAAACGTCTTCGGGATCGGGGACGTCTGCGGCATCCCCATCGGCAAAACGGGGGGAAGCGCCCGCCATCACGGCCCCGTCGTCGTCGGCAACCTGATAGCCGTGATGGAGGGGAAAGAGCCCGCTTTGAAATTCGACGGCTACACCGTCTGCCCGCTCAAGGTGTCGTATGGCCAGATCATCATGGCCGAATTCAACTACGACGGGCTGGCCCCTTCGTTCCCCCTTGATCCCGCACAGCCGCGATGGCTATGGTGGATTTTCGATCTGTATATGCTCCAGCCGATGTACCGGTACCTGATGCTCAACGGGTTGATGTAGAGGAGTGTTACCCTAATGCACATTTTATAAAACATATAATGTTGTTTCCCGCTGTGTGACGATAATTGGTCACATTGGTACGTCAATTGCAATATCATAAACGATTATGATGTCCAAGAAGGGAAAAAACTACAATGAGTTACGAATATGTGCTGAAAGATACCGATTTTCTCGTTTCCCAGACCGATAAAAAAGGGCGAATCGTTTTTGCCAACGACGATTTTTGTAAAGTGGCCGGGTATTCGCTCGAAGAGCTGATCGGACAGCCCCACAATATCGTCCGCCACCCCGACATGCCCAAAGCGGCGTTCAAAGATCTGTGGGACACCGTCAATGGCGGCAGGGTATGGACCGGATACGTCAAGAACCGGACCAAAGACGGCGGGCACTACTGGGTTTACGCTACCGTTTACCCCAACGTTGCGTGCGGCTCTGGGACCTGCGGTCTCCTCTCCTGTCGCCGGAAACCTTCGCGTGAAGAGATTGAACACGCCGAACGTCTCTACAAAACGATGTACTAAAGGATACGGATGGAAAAGACGACCAAAATAACGGTATTGATCGCGACAGCGGTCGCGGGGAGTGTCATCGGGGCAGCGGCAGAACAGACGGGGGTGTGGATCGCGATTGCGCTTCTCATTTCCCTGCTCGGCGGATGGCTGATCGGCGAAAGAGGGGGCCAGGATGAAAAAATCCATCGCCATCTGGACGCGTTTCTGGAACTGATGCGGTTCAAGCGCAACCATCTCGAACCGCTCGAAGCATCCGCCGGCAGCCTCGAAGAGAAGCTCAACACCGTCATCCGGGCCCACGAAGAGGCACTGCTGCAAGATACCCTCGTCGCCGGGGAGATGGTACTGCTGGCCGACAAGGTACGGCAGGGACATTTCATGTGCCGGGTCGAGAGCGATTCCGCAACCCCCCACGTCCATCTGCTGCGCAAGACGATGAACACGATGCTCGAACAGAGCGAAGCGAATCTCGACCGCGCGATCGCCGTGCTCGAAGCGCTCGGGAGAGGGGAGTTTACCCGGCGGGCCGAGATTAGCGTCGAGGGGAAAATGGGGCAGATGCTCGAAAAGATCAACGAGCTTGGGGGGGCGCTCCAGGCGATGGAGCGTCAAAACCAGGAGGCCAAAGAGGTGCTCAATAACAACACTCTCCATCTGCGTCGCACGATCGAGGAGATCCGCTCCACCCAGTTCGTGGAGCTCAGCGGGATGGTCAATACGACCGTCGAGCGGATCCAGAACGTCGCGGGTAAGGAGCACGAACTCTCCGGCAATCTCCAGGCCCTCGCCGGCAACGCGCGCGAGACCAAAGAGATCCTCGTCACGATCGGGGACATCGCCGACCAGACCAATCTCCTCGCCCTCAACGCCGCGATCGAAGCGGCCCGGGCCGGAGAACACGGACGCGGCTTTGCCGTCGTTGCCGACGAAGTGCGCAAACTGGCGGAGCGGACCCAGAAAAGTCTCGCCGAAACGGCCGCGACGATCAACGTCCTGATCCAGTCGATCAGCGACAACAGCGATGCGCTGAACCGGAACATGGACGAGATGATGGATCTGACCCGTTACGTCGCCACCGTGGATGAAAAGATGGAAGAGGTGTTGCAGGCGATGGATGCGATGGGATGACGCGGCAGAGAAGAACGCCTATTCGGTGTAGGGGTGCAGCAAGATGGCGGCCCCGTTGACGTCGCCGTTTTCGAGTTTCAGGGTTGCGGCGTAGATGCGTCCCAGCATCCCCGTGTGGGTGAGGAGGGCGTCTTCGATATCGGTATCGGGTTTGAGTTCGTCGATAATCCGCTGCATCGGAACGTTCATCAACCCCTCCAGCAGCGAGAGCATCGCGATGAGGCGGGTGTGTTCCTTCTCTTTTTCGGTGGGGGAGGGGTTGAGTTTGCTCAGCAGCGAGAGCATTGTCTCGATCCGGTTCTGGGCGAGGACGGTATAGGGATTTTTCTCATCGACCGATTTGGTCCCCGATTTGGAATAGATGATCAGCATCAGCCATTGCGTCAGGTTCCCCTTGCCCATCCGCTCCAGCATTTCACGGATCGATTCGGCCCCTTCCATGTATTCGGGGTGGGCGGAACGGAGAAACTGGATCAGCTGGAGTGAAAGACTCCCCTCCCGTTTGAAAAATTCGCACACCTCACTCAGCGGCGCGTCTTTCTGGAGCATCGAGAAGAGGGCCATCACTTCGGCGTATTCGGGATCGATCCGTTTTTGGGTGATGAGGTGGGTCTTGGCGAAATAGTACCCCTGAAAATACTCGAACCCGTAGTGGCGGTAGGCCTCGACGATTTCGAAAAATTCCACTTTCTGGGCGATGAGTTTCATTTTTCCGAACGGGTTGGGAGCATAGCGGAACTGGTCGATATCGGTTTGCGTGACGTCGAATTTGGCAAATTCCATAAACGGGAATATGGGGGAAAACGTTTCGAGGTAGTGGGGATGGAAGGAGGCGTTGTCCAGGGCGAAGCGGTATCCGAGCGAATGAAAATAGCGGATCGCCTCGTGGATGCGGGCGTTGATCTTGGCCGAGGCGGAGATCTCGAAGACAAATTTTTCTTTGGGGAGGGTCCGGAGGATGTCGGTCAGCAGCAGCGGCCCGTCGGTGTTGATGAACGCGACCGCATCCCCGAACGCCCCGTCCGAGCCGATCTGGTTCAAAAGGTTGACAAGCACCGACGCGGTCGCGTGGCGGGGATCGTCGATGACGCATTCCCCATAAGGGTTACGGTAAAAAAACTCATAGCCGATGATCTCTTCGGAGCGGTAGAGAATCGGTTGGCGTGCGATGTGTAATGTATTGTTTAACATTATTCTTCATTCCTTGTGTTATTGAAGTGTACCGTAATTTGAGTATTATTTCAAAAACAAATTTTCAGAGGATCCTTCCATGATGCCCGAACACAAAACGATCTATTTCAAAGACTACGCCCCTCCCGCCTACACGATCACCGACTGTCGCCTCGAATTCATCATCGAAGAGGCTTCGACCCGTGTCGAAAACATCATGGAGATTGCCCGCCAGAACCCGGAAGCCAAAGAACTCCGGCTTGACGGCGAGAAACTCGAACTCGAACTGCTGTGGGTGGACGACGTCTTGCATGATGAGACGATGTTCCGTCTCGATGACAAAGGGATCACGATACCCCTGGACGCCGACGGCTCGACGATCCGCGTCATCACCCGTATCTATCCCGACGAAAACACGGAGCTCGAGGGGCTCTACCGCTCCGGCGGCATCTGGTGCACCCAGAACGAACCCGAAGGGTTCCGGAAAATCACCTATTTCATCGACCGCCCCGACGTGATGACCCGTTTCACGACGAAGATCATTGCCGACAGCGAAAAATGCCCGGTGCTGCTGGGGAACGGGAACCTGCGGGGGACCGCGACGCTGGAGAACGGCAAGCATCTTGCCCTCTGGGAAGATCCGTTTCCCAAACCCTGCTACCTCTTCGCTCTCGTAGCCGGGGATCTGGGATCGATCACCGACACCTTTACGACGATGAGCGGGAAAAAAGTCGATCTGGCCATCTATTGCGACCGGGGCAACGAGGAGAAGTGCCGCCACGCGATGCGATCGCTCAAAAAGTCGATGGAGTGGGATGAGTACACCTACGGGCGCGAATACGATCTGGAGGTCTATAACATCGTCGCGGTCGACAGCTTCAACATGGGGGCGATGGAGAACAAGGGGCTCAACATCTTCAACTCCCACTATGTCCTGGCCGACGAGGAGAGTGCGACCGATACCGATTTTCTCGGGATCGAGAGCGTCATTGCCCACGAGTATTTCCACAACTGGACGGGGAACCGGATCACCTGCCGCAACTGGTTCGAGCTGACCCTCAAAGAGGGGCTGACGGTGTTCCGGGACCAGTGTTTCAGCGCCGACATGAATTCGGCGCTCACCCAGCGGATCGACGACGTCCGTGCCCTGAGGGAGCGGCAGTTCGTCGAGGACGCCGGACCGACCGCCCACCCGATCAAACCCGATCATTACATGGAGATCAACAACTTTTATACGGCCACCGTCTATGAGAAGGGGGCCGAAGTGATCCGGATGATGCACACGGTACTGGGGGCAGAGCGGTTCCGTGCCGCGATGGACTATTATTTCGAGAAATTCGATGGAAAAGCGGTCGGGACGGAGGAATTTTTAGCATCGATGCAGTTCCAAAGCCCGATCGATTTGACCCGGTTCAAGCGGTGGTATTCGCAGGAGCGGACCCCGACGCTGGCCGTTTCGAGCGTCTATGACGCCGATCGGCAGACCCTGACGCTGAACGTCGTGCAGAAAATTCCGAAAAACACGCAAAACCATGAGCAGCTCCCTTACGCGATGCCGCTGCGCCTTGCCCTGCTGCGCGGGGAGGGGAGCGAATATCCGCTGCAAACCTCCGACGTTCGGGTGTTGCACGGCGACGTGGTGTGGATCGAGAAGGAGCATACGTCGATCGTTTTCGAATCGATCGACGAGGCTCCGCGCCTCTCGCTGAACCGGAATTTCAGCGCACCGGTCCATATCGAGTGCGATGAAATCGATTATCCGTTCCTGATGGCCTATGATTGCGACGGGTTCGTTCGCTACGAAGCGGCCCACCGGTTCGGCATCCTTACGATCGAAGCGATGATGAGAGGAGAAGCGGTGGATGAGCGCTACCTCGAGAGCTACGGCAAAATCCTCCGAGACGAAACGATCGAGCCGACGTTCAAGGCGCAGATCCTGGAACTTCCGACGATCACGACCCTGATGCAGCGTCAGGAGACCATCGACGTCGAGGCGATCTTTACGGCGCAGGAAAAGCTCAAGCGGACCCTTGCCGAACGCTATGCCGATGTGCTGCGAGATGGGATAGAGGGGCTCTACCGTCCGCAGGAGCGTTCGATCGACGGTGAAAACATGGGACGCAGAGCCCTCAAAAACCGCCTTTTGGGGGTACTGATGAGTCTGGGGGACGCGCGCGATGCCGCCGTGTGCCGGGATCATTATGAGCGTTCGGAGACGATGACGGAGAAACTCGCGGCGCTCGATCTTCTCGAAAACTACGCCCCGGGTCTGCGCGCGGGGGCTCTGGACGATTTCTACACCCGCTACCGGGATCAGACGCTGGTGATGAACAAATATTTCACGGTCCTCGCCTCTTCGCGCCGCGAGGGGACGCTGGAGCGGGTCGAGGCGTTGCAGGAAGACCCGGCGTTTGACATCCGGGTCCCCAACCTCGTCCGGTCTCTTATCGGCAGTTTCGCCCGCAACCCGGTCGCATTTTACCATCGCGAGGGTGGGGGATACCGTTTCGTTGCCGACAAAATTTTGCAGCTCGATCCCCTCAACCCGCAGGTCGCATCGGCGCTTGCGGGGGCCTTTAAAAACTATGGGCGGCTTAATATCGATCACAAAACGATGATGGGAGGAGAGCTTGAGCGGATCAAAAACCACCCGGAACTCTCCGACAACGTGTACGAAATCGTCTCGAAAATCCTCGGAAACGGCTAAATTGAGAAAAAAGGTAACATCCATAGCTGTCAGAAAGAGGCTAGTTTAAAAACTGACGTTTCTTTTAAGAATTTGCATTGCATTTGACATAAAAAGTATTATAATTGTCGTTAATGGATTTCATTAGAAGGAGAAACAATGGCGAGATTAGTGGTCCTCGGCGGCGGTGTCGCCGGACACACCGCCGCGACGTTCGCGGCGGATTGGCTCGGAAAAGAACATGAGGTGGTGGTGGTCACCCCTAACGCGAAATGGAACTGGATTCCTTCGAATATCTGGGTCGGTGTCGGAGAAATGAGCAAAGAGGACGTTACGTTCGATCTCGCTCCGGTCTATGCCAAAGCCGGAATCACCTACAAACAGGCCAAGGCCGTCAGCATCAACCCCGAGGGGAGCGCATCGAGCGACAAACCTTTCGTAACGGTCGAATATACCGGCCAGGGCAAAGCGGGACAAAGCGAAGAGGTGACGTATGATTACCTGATCAACGCGACGGGGCCGAAACTCAACTTCGGTGCGACTCCGGGGCTGGGCGAAGGGTCTCAGCTGGGCGAATATACCGTATCGGTATGTACCGCGGATCACGCGGAACACGCGGCGCACGAACTTGAAAAAATCATGGACAAAATGCGCAAAGGCGAACGCCAGAAAATCCTGATCGGGACGGGTCATGGAATGTGTACGTGTCAGGGTGCGGCGTTTGAGTACATCTTCAACGTCGAGCACGAAATCCGCAAAGCGGGTCTTCGCGATATGGCCGACATCAAATGGATCTCCAACGAATCGTTCATGGGTGACTTCGGGATGGGCGGACTGCACATGAAAGTGGGCGGTTACGTCGTCAGCAGCCGTATCTTCACCGAGTCGTTGTTCGCCGAGCGCGGGGTCGATTACATCACCGGCGCGCACGTCAACAAAGTCGAAAAAGGGAAAGTGTCGTACGAACTGCTTGACGGTTCGACCGGCGAAGAGAGCTTCGATTTCTCCATGCTGATCCCTCCGTTTGCGGGGGTAGGACTCAAAGCCTACAACAAAGCGGGCGACGATATCACCGATACGGTATTCGCTCCCAACGGATTCATGAAAGTCGATGCCGACTATACGCCAAAAGCCTACGAAGAGTGGAAAGCCTCCGACTGGCCGCGTACGTACCAGAACCCTACGTACAAAAACGTTTTTGCCGCGGGGATCGCGTTTGCTCCTCCGCACATCATCTCAAAACCGGCGAAATCGCCCAACGGTACCGTTATCAACCCGACCCCTCCGCGGACGGGTATGCCCAGCGGTATCATCGGAAAAGCGGTTGCGGCAAGCATCTGTGATCTGATCAAACACGGTGCAAGCGCCCATCTGCACGAGGCTTCTATGGCGGAAATGGGTGCGGCGTGCGTCGCGTCTGCAGGTAAAGGATGGCTGGACGGCCAGGCGGCCGCGATGACCGTTTACCCGGTTGTTCCTGACTATGACAAATATCCCGGTACCGGCCGCGATACGGACTATACGTTCGGTGAAATCGGATTGGCAGGGCACTGGATCAAGCATATCCTCCATTACCTGTTTATCTATAAAGCGAAACTCAAACCGTTCTGGAAAGTCATTCCGGAATAACAACGAAAAAGAAAGGAGACACTATGGCAGCCAAACCCGAAGAATTCAACTTCGCGAAAAACGACAAATTCAACACGGCGATGATTCCGGGCAAATTCGCCCGTTTCATGCGCACCTGCAAACTGTGGCAGTTCATCCGCTTCATCATCATCAACATCAAGATGATCATCGTCGTCAGCAAAAGCCACTAAACAACCCCCAAGATGGCCTTCGGGCCATCGCATCTTCCTTATAAAGTTACCCTATGATCCGTGAAATCATCCGTTACCCAGACCCCACGATCCGTCTTATTTCGGCCAATGTCCGTTTTTTCGATGACGAACTCCGTCAATGGATTACCGATATGATCGACACGATGAGGGCCAATGACCTCGAAGCCCTCACCGCCATTCTCATCGGCATCCAGTACAACATCATCGTCATGAAAGAAGGGGAGGCGTATGTCCCCTACGTCAATGCCCGCCTCATCAAACAATCCGACAAGGAGACCTTCACCGAACGGAGCCTCTATTATCCGGGGATCAGCGTCGAGGTGGACCGTTTTGCCCGCGCAACGGTTATCTACGACGATACGAACGGGGAGGCGCATCACCGCGACCTGGAGGGGGAAGAGGCGCGCCGCTTTCAGCAGTACCTCGATTACGCGTTCGGGAGCACCTTCGTCGATCGGGTAGACCGTGAGATGAAACGGCGCCTCGATGCGCATCTCGAATTCGGCCTGGTCGCGGATGCCCATGGCGGGAGCTGTCCGAGGGTGTTCGTCCGGGATTATTTCAGACGGGGGGCGCGCTACCTGATGGTGCTGACCTTTCTGAGCACGTTTCTCGTTTTTTTCCTTCCGCCGACTTTGCATAAGGCCCTTTACTGCGGGACGCTGGGAGCCATGGGGGTGAGTGTTGCGCTCATCGGTGCATACGTGGCGTACGCCTTTTACGAATCGCGCAAATACAAACAGTGTACGAGCTGCCAGACCGGGAACATCATCGGTACGGCGGGCCTCCTGATCGCCCAGCTTTTGGCGGTGGGGGGAGCGGTATTGTTGTGGGTCAGCCCCTGAAAACCGCCGGGGGCGCACGGTCATTTATCAAATAAAAAAAAATTATAGTATCATTCTCCCATAAAAACGAAGGAAATGGGCATGGAACTCCCCGATTTGTCGAAGCTGTATGAAGCCAGGGAAATTCTGGGCGGTGCCAAAACTCTGATCCTCCGCGAATGGGTCGGGCGGGAAGTGTGTGCCGGGATCTTGAAACGCCATGCCATCGATCCCGATTTTTTCGTGAACCAGTACGCTTCGAACGTCTTTGATTATTTCATGGGGGTGGTCTCGGGAGAGACCGAAATCGGCCAGTGCCCGGTTATGGGGGAACTGATCGAATACCTCAAGGACAAGGAGATCCGGGCGGATGAGCTGTTTGTCCTCTGCACCCATTTCAAACGTGCGGTTCTGGACGCTACCTATCGGCTCGGGGTGAATGACCACTCGGTTTTTACCGTCATCAGCTACCTTTTTGACCAGAATTTCGCCGGGGTGCTCAAGCTCTACACCGATACGATCTACCAAAAAGAGCAGGAGGCGCTCAATGCCTCCAAAGCCAAAGAGTATTTCCTCTCGAACATGTCCCACGAGATCCGCACCCCCCTCAACGCCATTCTGGGGTTCGTATCGCTGCTCAAAGAGGAGACGAACAACCCCCGCTTCCAGAAATACCTCGACATCATTTCCAACAGCGGGGAGACCCTGCTGCACATCATCAACGACATTCTCGATTTCTCGAAGCTCCGCAGCGGGGAGTTCGCGATCGACCCGCAGCCGTTCAATATCCATGATGAAATCTCCCACACGATGGAGCTGTTCGTCCCCAGCGCGAACTCCAAAAGCATCACCCTCACCAGTTTCATCGATCCCTCTATCCCCTACGAAATGATCGCCGATGCACTCCGGATCAAACA
>CAZBIR010000044.1:12138-18402 GCA_964491035.1 uncultured Sulfuricurvum sp.
GAATCGGCCCCGGGGGAGGGGAGCACGTTTACCCTCAAAATCCCCGTGGCCGTCAACCACGAATGCCTCCTTTCCAAGTTTGACCCGACCCTCGTCGAAGGGGTCCGCTTTTCGCTGCTGCACTATCCCGAAGCGGAGGGGTACAAGCTCCAGTCGCTGTGGCGGTACTGGGAACATTTCGGCCTGGAAGTATCGCTTATCGAGTCGCCGGATGCCCAGACGGACCTGCTGATTTTTCTGGAGAGTTCCATCGACGATGCGAAACGCCGCGCCATCATCGAGCGGGGGATCCCCGCCATCGCGATTCTCGATTTCCTGGATGATCGCTACGACACGGTCCCCAATATCGTTCCGCTGACGTTTCCGATCTATTGTACCAAGCTCCAGCTCGCGTTTTGCGAAGCGATGGGGGCCGGAACCGGGGGGCAGTGCGCCTCGGCGACCTCCGGTACGGTGGCGGGATACGCGGGGCGGGTTCTCGTCGCGGAGGACAACAGCGCCAACCAGGAGCTGATCAAGATCATCCTGCAACGCTACGGCCTCGATTACACGATCGTCTCGGACGGGGCCGAAGCGGTGGAGCGGTTTTGCCGCGACCCCTACGATCTGGTGTTAATGGATGAACAGATGCCCAAAATGGGGGGGAACGAAGCAACGGCCGCAATTTTGGCGTACGAGAAACAGGAGGCTCTTGCGCACACCCCCATCGTCGCTCTCACGGCCAACGTCATCAAGGGGGCGCGGGAACGGTCGATCCAAAACGGCTACGACGCGTTTTTGGGAAAACCGATCGTGCTGCGGGAGATCGAGCAGATATTCGAGCGCTATCTCAGAGCGTTAGAGCGTCCCGGAGCGCCGAGCCCCGTTGCCCCGGAGCCGCGCATCGATATGAACCAGCTCAAAAACGCCCTGATGCTCGATGAGGAACAGATCGAACACCTGCTGGGAATCTATCGCTCCAAGATGGAGCGTTCGCTGAGCGAACTCGAATCCTCCATTTCCCGGCGCCGCTACGACGATATCGCCCACGTGGCCCACTCGATCAAAGGCTCCAGTGCGAACTTCCGCTTCGAAGAGCTCTCCCGGCTCGCTTACGTCATCGAGGAATCGGCAAAAATGGAAGAAGAAGAGTTCGATTTCGACGAGGCGTACGAGGTGCTCTGCACCGAATTTTCACGGCGGTTCGGGTAAGGAAGCCTACTCTTCGAGATAATAGCCTACCCCGGAAGCGTTTTTGATGACGTCGGTGGGAAGTTTGCTCCGCAGCCGCCATACGAGGGTGCGGACGCTGTTGTCGGTAGCCCCTTTTTCTTCCCAGACGTAGTTGATCGCCTGTTCAAAATCGACGACGCTCCCCAGCTGCGCGACGAGGAGCCGGATGAAGGCGTTCTCTTTTTTCGTCAGCTTGATTTTTTTGTCCTGGTAGTAGGTCTCGCCCAGCGCGATGTCGTGGCGGTACCCCTCGCCGAATTCGACGATCGGCTTGTCGGAGAGTTTTTTGGCGTAGACCAGTTTTTCGAGCTGTTCGTGATCGGATTTGAGCTCATCGAGGTTGGAGTTTCTTTTTTTCTCCTCTTTGAAACGGTACAGGGCCATCTGGATCGTTGTGTGGAGGTTGATCGGATCAAACGGTTTGACGATGTAGCCGTAGGGTTCGGTCCGCTTGGCCTTGGAGAGCATGTCGTTGTCCGAATGGGCGGTCAGGTAGATAAAGGGGAGGGGATGCTTGTCCCGTATCGACTGGGCCAGTTCGATCCCGTCCATCGTTTTTTGCAACCCGATGTCGATCAGGACGATGTCGGGGTTGTAAATCTTGATTTTGTTGCGCGCCGTGATCGCGTTATCCGCAGTCGATATGACGTCATACCCCTGCTTTTCCAGAGACATTTTTAAGTTCATAGCAGTCACTTCATCGTCTTCGACGATCAGTACCTTGATGGGGTTCATACATCCTCTTTGGTGTTGACGGTATTAAAGATTCACAAAATATTATAATTCTATCACAGAAACGCTCTGATTTCCAAACTTCATTGGCGCAAACCGCCCCTCTTTGGTTCCGATTTTCGAATAATGTCGCTTTTTTATCCGTTATTCAACCCAAAAGGGGCATAATCGCGAAGATTATCCGGGTGCGGAAGGAAACTGATTGATGCTTGATTTTGACAAATTTACCAAATACTCCAAGCCGGGACCCCGGTACACTTCCTATCCGACGGCATTGGAATTCAGCGATGCGTTCGGGTACGATGCGTACCTCGAAAAGCTCCACGCCCAGGACTCCTCCCGCCCCCTCTCGCTCTACTTCCACCTCCCGTTTTGTAAAAACGCCTGTTATTTCTGCGGCTGTAACGTCGTCTTCACCTCCAAAGAGGATAAAAAAGAGCGCTACATCGATTACCTGATCCGTGAAATGGAGATTCTCAGCACCCACATCGATGTGAACCGCCCGGTCATCCAGCTCCATTTCGGCGGCGGCACCCCCACCTTTTTCGACGCCGATCAACTGAAGCGCATCATCACGGCGATCCGGTCCCACTTCAAAAACTTCACCCCGGATGCGGAGATCAGCTGCGAGATCGATCCGCGCCACATCAACGACGACCAGATGCGGGTGATGAGCGAGGCGGGGTTCAACCGGGTCAGCTTCGGGATTCAGGATTTCGACGAAAAGGTGCAGGTGGCGGTCCACCGCGTCCAACCCTACGACATCACCAAAGCGGCGATGGACCTGGCGCGCAAATACAACATGGTCAGCGTCAACGTCGATCTCATCTACGGACTGCCGTATCAGTCTCTGGAGACGTTCAAAAAGACCCTCGATCTGGCGATCTCCCTCGATCCCGACCGCTTCGCCGTTTTCAACTACGCCCACGTCCCCTGGCTCAAAAAAACGATGCGCAAGATCGATGAGACGACCCTGCCGCATCCGAGCGAGAAGCTGGCCATCATGCGCTACACCATCGACCACATGGCCGAGCGGGGCTACCGGATGATCGGGATGGACCATTTTGCCAAGCCCGAGGACGAGCTGTTCAAGGCGATCGAGAAGGGGGAGTTGCACCGTAACTTCCAGGGCTACACGACCAAGGGGGGAGCCGATCTGATCGGGATCGGCCTCACTTCCATCGGCGAGGGGGCCGACTACTACGCCCAGAATTTCAAGGAGATGGAGGCGTACGAAGCGGCCATCGACGCGGGACGTCTGCCGCACGAGCGGGGCGTCGCGCTAAACGGTGACGACCGGATCCGCCAGTACGTCATCATGGAGCTGATGAGCAATTTCAAGCTCGATATCCCCCGTTTCGAGACTTCTTACGGGGTGAAGTTTGCGGAATACTTTGCAGACGCGCTCACAGCGCTTAAACCGTTCGAGGCCGACGGGCTGCTGTCGATCTCCCCCACGGCGATCGAGTGCACCCCGACCGGGACCCTCCTGATCCGTAACATCGCGATGCCTTTTGATGCCTACATGAAACGCCACGCTGCCAGCGACAAAGCGTTCAGCAAGACGGTGTGACCATGACGAAACAGGGCGAAATCTTTAACTTCAGCGAAACTTCCGACGCGTGCATCAAATGCGGGAAATGTATCCCCGTCTGTACGATCCACAACGTCAATGCCGATGAGGTCACGAGCCCGCGCGGATTTATCGATCTGCTGGGGGCGTACCAGAAAGGGTATCTGGAACTGGACAAAAACGCCAAAGATATCTTCGAGAGCTGCTTTTTGTGTACCAACTGCACCGATGTCTGCCCTAAAGCGCTCCCGACCGATATGGTGATCGAGCAGGTGCGCGCCGATCTGGCGGACAAATACGGGATTGCATGGTTTAAAAAAGCCTTTTTCTATCTTCTTCGCCACCGCACGACGATGGATATCCTCTTTAAACTCGGATACGTTTTCCAGACGTGCGGGTTCAAGATCAAAGAACAGACCCAGTCGATGACGCCGCGCTTCAGCCTCCCGATCATCAAAAAAGGGCGGTTGCTCCCCTCGATGGGGCAAACCTCGTTTTTGAACAGCTATCCCGAAGAGATAAGCCACGGCGGAAAGCGCCGTGTCGCGATCTTCATCGGATGTCTGGGAAATTACAGCTATACCCAGATCGGCAAAAGCCTCGTCGAGATTCTCGAAGCGCTGGAAATCGATGCCTTTATCCCCAAAAAGCAGCTTTGCTGCGGGGCGCCCGCCTATTTCACGGGAGATTTCGCCACCGTCGATCACAACGCGAAAAAGAACATCGAGTATTTCGAGAGCTTTATCGACGACGTCGAAGCGATCATCATCCCCGAAGCGACCTGCAGCGCGATGATCAAGATCGACTACGACCACTATTTTCACGATCAGCCCGAATGGCAGGCGCGTGCGAACAGGCTCAAAGACAAAGTCTTTATGGCGACCGAGTGGCTGGAACAAAAAACCGAGCTCAAAGCGCTGCTGGCTTCCAAAGGACGCAGTGATCTGGTGGTTACCTACCATGACCCCTGTCATGCCCGTAAAATGCAGGGGGTCTACAAAGAACCCCGTGCGCTCGTCAGTCAGAACTACACGATCAAAGAGATGAGCGATCCCAACGCCTGCTGCGGATTCGGTGGGGTGACGATGCAGACGGAGAAATTCCACTACGCCCAGGCGGCCGGAAAACCCAAAGCTGCCATGATCGATAAAACGGGGGCGCAGGTGGTCACCGCCGAGTGTTCGGCATGCCGGATGCAGATCAACAACTCACTGCATGAAGCTCAAAGCGGCGTCGTGTTTAAAAACCCGATCGAGCTGATCGCCGAGGCGCTCAAAGCATGAACACGAGCGAGGTTCAGGAGTTTCTGGAGTGTTTTCAGAACCTCGTGATGGCCTCGCTTACCCCCGAGGGGCTTCCCCACGCGAGCACCGCACCGTACGTACGGATGGGGAACCATTTTTATCTCCTCATCAGCACCGTTGCCCAGCACGGGCGCAATCTCCTCGTCAATCCCCGTGTTTCCCTGCTATTTGCCGAGGACGAACGCGGGTGCGCGCAGCCGTTCACGCGTAAACGGGTCACGATCGAATGCACGGCGGTCGAGGTATTTCGCGAAGACGAGCGCTATGAGCGGGTGATCGAGCGCTTCCGCGCCCGTTTTGATGCGGAACTGGTGACCTCGCTGACGCAGATGGAGGATTTTCACCTCTTTTGCCTCATTCCCCAAAGCGGCAGTGTCGTCATGGGTTTTGGCAAAGCGTACCGATTAAATGAAAGCCTCGAGGTGCAGACCCGGATTATGGGGCATCATCAACACGGAGGGAAAAATGGATAAATTATTGATCGTCTGGAGCAGCGGCGAGATCGAAGTGGCGAAAAAACTGGTATTGCTGTACGGGAGCGTCATTTTACCGCGTGGGTATTGGGATGAGGCCCACCTGATGATCTGGGGCCCCTCGGCCAAACTCCTCGCCGAAAATGCGGAGGTGCAGGAGATGTTTTTCAAGGTCCTTGAAACCGGAGTCAAAGCCTCCGTTTGCGTCGTCTGCAGCGACGATTACGGCGTGAGCGAAACGTTGCGGCTGATGGGGGCTGAACCGGTCCATACGGGGGAGTTTTTGACGAACGCCCTCAAAAGCGACTGGAAGGTCGTCACGTTTTAAAGGAGTTTCATGCTGATCGATCCCCGATCATTAGAGGTCAATACCGTCTATAAGCTGATGAGCAACACCATCTTCCCCCGCCCGATCGCCTGGATCGCGACCGAGGGGGAGATGGGGGTGAACCTTGCCCCGTTCAGCTATTTCATCCCCGTCTCTTCGGAGCCTCCGTGCGTGATGGTTTCCATTGGTCCCAACGAAGAGGGGGGGCTCAAAGACACCGCCAAAAATATCCTCCTGCACGGCAAAGCGACGATCTCCCTGGCCGATGATACGAACGCGGGGCGGATCGAAGCGACCGCCGAATCGCTTCCATACGGGGAGAACGAAGCGGACCGATTCGGCATCGTGATGGAAAAAACGGTCGAGGGGTATCCGCCACGGGTAGCCGATGCCAAAGCGGCGCTGTTGTGCTCGCTTCATCAGGAAGTTTCCCTCAATGGCAGCGAGCAGAACATCCTCTTTTTGAAAATCGACGCGTTCTATTACGCCGACGAGGTGATCGACGAACGCCATCACGTCACGCTGGAAAATATCGGGCGGGTGGGACGTGATTACCTCGTCGATGCGAAACGGATGAAGGTGTAAGTATGGAATTCTGGCAGCATATCTACGAGCACTTTAACCCCGTAGCGTTTCATATTT
>CAZBIR010000045.1:0-17471 GCA_964491035.1 uncultured Sulfuricurvum sp.
GCCGAACGGGAGGGGCGGAGGATGGTTTTATCCAGCCCCGCGACGAGGGCGAAGTGAAAATCGCGCGTTTGCAACAGGGAGATGACCTCTTCGGGATAGCGGTAAAAGAGGATGTTATCCACCCCGATCGTGAGTGCCGAGCGCATCGATTCGGGGAGAAGGCAGACGATTTTAGCCCAGGAAGCCTGCGCGTCGAGAAAATCGATCTGCTCGTCGATCAGTTCGAGGTAGGGTTCGAAGATGATGACCCGTTCGCTGGTGCCGAATTCTTTGATTTCCAGCCGCGCGTTGGTGAAGACGGGAATGAAGTGCCCCATCTTGCTGAATCCCCGGATCTGGAACGGGATCCGTAAAAAGGTGTAGAAAAAGAGGAGGTGCTCGAGGTAGGGGATAAAAAACGGCGAGAGCATCTGCCGCTCGTAAAATGTGTCGTTATGGATGAACGAGGTCTCGAACAGGGTCTGCTCGATAATCGTGATCGTGCTCTCCTGCGCCCGGATGAGCTGGGAATGCTCGATAAAAATATGTTCGTCGGTGAGGGCGGGGGAAAACAGGACGATCGACTTTTTCTCCAGCGGCCAGAGCTTTTCCCATACCTCTCGCATGCTCCCCTCGACGTTGCAAAACGAGGGCGGGGTGGTAATCATCGTCGAGAGGTGCAGGGTGATGGGATCGCACGCGTACACTTCCAGTTCTTTTTCGAGGAGATGGAAGCGGAGCAGTTTTTTGAGGGCGGCGTCGAGATTGTCGACCTTGATCCAGGCCGTTTCGCTGTCGGTGATCTGGGTGGGGCGGTCGAACATGATTCCGTACGCCCCGTTCAGGAGCGCTTCGGAAATATCCTCGGGGGAATAGGCGATAAAAAGAGAGCCCCGCTTGACTTTGGACGGGTCGAAAACGACGGTTTCAAAGAGGCTGACCGAAGGATCGCCAAGCAGCGTCCCCTGGGTCAGTGCGAGGATATTCTCCAGCCTCATCCAATCGAACTTCCGCTGAGGCGTGGTTTTTCGGGGCGGACCAGGCAGAGCCCCTCGGAATCTTTGGCGGCGAGGATCATCCCCTCTGAAAGCATCCCCATCAGTTTGGCCGGTTTGAGGTTGGCAACGACGCACACCTGTGTTCCCACCAGCGATTCGGCGGTGTAGTACTCGCGGATCCCCGCGATGATCTGACGCGGTGCGGCTTCGCCGAGGTCAACCTGGAGTTTGAGGAGTTTGGAACTTTTGGGGACCTCTTCGGCTTCGATGACGGTGCCGACTTTGAGCGATGTCTGGAAAAACTGATCGATCGTAATCAGCCCTTCGGGCGAAACGGTACTCTCTTTTTTAACCTCTTTTTTCGGTTCGGCCACTTTGGGCTCTTCGTTCAGCATCGCTTTGGGGGCTTCGGCCATCAGCGGCTCTTCGATGCGGGGGAAGAGGGGAGGAATTTTTTTGATCGTGAAAGGGGCGAGGAGTTTTTTTCCGCCGATCAGGTCATTGTAACTTGCCGTCGTGATCTCGAAACCGAGCGCATCGGCGATCGTAGCGGTGGTACGGGGCATAATGGCGTGGAGCATCACCGAGGCTTTGGCGAGGAGATTGGCGACGAGGGCGACGGTGGCGAGGGCCTCGTCGGTCCGCCCCTCTTTGACTTTCGCCCACGGGGCGTGTTCTTCGATGGCTTTGTTGGCGATCGTGAACACTTTCCACAGCTCTTCAAGGTAGCGGTGGATCTGCAGTTCGTTCAGGTAAGTCTCCAGTGAATCCAGGATTGCGTGGGCGTCGTTCAGCTCCCGTGCGTGGTATTTTTCGACGTCAACGCTGTCGATGGCAAATGCCGAGTACTTTTCGCTCATCCCGATGATCCGGTTGAGGAGGTTGCCCAGATCGTTGGAGAGGTCCGAATTGAGGCGGTCGATGAGGGCGCGCTGCGAGAAGTCGCCGTCCTGTCCGAAAGGGACCTCGCGCATCATGAAATAGCGGAAATTCTCGACGCCGTAGTGTCTGGAGACCTCACGGGGATCGACGACGTTCCCTTTGGACTTGGACATTTTCTCGCCGTCGCGCGTCCACCATCCATGGGCGCCGATGTGTTTGGGAAGGGGGAGCCCCAGGCTCATCAAAAACGCCGGCCAGTAGATCGCGTGGAAGCGGAGGATGTCTTTTCCGACCAGCTGGACGGTGGCGGGCCAATACCCCATCCGCTCCTCACCGCTGCCATACCCCAGCGCCGTGACGTAGTTGAGGAGGGCGTCGAGCCAGACGTACATGACGTGTTTGGGTTCGTTCAGCGTCTCGGGGAGCGGTACCCCCCAGCTGAAACTGGTCCGGGTGACCGAGAGGTCGTTGAGCCCTCCCCTGACGAAGCTCATCACCTCGTTGCGGCGCGATTTGGGGAGGATGAACTCGGGGTGTGCCTCGTAATATTCCAGCAGCGGTTTTTCGTATTTGCTGAGGCGGAAGAAATAGCTCTCCTCCTTGACGATCGTCGTGGGACGTCCGCAGTCGGGGCAGCACCCGCCGTCCATCAGCTGCGATTCGGGGAAGAACGCTTCGCAGCTGACGCAGTAGTTCCCCTCGTAAAAATCCTTGTAGACGTCGCCGTTGGCCACCATCTTTTCAAATGCCGCCTGCACCCCTCTTTTATGGGGTTCATCGGTCGTACGGATAAATTGATCGTAACTAATATCAAATTCATCCCAGAGATTGCGGAAAGTGGCGCTGATCTCGTCGGCGAACGCCTGCGTCGGTTTCCCGAGTTTTTTGGCCGATTCCTCGATTTTCTGGCCGTGTTCGTCGGTCCCGGTCAGAAAATAGGTGTCATTGCCCACGAGGCGAGAATGGCGGGCGAGGGCGTCGGCGATAAACGTCGTGTAGGCATGGCCGATGTGGGCTTCGCCGTTGACGTAGTAGATGGGGGTAGTTATATAATTTTTCATCCTGATAATGTCTCCTTTTGTCTGCCTCGAAAGAGGCAAGCTTTAGTGCCTTAGCGGCCAGCGTAGCCAAAGGGGCTTTTGCTCCTTTGGCGTTCAAATTAAAAATCAAAACCGCCCGTTTCACCCTTGGACATGCTCTCATAAACGGCACGAACGTATCTGGCGCGGGTTTCGCATCCGATGCACTGCTCGCAGTCGTAGCAGCTCTCAAGGTTTTTTCCCCGCTGGCATTCCTGCAAGAGCCCGGTCGCCTCGGTCAGCCGCTGATCGAAGATGTCCTCAGTGTGCGGCGTAGACACTCAGCACCTCGTCGATCTCCTCGGTTGAGCCGAAAAAGCAGGGGCTCGTGTCGTGGACGTGGCGGGGGGCTTTTTCGAGGACGTCGCGTTTTCCGTCCACCGCTTTTCCGCCGGCGGTTTCGAAGATGAAGGCAAACGGGAACACCTCGAAGAGCATCCGGAGTTTCCCCTCGGGCTTGTCGCTCGCACCCGGGTAGCTGAAGAGTCCGCCCCCCTTGAGGAGGATCTGGTGCAGGTCGGGGACCATCCCGCCCGAGTAGCGGAGGCGGTAGCCGCGCTCGAAGAACGAGTCGATCATCCGTTTATGGTACGGTGCCCAGAACTGCTGGGTGCCGCCGGGGGCCATGATTTTTCCTTTGGCGTTGAGCTGGATCTCTTTGACGTATTCGAATTCGCCGTTTTGGAGGAGGTAAAGGGAGACCTTGCCGTACTGGGCGAAGACGAGCTCGACGCGGGGGCCGTAAACGACGTAGCACGCCGCGACCATCTTCTCGCCCGAAAATTCCCCTTCGTAGATTCCGAAGATCGAGCCGACGCTCAGGTTGACGTCGACGAGCGAGGAGCCGTCAAGCGGGTCGAAAGCGATGTAGTAGTGCCCTTTTTCGTTGAGGAGCATCGGGTGTTCTTTCTCCTCGCTGGCGATCGTATGGACCCCCTCGAGGCGGCTGAGTTCCTCTTCGATGATGAAATCGCTCTGGATATCGAGCTGCAGCTGGGTTTCGCCCGAGCTGTTCTGCTCCTGCGAATAACCGATGTCCTTGACGTCGATCGCGTGTTTGATCCGGATGGCGCTTTTCTGGATGGCTTCTAAAATCGTGTTCATTCGAGTACCTTTGCGTTGTCTAAAATCCAGCCGATCACCTGATCGGGGTTGTTGAGATCGAGCAGGTCGATCCCCTCGGGAAGGCTGTAGCCGGCGATGTCGATCGTGTGGTCGATCGCCAGGGCGTTCATGTAGGGGAAATAATCGGTATCGATCGACCCGCGGAAAATGCTGATGCGGGGGAGGGGGAGATTTTTGAGCCCCTCGACGAGCAGGACGTCGAACTCTCCAAACAGGGTAATGAGCTCGTCGAGCTCCTTGTGCCGCTTGGAGAAATAGGTGGTGCGGGTCGGGGAGGTGACGATCACTTCGGCCCCGGTATCGCTGAATTTGTAGCTGTCTTTGCCGGGGACGTCGAACTGCGCCTTGTCCTTGGGGTCGTTTTTGATGATCGCTACCTCAAGGGCGTGGTCGTGGATCAGTTTGCGTGCCACTTTGAGGATCAGGGTCGTTTTGCCGCTGTTGGACGGGCCGGTAAACGCTACCGCTAAACGTTTTTTCAAAAATCCTACCTCGGTTAAAAATAGGAGGTATTATAGTCAACTATCATTGAAATTTTGTTAAGATAGTGCATCTGAACCACTTTTAAGGACTATTATGCGATTTTCGGTTATTGCGTTGACGAGTGCGCTTTTGCTCGGCGGATGCTCACAAAAAGGGGCGTTTGACCTGTTTACGTTTGACGAAGCGCACGAGCGTGCGATCGAGCAGATGCGCACCGCGAGCATCGTCCAGTCGCTGGAGACCAAGGCGATCGTATCGGCCGTCTATCTCAATCCGATTCATCCCGAAACGTACAAAGAGGGGGAGTTTTTCGTCGGGGCGTTTTATTTTGAAAAGCGCAACGGTCTTGATAGCGCGAAATGGAGTTTCGAGGATCACGGCTATACCCTCACCCTCAACGGGAGTCTCCCGACGTCGCTGGAGGAACTCAAAGAGAACGATCCCCGTCGCCGCCTGATCCCGATCCAGAACAGCTGGAACCGCTATTTCCTGATCCGCTTCGACCCCGTTACGGAGTCGTCACTGGCGCTGAAACTCGAAAATAATCAGACCGGCTCGGCTGTGTTAGGTTATCGAAAAGCTCCGTGATCGATACTTTTTCCCCGAGAATTTTTTTGTAAATAACGTAGTTGGCAAGGACTTTCTTGCCATACTCCCGGCTCTCCGCATTCCATACCCGCTCCATGCTCATGAACGGTTCATGCTCACCTGCCATAAAGACCCCCTCCGCCGTAATCAGCCGTTTGGTAAACCCGATTCCCCCGTTGTAGGCGTAGGCCTTGAACACGGGGTTGATGAGGGTGCGGTCGATGTGTTTGAGGTGCTCGATGGCGTAGGGGATGTTGAATTCGGGGTTGAACATGTCGTGGTAGGAGGCGACTTTGAGGGGATGGATCTTGGTGATCGAATCGACGTTGAAGGGCATGATCTGCATCAGCCCCAGTGCGAACGAACGGGAGATGAGTCCGGGGATGAGCCGCGTCTCCTGGCGCATGAGGGCGTAGATGAACGCCTTCTGGTCGGTCGGGACCCCTTGGAGGTAGCGTTCGTAGGGCATCGTGAAGTTGTGGACGTAGGGCTGGTAGACCCGTTCGATCATGTAGGCCTGTACCGCCAGCGAATCCTCGCCGTCGTAGCGTTCGACGAGTTCGTAGAGGCGCTCGGGAGGGGTGGAGACCATTTCGCGGTGGAGGCGGTTCCACTCAAACGGGTCATCCCCCCGGAATCCCCCTTTTTTGGAGGTGGGGAGGGTTGTGAAGTAGTTCTCGGTCTCGATCCCGAGCCGTTCGCGTCCCCAGAGGACGTAGATGTTGATATCGAGGCTCTCGGAGAGCTCGCGCAGCAGTGCTTCGTCGCCGGTGAGGCGGTAAAGCCAGAAGGTCGCTTTGTCCCGGTCCATCACCGTCGGTGCTTTGGTTTTTGCTTCCCGGAGGTGGAAAAGGGCGTTGTCGCTGCGGCCGTGGTTCAGCGCGTTGAGACCGAGGTAAAAATGGGTTTGGGCGTTGTAGGCTCCGCCGCTGACGTTGGCGAGCGAGGCGTTGAGGCGATCAAGCCGCGGATCGGTAACCGTCCAGTAAACGAGTTGGGGGAACGCTCCCAGCCCCGAAAGCTGTGCGAGGGTATCGTTGTCGATTGATACGTTGAAATGCTCGTGCCGGTACGTGGGGGGGACGAGGGTAAAGAGGCGCAGCGAGGCTTCGACGTCACTGTAGGGGGCAAAATGGTTGTTATGGTTCATTGTCCGCAGCCACTGCACGTCGCCGAACCGGTCACCCAGACGGGTCGCGATCAGTTCACGCTGGTAACTCTCCAGCGAGAGGGCTTTGGTCGGGGTGAGGGCGAGGTAGAGGCAGTCGTCTTCGGCGATGCCCATCAGCTCGGTCGATACCTTTTGCATGCATTCGGCCGTGTAGCGGATTTCGCTTTCGTCGGTTTTGGCGGCGTAGTCGAACAAAAAACGCTCGTTGACGGCGTCGATCTGGTAAAACGCCTCGCTCGCCTGCGACGCGTTGATATCCTGCTTGAGATACTGCCAGATGAGAAAGTTTTTTTCCCGCGACGAGGGTTTCTCACGGATTTCATCGATCGTCACCGCCGAGAGGGCCGAGGTGATCAGCGCGGCCAGCAAGAAAGAGCGTCTCATCCGAGGACCAGGCCGTTGATGACGTTGACCAGAATGACGTCGATGACGTTGAGCCCTACGATCAGGATGATGGGGGCCATATCGATGCCGTTAAAGACGGTGGGCATCATACGGCGGATGGCGCGGTAGGCCGGTTCGGTCAGGCGGTAGATGATCTGGACGATCGGGTTGTAGGGATCGGGGCGGACCCAGCTGAGAAGGGCGCCGATGATGACGACCCAGATATAGACGGTGAGGAGCGAGTGGACGATGTTGCCCAGCCCCAGAAGAATACCACTCATCATTTGACCACCTCTTTGAGATAATTTTTCAGGTACGGATACAGATCGGCCACCTCGGGGCCGTGCTCGGCCCCCGTGAGGAGGTAGCGCAGCGGTTTGAAGAACTCTTTCCCCTCAAGGCCGCTGTGCTCCATCAGGTAGGCTTCATAGGCGTCGAAATCGTCGTAGTGGGGCGCCTTGAGGGTCAGATCGCGCAGCGTCTCGAACCCCGCACGGTACTCCTCGGGAGCGGTTTTGGGGGCGAAGACGGCGCCGATTTTGGCGCGGAGCTCCCTGAGTGTCCCCGATTCTTCGAGGAATACCTTGGCCAGGTTCCCGATCTCCTCGTCGGCGAATCCGACGTAGCGGGAGAGCTCTTTGGGGTCCATCCCCCTGAGGTGCTCGCGGTTGATGAAGGCGAGCTTGTCGATATCGAACCGGGCGGGAGACTTGGAGAGGGATTTCAGATCGAACCACTTGATCGCCTCTTTGAGGCTGAAGATTTCGCAGGGGGGTTGGTTCCCCAGTAAAATCAGATAGTTGGCAATCGCCTCGGGGAGATACCCCTCTTCGAGGAGCCATTTGACGCTGGAAGCATTGTCGCGCTCGGATATTTTTTTCCCATCGTCGTCCACGATGCTCGGGAGGTGGGCGTATTCGATCTTTTTCGTGTATCCCAGCGCTTCGTGAATCGCGATCTGTTTGGGGGTGTCGCGGAGGTGCTCTTCGTCGCGGATGATGAGCGAAACATCGGCGAGCATGTCATCCACGGCGCACGCGAAGTTGTAGGTGGGATTTTTGTCGGCGCGCAGCAGGATGAAGCTGTCGATCTCGTCGGGATCAAAGGTGGATTCGCCCTTGATGATGTCGGTGAGGGTGATCGGATGTTCCGGCTTTTTGAGACGGATCGTAAAAGGGTTGGGGTTGTCGATCACCGCTTCAGCGGGAAGATTTTCGCATGTGCCGTCGTAGCGGTTGGGGCTGAGGGTTTCAGGGGCGCAGAAGCAGTTGAACGCTTTTTTATCCTGCAGCAGCTGGAGCGCCATCGCACGGTGGAAGCGGATGCTGTTACTCTGGAACTGCTGCTCCTGGTACTCGATCCCGAACAGGGCGAGGATTTCGAAAATCTCTTTCTCCTTGCCGGGGATGTTGCGCTCGGTATCGGTATCTTCGATCCGGATCAGCAGCGGCTCTTCGCGTTGGACGGCACATATATAGTTAAATAAAGCGACCCGGAGATTGCCGATGTGCATATCTCCCGTCGGGCTCGGAGCGAAACGGAGCATGGTGAAATTCCTGATTTTTTCTTTTTATTCTAGCAAAAAGTGGGTTTAAGGGAGCTTTGAGCGTGTTTTTAAGGATGGAGTTACCCTATTTGGCTACAATCGCTGTTATTTTTAAACATTAGCAGGTGAATTTTGTCTATTCAGCAGGTTTCCCGGGTTGCCAAATTTTTCGATCTTTTGATACTTCATGAAGAGGGGATGGAGGTTCCGTTCGCCGAGTCGGCGCGCCGCCTTTTCCGCACTACGGACGCACGGCTGCTGGATACGCAAGGAGCTCTTCCGGATCGCTGCCATCTGCTGGTGGTATGCGCCTCCCCCAAAACGCTCGCTTCCCCTTCGGTACGAAAAAAGCTCTCGGCGATAGAGCGTCTCGAATCGCTTCTCCTCTCGCCCGATCCGACCCATCCGGAGCTCTACAAGGCGGCCCTCTCGATCCGTTCGGCAGGGGTCACGGGGATACCGCGGGATGAGGAGGCTTTTGCCGAAGCGATGCTCAAAATCATCCCGCTGCTGGTAAAATCGCACAACGACTCCCTCGCACAGGGGTATCGCCGCAGTATTTCCGAACACTCCGGGGCGCTGTTTTGTATCCGTCGGGGCGGTAAAACGCTCTACGTCAACGACCTGCTCAAACACCATTTCGGGATTTCACAGGCGGGGGAGTTTGATCGGTATATCGACGCAACCGATATCGGCGCTCTCCTCGAACATGCCGGGGTGAATCAAAAGATCGTTTCGGGGGTGGAGACTCCCCTCGAAGGGGAAAAAAGCTATTTCATCCATACCCATCCCCTCAAAAACGACGAGACGCTGATCACCCTCATCCCCCTCAAAGACCCCCTTCACAGCTGTGAGCCCCCGCTGCTTAACCGGATGAATTTCATCGAGCACCTCAAAGACGCTTTCGTGATTCACGCCGGCGAATCCGAACCGATCCCTATCGTGATGGTTCACGTCGAAAACAGCGGCCGTATCATCGAGGAGCAGGGGGAAAATTTCTACAACGATCTCTACAAGGGGATCGTGCTGCGCGCGAGGGACTATTTCGGTGCCGAAGCGCATATCGCGCAGTGGCACCGGGACGTCTGTACGATCCTCTCCGAGGGATTCAACACCGAGGAACTAAAAGAGACGCTGGAACGGTTCAGCGGCGAAGTCAACACGCACCCCTCGTTCGGGGGAATCGTCCCGGTGCTCAAGGGGTTCGTGATCGATATGCAGGGGGTCGAACTCAACAAAGCGATCTCGATCATCGACCATATCCACCAAAAAGAGCTCCGCAACGACGACGTCAAAGCCCTCATGCACTACGAGGTATCGTCGGTGCAGCAGGTACGCAACAGCCGCGAAGAGGCGCTTCACTACCTGGAAAAGGCGATGCTGCACAAAGCTCCGCTAAAACTGCTGAACTTCTACAAGGGGATACGGATCACGACCCCGGCCAAACTGGTCAAACTTGCCGATGGGCTGGCGTACGTCGCGATCGAAAAGCTGCAGGGATACGCGATGAAGCTCGAGGGGAATACCGTTTTGCAGTCTCCGGGGTTTCCGTTTGATCTGCAGGCGAAACTCAAACTCGTCGATGTCGGGAAAAAAATCGCCGTCCTCGCTGCGTTCGAACCGCTCAGCGTGTCGGCCAACAACCGCCGCTACATACGGATACAGAGCGATCACCGGATGCATGTCACCCTCCAGGCCGCCAAGAGCGTTGCGGCGGGGACGATACTCGACATTTCGATCAAGTCGATCGCCTGCCGCATCAGCGCGGCGAAAACCTCTCCCGAAGTGGGGATGGGGGTGACGCTTCAGTTCAACCTCCCCCTCCCCAAAGCCGAAGGGGGGATGGTGAGCATGTCGGTTGCCGGAAAAATCGAATACGTCCAGATCGGGGAGGAATTTACCAAGGTCGTCGTCATCCTCGACCTCGAAGAACCGTATGAGAGCTACCTGATCGAGTACATCTACAACCGCCAGCAGGCACTGATCAACGAGATCAAAGCGATCGCGAACAAGCTCTGAATCCGGGCAATCAGGCAAATTGTTGCAAATCGGTCACACTTTGCGAGACGGGTCTTGTTTTGTAAACGGAAGTTGAGATACAATTGAAAAAATTCAAATAATTTAAAAGGAGAGGGATGAAAGCTGTAGTGATGGCCGGAGGTTTCGGCACACGGATACAACCCCTGACCAATTCGATTCCAAAACCGATGCTCCCCATCGTCAACAAACCGATGATGGAGCATACCATCGTCATGCTCAGAGACCTCGGAATTACGGAGTTCATCGTCCTTCTTTATTTTAAGCCCGACGTCATCAAAGAGTATTTCAAAGACGGCAGCGCGTGGGGAATCAACATCACCTACGTCATCCCCGACGACGACTACGGCACGGCCGGTGCCGTCAAAAAAGCGCAGGAGTACATCGGCAACGAGAACTTCATCATCATCAGCGGCGACCTGGTGACCGATTTTGATTTCCAGAAAATTTTCGACTACCATAAATCCAAAAACTCCAGACTCACCATCACCCTTACTTCGGTCGAAAACCCCCTCGAATTCGGCGTTGTTATCGCCAACGAAGAGGGGCGGATCGAAAAATTCCTTGAAAAACCGAGCTGGGGAGAGGTGTTCAGCGACACGATTAACACGGGGATCTACATCATCGAACCCGAAATCCTCGACTATATCCCCAAAAACGAAAATTTCGATTTTGCCAAGGACCTTTTCCCCCTCCTGATGCGCGAGGGGATCCCCCTGATGGCGGGATACGCCGAAGGGTACTGGCGCGACGTCGGAAACCCCGAGAGCTACCGGGACGTTTACGAAGACATCATGGGGGGCAAAATCAAGTTCCAGGTCGGAGGGGAAGCGATCGTCTATCCTGACGGCGTCCTGATCTGCGAGGAGGACTACGTGCTTGACGAGAGCGTCGATATCGTCGGGATCGTCATCATCGGCAAAAACGTCACGATCAAAAAAGGATCCAAGCTCAACAACGTTGTAATCGGCAACAACGTCACGATCGGCAACTCGGGCAAAATCCGCAATACGGTCATCTGGAACGACGTGACGATCGGCCACAACGCGAGGCTCGATGGGTGCGTCATCTGCAACCACAACAAAATCGGCAAAAACGTCACCGCCAAATCGGGGATGATCCTGGCGGAAGGGTGCAGTATCGGGCAGCTGGTGACGATCGAAAAAGACGTGACGATCTGGCCGGACAAGATGATCGAAGATGCCGCGATCGTCAGCCGCAGCGTGATTCTGGGAAGCCGGTACAAAAACTCGATTTTCGAACACGGGCGGGTTATCGGGAAAACCAACGTCGAACTCTCCTGCGAGATGGCGACCAAACTGGCCGAGGCGTTCGCCGCACAGCTCCCCGTCGGATCGACGGTACTCGTTTCGCGCGACTACAACAAGAACTCCCGGATGCTCAAGCGGGCGTTTCTGGGGGGAATCCTCTCGGCGGGGGTCAACGTCGTCGATTACCACGCGACGGCCGCGACGGTGATGCGGTGCAGCCTCTCAGCCAACGACGAGTATGTCGGAGGAGTCCATTTCAACCAGAAAATTGACGATCCCACCTCCACGGTGATCACTTTCTACAACCACGAAGCGCTCCGTATCAACAACGATACCGCCAAAAAGGTCGAAAAAGCATTTTTCAAGGAGGCGTTCCGGCGGGTCGATTATTCGAAAATCGGGCAGATTTACGCTTCCGACCACCTCAAAGACTACGACGTCTACAAGAAAAAACTCGAATCGCTCCTCCAATCGCATATGTTCCGATGCCGTGAATGCCGTGTCGCGGTCGACGTGATGCACGGGATGATGTACGAACTCTTCCCCGATATCCTCAACGACATGGGGGTGGATAACATCATGTTCAACGCCTATCCCGACGACCGATGCCTGGAGAACATCAACATCCTGGCCAAACGTTCCTTCGAAGACACCAGCGCGATCGTCAAAGCGCTGAAACTCGATGCGGGATTCATGCTCTATCCCCACGCGCAACGCCTCGATATCGTGTGCAACGAAGGGAAACTGCTGAGCAAACAGACGGCGCTTTACGTCGTATTGTCGCTGCTGAACCTCGAAGCCAAGGCAAGCGGCAGGAAAAAACGGGTGTTCCTTCCGACCTGGGCATCCGATATCGCGACGTTCGAACACCTCGTCATCGAACGGGGGCAGTATGCCAATTTCAACGCGACGAAAATGAAATCGTACGATCTCGTCGCAACGGGGGAGGGGAATTTTGCCTTTACCGAGTTTGCCACCCACCGCGATTCGATGTATGCGACGCTGAAAATCCTCGAGATGCTGGTGCAGCAAAACGTCAGGCTTTCCGACCTGATCATGTCGATGCCGCGCTATTTCTACGAGTCGTTCCACGTACCGTGCAAACAGTCGCTCAAGGGGAAAATGATGCGGATGTTCCTCAAGGACGCCAAAGGGAAAAAATCGTCCAGCCTTGACGGGGTCAAAATCTGGCTGGATGAAAAAGACTGGATTTTGATGATCCCCGATCAGTACAACGATCAGCTGAACCTGACGGTACAGGCCCTTACCCCCGAAAAAGGGGAGGAATACGTCCGCCTCTACACCGCGAAAATCCAGGAATGGGCCCAGTCGTGATGGAGGCGATACGGATCCTGTTTGCCGCAAGCGAAGTTTATCCTTTTGCCAAAACGGGAGGACTGGCCGACGTCGCGGGCGCGCTCCCCAAAGCGCTGGCCGAAGCGGGACATGACGTACGGGTCGTGATGCCCCGCTATTACGGCGTCGACCGGGAGAAATACGGGCTGCGCAGGCTGGAGGGGAGCCTGGGCGTCCCCATGGGAACCATGGGGGAGGTATGGGCTGCCGTCTACGAGGGGGTTCTTCCCGGCAGCGGCGTGAAGGTCTATTTCATCGAACACGAGGGGTTCTTCGGCCGTGCGGGGCTGTACGAGGAACACGGTTACGGGTATACCGACAACGACGTCCGTTTCGCCTTTTTCTCCCGCGCGGTGATGCAGCTTTCCAAGATGCTCCGTTTTCACCCCCATGTGATCCATGCGAACGACTGGCATACGGCCCTTATCCCCGTACTGCTCAATACGGTCTATGCGTTTGACCCCGATTTCGCCTATACCGGGTCGTTGCTGAGCATCCATAACCTCCAGCACCAGGGGAGGTTCGCCTCGGGGGTTCTGGACGTGACCGACATCGGATGGGGCCATTTCAACGCCGACGAGCTCGAAGAGTTCGGGGGGATCAATTTCCTCAAGGGGGGGATCGTCCACGCTGATGCGGTGAGCACCGTCAGCCGCCGCTACGCGCAGGAGATCCGGACGCACGAATACGGGTGGGGGATGGAGCGGCTCATCGACCGTTACAGCTACAAACTCCACGGGATTCTCAACGGGGTCGATTACGCCCAGTGGAGCCCCTCGGCCGACCCCTACATCGCGCAGCGTTACGACGCGGGGGCGATGGAGGGAAAAGCGGCGTGCAAAGCCGATCTCCAGCGCTCTTTCGGCCTTGCTGAGCGCAGCGACGTTCCCCTGATCGGTCTTGTGGGGCGCCTGGTCGAGCAAAAGGGGATCGAGCTGATCGCCCATGCGATCGGGCGGCTCATGCACATGGAGATCCAGATCGCGTTGCTGGGGACGGGGGAGAAGTGGGCTGAACACTTTTTCAGCGATATCGCCGGGCGCTATCCGGGAAAATTCGGCTGCTACATCGGGTACCGCGACGACCTCGCCCACAAAATCGAGGCGGGGAGCGATTTTTTCCTGATGCCCTCGCTGTTTGAACCCTGCGGCCTCAACCAGATCTACAGCCTCCGTTACGGAACCCTTCCGATCGTCCGCGCGACGGGGGGGCTGGATGACACGATCGACAACTATGCCAACGACGGGGTACACGGCAACGGGTTCAAATTCTACGATGCCACCCCCGACGCGCTGGCCAATACCGTTGGCTGGGCCGTCTATACCTGGTACAACGATCCCGAAGCTTTGCACAGGCTGCGGGAGAACGCCATGGCGGCGCGCTTCGACTGGGAAGGCGCCGCGGGCGAATACGAGAGACTCTATCACATCATTATACAGGGACGTCACCGATGAACTACCCGATCCGCTACGACGTCACCCGCTTCGGCGAGCTCGACATTTACCTTTTCAAACAGGGAAACCACGTCAAGCTGTACGACAGACTGGGCTCACATATTATGGAATATCAAGGCAAAAAAGGGGTCTATTTCGCCGTTTGGGCCCCCAATGCCGCCTACGTCAGCGTCCGGGGCGATTTCAACCATTACGCGACCGATGCCCATCCGCTCCGGTTGCGGGGGGATGAATCGGGGATATGGGAAGGGTTCGTCGAGGGGATCGACGAGGGGATCACCTACAAGTATCACATCGTCTCGAAATTTCACAATATCGTTCACGACAAAAGCGATCCGTTCGGATTCTACGCCGAGCAGCCTCCCAAATCGGCCTCGCGGATCTGGAATCTCGAAGGGTACGACTGGAAAGACGGCGAATGGATGCAAACCCGTCACCGCCGCAACGCCCACGATGCCCCGATCAGCGTCTACGAGCTGCATCTGGGATCGTGGCGGAGCAAGGTGGAGGAGGGGAACCGTCCCCTCAACTATACCGAACTGGCTACGGAGCTGGTAGCGTATCTGCGGGAGATGAACTACACCCATGTCGAGTTCATGCCCCTGACCGAGTATCCCTACGACGGGTCGTGGGGATACCAGGTGGTGGGGTATTTCGCCGCCACGTCCCGCTACGGTACCCCGCAGGAGCTGATGGGGCTGATTGATGCCCTTCACCAAAACGGAATCGGCGTTATCATGGACTGGGTCCCTTCCCACATGGCCGTCGACATGCACGGCCTGATCAACTTTGACGGCACCGCACTGTACGAGCATGACGATCCCCGGCAGGGGTACCATCCCGAGTGGGGAAGCATTATTTTCAACTACGGCCGCCACGAGGTACAGTCGTTTCTGATCAGTTCCGCGCTGTTTTGGCTGGACAAATACCACATCGACGGGATACGGGTCGATGCGGTGGCGTCGATGCTCTATCTCAACTACGCCCGTGAAGAGGGGGAATGGATCCCCAACGCCTACGGCGGGAACGAAAACCTCGAAGCGGTCGCTTTCCTGCGCAAGCTCAACGAAAGCGCCTACCGCGAGTCTCCGGGAATCGTCATGATCGCCGAGGAGTCGACGGCATGGCCGATGGTGACCCGCCCCACGAGCATCGGGGGACTTGGATTCGGTTTCAAATGGAACATGGGATGGATGCACGATACCCTCAAATACATGAGTCGCGATCCGATCTACCGACAGCATCACCACCACCAGCTCACCTTTAGCATGTGGTACGCCTACGATGAGAATTTCATGCTCCCTCTGAGCCACGACGAGGTGGTTCACATGAAAGGTTCGCTGATCAACAAAATGCCCGGCGACGTAAACCAGAAGTTTGCCCACCTCCGCGCCCTGTACGCCTACATGAACGCTCACCCGGGTAAAAAACTCCTCTTTATGGGGGGTGAAATCGCGCAGTTTGCCGAATGGAACTACAAGCAGAGCCTGGACTGGCACCTGCTCGACTATCCCCTTCACAAAGGGCTTCAAACGATGGTCTCCGATCTCAACCGCCTTTATCGCGAGGAAGAGGCGCTGTACCGCTACGACGAAAAACGCGAAGGATTCGAGTGGATCGACAACCTCGACTATCCCCACAACTGTCTCAGTTTTTTCCGTAAAGGGGATGATCCGTGGGAGTACGTCTACGTCGTGTGCAATTTCGCCGACCGGACGCGGGAAAATTATCTCCTCGCGGTGCCGTTTGCGGGGGAATACGTCGAGATTTTCAACTCCCATTCCCCCGCCTACAACGGGTGGGACATTCTCAACACGGGGGGAATCGAAGCGCGTGAGCAGGAAGTGTGCGGCCGCCCCTACGCCATTACGCTGACCCTGCCGCCGCTTGGGGTGCTCTACTTTAAACGGCGACGGCCGTCTTAATTACCGATGTTACGCACTTAACGTCCGTTGATCAGGGTTTGCACCGTTCCGAGAGCCATTTTCCGCTCTGCGTCATTTCGACCGTTTCGGCCCGGCCGTTTTGGCGGGTGGTAACCTTCATTTTCCCTTTGTAGGCTTTGTCGCCGATCAGGGTGTACTCTCCCTCCCCGCTGCTGGGAGGGTTGCTTTTGCAGCTGTATTTGAACCAGACGGTATTGCCGCTTTTGCGGACGATCTGCTGGGTGCATCCGTGTTCCATCGCCGGGACGGTATTGCGTTTGACCTCTTCGGGGGTGACGCAGACACGGACGGTGGTCCCTTTTGAGGTTTGGCGCACCCCCTGCGATCCCATCATATTTTCCATCATCTTCCGCTGTTCGGGCGGCATGGCGGCCATCTGGGCGTCCATCTCCCTCATCGCTTTTTCCATTTCGCCGCTCTGGCTTTTCATCGTCGAGGTAAATTCCCATAAACCCGGGCGCATCGTCGTGCCGGCCGCATCGAGCGTTGATGCCGACGTCATCAGGGTAAGCGTGAGAAGAATGTTCAATCGTGTCATAGTGGCTCCTTGGTGAGCGAAGGTTAGAGTACTGTAACAGATATTTCTTTAAGAAAGGAAAAGAATTCAGGAGACGAGCAGCGTGAAACTCCCCTTGAGTATGCCCAGCACCATCACCCCAAAGAGCATCGCAAAAAAGAAAAAACCGGCGGTGACGAATCCGCACCCGTCCTGTTTCTGTTCAAAGACCGAGTAGACGATGACGCTAAGGATCAGCAATGCCCCGATAATCGCAACAACCGTAATCAGAAGGTGTCCTTTTGCTGTGGATAAACGTCCGCGATTATAATCAAAAAGAGTCAACGGGACACAATATTTTCAGGAACATTGCACAAAACAAACAACAAAATTGAATCGACGCCGAAGAATGTTTTCCGGTACAATACCGTATCTTGTAACCTATCGGAAGTTTTGGATGAAATTGCACTGGCTGAATTACTGGATGATGTTCCACGCGGCGTTGTTTTGGGTAATTATCTATTTTTGTATCTTTAAAATACTCGGTTACTACGAAGTAGAATGGGCAACACTGTTTCAATGGTGGTGGTGGAATCTGTTCGCCTATCTGTATGTGGCGTTTATGCATTTTATCGCGGTCAATAAACGGAGGGCAGGATAAAAAGTGCGTGCAAAA
>CAZBIR010000046.1:0-17342 GCA_964491035.1 uncultured Sulfuricurvum sp.
AACCGCCGATATCCTGCGGTTTGCCGGATGCTGCCATCAGCTCTTCCATGATTTTGGCTTCGTTTGCTTCCAACGCATCCGCTACCGGAGCGAATTTCGCTGCCAATGCGGCGTTGTTGCTGTTGGCAAGCGCACGCGCCCAGTATTGCGCTACATAGAAATGTGACGCTTTGTTATCCGGCTCACCCGCTTTACGTCCCGGTGCTTTGTTGTTATCCAGGTAACCCTGGTTGGCAACGTCAAGTGCAGCCGTTACCGCAGCAAGATCCGCATTCGGATGTTTTTGATCGATCATACGGAGTGACTCGGCCAACGCCAGGAATTCACCGAGTGAATCCCAACGGAGGTGCCCTTCGTTGAGGAACTGCTCAACGTGTTTCGGAGCCGATCCGCCCGCACCCGTTTCGAACAATCCGCCACCCGCAAGCAACGGAACGATAGAGAGCATTTTAGCCGATGTTCCCAGCTCAAGGATCGGATACATGTCGGTCAGGTGGTCACGAAGAACGTTACCCGTTACCGCGATTGTATTGAGTCCTTTGCGGATACGCTCATTGGTGAAACGTGTCGCCGCAGCGATGTCCAAAATATGAACTTCAAGACCTGCAGTGTTGAATTCCGGAGAATATTTTTCCACTTTTGCAATGATTTGTGCATCGTGTGCACGGTTTTTGTCCAGCCAGAATACAACCGGGATTTTTTCGATCTGACCGCGCTCATAAGCAAGGCGGATCCAGTCTTTGATCGGGATATCTTTTGTGCGAGACATACGCCAGATATCACCCGCTTCGCAATCAAAGCTCATAAGTTCTGTGCCATCGGCAGCAGTAACGGTTACTTTACCCGCTTCTTTCAGTTCAAACGTAGTCGGGTGTGAACCGTATTCTTCCGCTTTTTGCGCCATCAAACCGATGTTTTGCATCGTACCCATCGTTGCGACGTCGTATTGACCGTTTTTAACACAGTCCGCTACCATCTCGGCATGGAACATCGCATAGGTAGAATCGGGGATAACCGCCAACGTCTCAAGTGCCGCACCGGTACGATCCCATTGCTTACCGCCCTCACGAACGACAACCGGCATCGAAGCATCGATGATGACATCGTTCGGAGCATTGAAGTTTGTTGTCCCTTTATCCGAGTCAACCATTGCAATTTTCGGGCTGTCTGAATCGACAACTGCCTGGAATGCCGCTTTGATTTCAGCTTCTTTTGCGTGCCCTTTGATTTTTTTCTCAAGATCCGACATACCGAGGTTCGGGTTGACGCCTACTTCTTTGAAAACATCCGCGTATTTCGCGAATACGTCTGCAAAGAAAATTTCGAATGCGTGACCGAACATGATCGGATCAGAGATTTTCATCATGGTCGCTTTCAGGTGCAGTGACCAGATAACACCTTTGTTTTTTGCTTCTTCGATCGATGCTTTATAGAATGCGCGAAGCGCTTTAACCGACATGAAGGTACCGTCAAGTACTTCACCTTCCATCGCGTCGATCGTTTTGAGCTCTTTGCCGTTGAGGGCGATCGTCACTTTTTGGGCTTTATCCATAGTGACTGATTTCTCGTTAGCGTAGAAATCCCCTTTGCCGCCCATGTGGTATACAGCCGCTTTTGAATTCTCAGAGAAAGCTCTCAGTTTGTGAGGGTTTTTCTGAGCGAAGTTTTTAACCGCTTTTGCCGCACGGCGGTCTGAGTTACCTTCACGAAGAACCGGATTAACCGCTGAACCCAGACATCCCGCGTATTTAGCCTGGATCTCTTTTTCTGCATCGTTGGCAGGGTTTTCAGGGTAATTTGGAATATCATACCCTTGAGACTGAAGCTCAGCGATACAATCTTTGAGCTGACCGACAGATGCCGAAATATTTGGAAGCTTGATGATGTTACCTTCAGGCTTAACGCAAAGTTCACCTAGTTTTGTGAGCTCGTCTTCGGCAAGACCCATTGCCGCAAGAACACGCCCGGCAAGTGAAATATCACTCTGCTCTAACTCAACACCGCCCGCTGCACAAAACTTAGATGCAATCGGAAAGAATGAATAGGTTGCCAAAGCCGGGGCTTCATCGATTTTTGACCAAATGATTTTTGCCATCGGGTTCTCCTGTTTGTATTTTTATACGAGCATCATAACACTTACTGCGCTGATTTGACGTTTTGTAACTCCCCCAAGGCCAAAAAGTTTAAAAAATGTTTCATTTTGTAGCATTTACTATGTTTTGCCTATGTGTAGAAAAGTAACTACTATAGACATGCTCCCCGTTTTTGCCGCGGACGAAATAAAGGTAGTCAGTACGGGCCGGGCGCAGGGCGGCATCGATGGCTTCGCGTGAGACGTTACAGACCGGATCGCGGGGGAGACCCTTGTTTTTATACGTATTATAGGGGGTTTTGTCGGTTCGGATACGGCGCGCGGTCACCTTCTGGTGTGAATATTCACCGTAATTCAACGTGCCGTCCATCTGCAGCCGCATCCCTTTTTTGATCCGGTTATCGATGACGGAGCTCACCAGCGGCATATCGGCGACCGAAGAAGCTTCTTTTTGGATGACGGAGGCTTTTGTTACGATTGGTAACCAATTTTCTTTTGAATACGCAATTTTGTACGCTTCCGCCCAGTTTTTCATCTGTTTTTCGGACTCGGCGAGGAGATGGAGGATCAGCTTTTCCTCGTCGATTTCATTGGGGATGCTGTAGGTTTCGGGGACGAAGTTCCCTTCTTTATAAGTAGCATGGCGTTCGTAGGCGCTTGAGAGGGCCGCTTTGTCGAGTGAAAGCTCTTTAGCGAGCTGTTCGAGGAAAATTACCGTCGTCTCGCCGGGGATGAGGGTCACCTGCCGGGTTGCGGCCTTGGCCGTCGTGAGGCGGTAGAGGTACTCGATCCGGCTCATCTTTTCCTCCCGCAGATCGATCCATCCCTGTTGCGGATGGCCGATGAGGCGGAGGATAAACGCATCTATAGTATAGAGGTTCACCCCTTCGTCCTGGAGGTGTGCTATACTTTTGAAGACGGAACCTTTCGGGATATAGACGATTTTGGGTGATGTGACAGTAGAGAACAGGTAGCTCATGAAAGACGTAATCATCACCAAAATGATCCCTGCCATCCACAAGAATATTCTTCTTTTTTTCGTTGCCGTTTTTTTTCTCGGTTTTCTCACGTTTATCGCTTTACTGGAGGGATTTGGGATCGACCGCCTCACCTTCGGAGGGGTAAAAATCGAGAAATTATATCTCAAATGGGAAAATTCGCTCCTTATCAAAGCACAGCGAATCGATCTGCGGGGGTACCGCAGTGACGACGAGCCTCTGAACCTCCAAATCATCGACGACCTCCCCCGTTACATCCGGTGGGGGAACGCCTGGATCGAATCGGTCGACATCGACACCATCGAATCACAGGATATCAACCTCTCGTTGCGCTACGCGCGCAACCGGGCGGGGACCGTCACCGTGAGGGGGGGGAAGACCCGGTGCGAAGCGAACTTTACCCTCAACGAGCGCACCTTTGCCCTGACCCTCCCCTCCTGCTCAATCAACGAAGCCAATACCTCGGCAACCCTCCGGGTGGACCTGCTCAACCAGCGTCTTGACGCCCTCGCCCAGATCTCGCTTCCCAATACCCCCCTCCTGCGTCTGCACGCGCATGGGGACAGCGAATCGCTCCGTTTCCGTGCCGAAGCGGCAAAGCCTTTCTCCACGATCAGGCCGCTGTGCGACTTTCTCTCCCTCGATCCCGAAGTAGCCCCCTGGGTGGTCGAGTACGCCAAAGCCGCTTCACTGCGTCTGCACCGCTTCGAGGGGGTATGGCGCTATGATGACCCGGGCGCGCTGCTGGAGGGGATATATGCCTCGGCGAGCGTCGAGAAGGGGGAGTACACCTTTGCACAGGGGATCGAGCCGATCCGCTCACCGCGCATCGATCTGGTATTTGAAAAAGGGAAACTCCACATCCTCCCGCAAAACGGCACCTTCTATACCCATCCAACCGAAAAAAGCCGCCTCTGGATCGATTTTATGACCCCGAACGCGACGCTGGTGGCTCTCATCCGTACCGATCATGCCCGGCTGGACGAACCGATCCTCAACCTCCTCCGTTTTTACGGTATCACCCTCCCCCTCCGACAGCTTTCGGGACAATGCGCGGTCGATCTGAACCTCACGGTCAATCTCGCAACGCTCGATACGACGGCCAAAGGGACATTCGCCCCGACCCCTTCACAACTGCAGATCGGTTCGCTTGATATCCAGACAAGCGGGGGGATCGTCCGCCTCGACACCCGGCTGGTGAGCTTTGAGGATTTCACCGCCCGGTACGGCAGGGACGTCGCCGAAGCCAGAGTCAGCGGCCGCTACGATGCAGCCGACGAACGCGGAGAGGTCGAGATCAAAACCTACAGCGCCGCGCCGCTGGGCGATCCCGGATACCTCCGGCTTGGAGACTCCCCGCTCATGGTCCGCTACCGCATTTCCCCGGAGGGGGACACGATCGAGGTTCAGCCCTCGCAGTGGTATACGATGGGGGAGACGCTGCGCGTTGAAGGGTTCAGCGCCCCGTTTGATTATGCCGGGATGCGCTTGAGCCTGCCAAAAATCGGTTTTTCGATCCCCGATCGGGTGCGGGGGAAAATCGCGGGGCGGCTTGACGGAAGCCGGCAAAAAAGCGATATCGCGGTACAGTTCGACCACGTCAATTTCCACGGATCGATGCTCACTCACGCCCCGTTCCGGTTCACCCTCGCTTATGATGGCAAAACGTTCCGGCTCGATGCCCCCGAAGCATCGTCGTGGTCTTTTAACCGCCTGCCGGTACTGATCTCCCCTTTTAACGCCTCCTGGGCGGAGGAGAAACTCTCATTTGAGGGGATAGAGAGCATCGTCGGCGACTGGTTCAGGGGGAAAATGTCGGGGGCTTACCGCACCGATGCGCGTACCGGGTCGCTGCGGCTGGAAAACCTCGTCCCCCTCAACCCGAAAATCACTCCGCTGATCAACACCCAGGAGTCTCTCGATCTGGATATCACCGCCACAGACGACACCCTGCGCATCGATGCCCCTTCGCTGCAGGCGCGATTTTTGACCATTCCGCAGGGATGGCAGATCGAGCTTGACAACATTTCTCTCCTCTCGCGCCACTCCCCTCTCCTGCGCCGCTACCATCTCGATAACGGTTTTTTGCGCCTCTACTATACCGGGGAACGTTCGCAGTACCGGTTCAACGGTTCGATCCGTTACCCCTACCCGCTGCTGATGGTCAACGACGTCCCCCTCTCCCAGTACCGTTTTAACGGCTCCTACGCAGAAGGGAGCTCGACGATCCGGGTCAACGACCGCCTCACGATCAGCCAGACCCCGGAACGGATCGCCATCCGGGCCAACAACGCCGGGATCAACGTCCCCGAACTGTTTTCCTTCCTCTCATCGTTCGAGGAAAAGGGCAAAAATACCGCTTCCTCCGACGAGCTTCCGGTGTATCTCTACGCCACCCACACCTATCTGCATCTTATGAAAGGGCGGAAAATCGTAGCCGATACCCTGAGCGCGACCATGAATGCCGAAGGATTCAACGCGACGCTCGAACACCAGTCGGGGAAAGCGCGGCTCAAAATCCGAGATAACGCCTTCATCATCGACGGCCAGGGGTTCAACGATACGTTTATGAACCACCTCTTTTCGTTCGGCGACGTCAGCGGCGGGGCGTTCTCCTTCGAGGCCAAGGGGGAAGCGGACCGCTTCGAGGGGATCATGCGGGTCGAAAACGCCGTCCTCAAAGATTACAAAGTCCTCAACAACGTCCTCGCGTTTGTCAATACCGTCCCTTCCCTGACCACCTTTTCACTCCCCAATTACCACGCACGCGGCCTTCCCCTCAAAGAGGGATACGCCCATTTCGCCTACCGCAAGGGGATCGTAAAAGTTGACAATTTCCTCCTGAATTCCCCCGAAATCAAAATCTCCGGGGAGGGGAAAGCCGATACCCTCTCGCGGACGCTCGAAGGGGCCATGACGCTCAAAACCGATTTGGGATCCAAGCTCGGAAAAGTCCCCATGGTCGGCTACATCCTCCTCGGAGATGACGGGTCGGTTTCGACGACGCTGACCCTCTCGGGGAACCTGGACGATCCGAAAGTCGAAACCTCGTTTGCAAAGGAGATCGTCACCGCCCCCTTCAACATCCTAAAGCGGACCGTCAGCTACCCGTTTTTATGGATGATCCCCGACGAAAAGAAAAAATAGTCACTTTTCACGGGCGAACACGATGGAAAAGCAGTGCGTGCCGTTTTCGTATTCGTAGGTCAATGCGAACCCGTGCTTTGCCACAATCTTTGCGACAAGGCTAAGCCCGAGCCCGAATCCCTGCGTGGTACGCGAACTCTCCTGACGGGTAAACGGCGTCAAAAAATAATCGAACGCTCTTTCCAGCGGTTTGCCGTGATTCAGCACACGGATGCGCTCTGACGTGATTTCCAGGGTGATCGGCAACCGATCCGCGTATTTGAGGGCGTTGTCAAGCAAATTTTTGACGGCCGTCGAAAGATAGTGGACGTCCCCTTCGATCGCGACACCGGGATGAAGCCTCACCGTGATCGTCGATTCGTCCGAAAGGCAGAGTTTGGAGAGGGCCTCCATCGCAAGGGTTTCGGCACTGATCGCCTCGGTGTGCGTCAGACCGGTTGCCTGAAGTTTTTCGATTTCCAAGAGTTCCCGTGTGAGCTCGTCCAGCTCTTTGAACGAATGTTTCAACACGTCGCGCGCGGCCGAAGGCTCGATCTGTTCGAGTGCAAACAGCCCGCGTGTGATCGGGGTGCGAAGCTCGTGTCCGACGTCACGGAGCAGCTCTTCGCGCGAGCGGATCAGGTTTTCGATCGTCTGGGCCATTTCGTTGTAGCTGCGTGCCACCTCCCCTATTTCATCGCGTGAATCGAGTTCGCTGCGGGTGCGGTACTCTCCGAGCATAAAGCGGCGCATGCTTGCGGCAATGGCGTTCAAAGGCGAAAGCATCCGCAGGATGAGGATGAAGATCACCCCCAGTACCGCAATATCGGCAATGATGAGGGCATTTAGAAAAGAGCCCTCTTTTTTCCCTTCCTGCAGGGTCGTATCGTGCAGATAGAGTTCTTCGTCGATGTAGCGTATGTGCAGAACATACTCCCCGCTTCGGGCTTGAAATATCTCGAAAAGACCGAACGTATGGGGCTGATGCAAAAGAACCTTTTGGGGCGGTTGTGGAGCGATCGGTGCCAGATTCAGCGTCTTTAGCTTGTTCTCGAGCCTATCGGCCGAAGTCGTCGCCATCCAGCCGAAGATTTTGTGCGCGTCGATTTTGTGTTTTTGCAGAATGATCGATTCGTACTTGGCCGTATGGATCGTATCCATCTTGTAACCGATCCCGATCATAAGAAGCAGGCTGATACTGAAAAGAAGCGTGATTTTGGTGAAGATCGACATCGCTTATCCCGTAAATTTGTAGCCGATACCCCACACCGATTTGATGTAGCGGGGTTCTTTGGCGTCATCGCCTATTTTTTGGCGGATGTTGCTGATGTGCATGTCGATAGTGCGGTGCTTGGTCTCGTCTCCAAGCCCGAGCGAACCGATGATCTGATCGCGGGAAAGATTCTTGCCGCGGTGCTTGACCAGAAGAAAGAAGATATCAAATTCGATCCGCGTTAAATCGATCGGGTACCCTTGCATCGACACCGAACGATCGGCTTCATTGATCGTAAAATCCGATACGGCCAGCTCGTTTTTGCGTCCGTACCGCCGAAGCACCGCTTCCAGGCGCAAAACCAGTTCGCGGGGCTCGTAGGGTTTGTCCAGATAATCATCGGCACCCAGATCGTAGCCGTAGATTTTGTTGCCGATGTCGGTACGGGCCGAGGAGATGATGATGGGGATATCCAGGCGGCTTTTGATCGTTTTGGCGACATCGAACCCGTCCATCCCCGGTAGCATCAGATCCAAAACCACGATATCGAAAGGCTCATGGCGTACCAAAAGCGCATCGAGTGCCTCTTGCGGGTCACTGTAGCCTGTCGTTTCGAATCCGTATGACTTCAAAAACGAAACGATCAGCTCTCCCAATGCGGAATCATCCTCGATCAGCAACACTTTTCTACTCAATTTCCCACTCCTCCATATGGCGGATAAACCGCCGTTTCTGTTCAGGAGTCAAAATCGAATGCAGCCGTGCAAACAGGCGGGTCCGAATGTCTGCCGAGACACGCGCCATCTCCATATGTTTTGCCTGAAAGGTCCGTTCGTCAAATACGGGGTTCAAAAACAGGGTACGGATGTCCTGCTCTGTTTTTTCATTTTGCCGATGGAAGCGGCGGTACTCTTTTTGATACTCTTTCATCGCCGCTTCTACCTCATGATGCTGCTTTGAGTTCAGCCGCAGATCGTGCAGATCCATCGGGAAACGGAGATTGTCGTCATCTGCGAACGATACCGTGGACACCATCAGTGCAAATACGGCCAACACGGCACCAAAACCTCTCATACCTTCTCCTTTAGCGTATCGGCTTGATCGCGCTGTCTTCAATCAGCCCCTGCTCTACATCGCTGTGACACGCTTTGCAGTTCGCACGGCTTTTAACGTTACCGCTTTCGAAAGCTTCAGCCGGGATATTTTCGTGTGTTTCTTTCCAAAACGGTGTTTGCGTCATTGCTATGATATCGCGATTTTGCAGTGATTTCATCATTTTAACCGACATCTCCTGCGTCGAACGTTCTGCCGAATGGGCATAGAGATACTCCGATACACTCCGGTGATCGGCCGGATCGAGCGAAGCGTCATCTCCGAAATGATCGGAGAGATTGGCCATAAGTTTGCCCCACGACTCTCCGGGGAGAAGCGTCGGAGGATAGAGGGTGTGACACGAACCGCATTCATTGGCGAACACCGGGCTTTCACGAGTATAATCGATTTTTTTGTTATTGCTTGCCACGATCGGGTTATCCGGAATGCTCAGGCTGTACACAAGCAGCGCGACCGTACCGCCGATTCCGAAAAGGGCCACCATTTTTTGCAGCCAGGATAAAACGGCATTATCCCCTTCGATATGTTTGTGTCCGTCGATGATGGAGGTGAGCGTTCTGTCTTGCGGGTGCAGCAGCCGATCGGCCATCACCCCCATCACGTGTGCCGCGATCAACACCCATAAGAGGTTGACGAAAAACTCGTGTATCTCCTCGAAAGCTTCCATATCCCGATACCCGGCTGCGTGCAAAAAAGCCAATAACCCCTTATTCTCCGCTACTCCGTAGGCAACCGTGCCGCTGAGCACCGACAAAACAGCCGTTGCAAGCATGGCCGCCATCACGTAGCTGGCCGCCGGATTGTGTCCGAGCGGTCGGCGGGAGGAATCGAGCAATCCGCCCAGGTACGCTTTGAGCGCTTCGAAGCGAAAATCAAAATCGCCGAAACGGGAATATTTCGGCCCCATGAGCCCCCATACGATCCGGAAAAAGAGCAGCGCACCGACGGCACTGCCCAGTGCGGCATGGATATCGAGCCACCGATCTTCGGACGTGCTGATCCAGCTTGCGACGATCAGCACTACAAACAGCCAGTGAAACAGCCGCGTCGGAAGGGTCCAGACATAAGTACGTTTCATGATTTTCCCCGGACGTATCAGTCTTTCCAGCTTCCGTAATTCGGAATCCGGATTTCGCGTTCGCGATAGCTGCCGCTGGCGGCTTTGGTGTGGCACGACGCACAGTTGGCAAAACTTTTGACCGCTTCTTGCGTCACCAGTTTTTTGGGAATTTCGCGATGCTCATGCACGAAATTGGGCGTTTCGGAGATGCGTGTGGCAATCGCGCCCCCCATGCCGGTCATACGGTCGTGTCTGGAGGCGTTGGCGCTCAGATAATTGCGTATGGTTTTCTCATCGGCAGGATCGAGCGTCGCATCCGTGCCGAAGTGATTTTCCAGCGTATTCATCGTTTTGTCCCACGAACGCTTGGGCAAAAATTGGGGCTGATAGGCGAAATGGCACGATCCGCACTCTTTTTGGTACAGCGCTACGGTTGCTTTCTCTTGTTGGCTGAGTGCACGTTTTTCCTCTTCATGCTCATCATCCGCATAAACATAAATTCCTCCGGCCAGTAAAAGGGCTGCCAGCGACAGGTTCAATACAGTTTTCATCGTCTCTCCTTTGGATCAGTTCTTCATGATATAGGTAAGGACGTCCCCTTTTTCGCGGGCCGTCCCTTCACGGGCATAAACGTCCATAAAATTGCGTTTGAGCCATTTTTTGACCTCTTTGGCGCTGGTGAGCCGCTGCGGGTTCGCACGCGGCGAGAGGGGATCGATGACTTTGCCGGTGAGACTGTTTTTGCCGGGATTGGCAATATTGGCCGAGTGGCAGCTGGTGCACGCCATCGGCTTGGCGTTCTTGCCCGTATGGGTTGAGGTAAATATCTCTTTTCCCCGGACAGCGTCAAACCCGCCGAACGTTTTGTCTTCGGCTTTTGCGGCCGACTCCAGCTCTTTCATATACTGGGTTACTTCGGGCGACGCTCCCATGAGCGACATGGTAAACAACGATACGATTGCAAGGTGTTTCATAACCTTCCTCCTGCTTTTTGATGTTCAAATCATAGAAGGAAGTTGTCAAGAAGGATCGCAAAGAATCTTGACATAATCTTGACACTTGATAGGAGGAGAAAAAGGGGCAGATATTGGAATTTACGGGGCCGGCGTTCCACGGAAAAGGAAATAGCGGTTTTTCCCCTGCTCTTTGGCGGCGTACATCGCCTGGTCCGCCTGACGTACCAGCATGTCGCCATCCTCGGCATGGATCGGGAACAACGCGACGCCGATACTCACCGATACGTGCACAATATTCTCCCGAACCCGCACCGGCTCCGAAGCCGCCTGCAGCAGCCGCAGGACGATGGGGACGAAATCCTCGGGGTTTTCGAGGTCTTCCAGTACCGCGACGAACTCGTCTCCCCCGATCCGTGCGAGCGAATCGGCTTCACGCACGGCCGCGCTCATCCGGCGTGCTATCGCGATCAGCAGCTCGTCCCCACTCTGGTGGCCGTAGGTGTCGTTCACCATTTTGAAACCGTCCAGATCGAGGTACAAAACGGCGCAGAACGTCTCGGCGCGACGGCTTTTCGCGATCGCCTGGCGCAAACGGTCGCTGAGCATCACGCGATTGGGCAGCCCGGTCAACGGATCGTAGTGGGCGATGTGTTCGAGCTGTTTTTGGTACGCCTTGATTTGAGAGATGTCGCGCAGCACGGCCAGCAACACCTCCTGCTTCTCCATCCGAAATGCCGTCATGACGATTTCAACCGGGAAAGAGCCCCGTTTCGGACTGTTGTGGAGCCATTCGAAACGGTAGGTCCCCTCTTTGAGGGTGCGGGCGATGATTTTGGCCGCTTTTTCCGATGAGGGGAGGCCATCGGACTGATACGGCGGGGAAAAGTCAGAGGGGCGCAGATTGCGGATTTCCTCTTTTCCCGAAAGTCGGAACAGCTCGACGGCGGCCTGGTTGCAATCGATCCAGACCCCTTTTTCAGGATCGATGAGGGTCATCGCGTCACCATTACGCTCGAAAATGAGCCGGAAGCGGTTTTCGCTTTCGCGCAGTGTCGCTTCGGTCTCCTGAAGTCTCCGGTTGAGCCGCAGTACGATCAGCAATCCGATCAGAACCACCAGAAAAACCACGGCGCTTCCCCCCAGCACCGGCCACACCCAGCGCGGCAGAACTGCGGGAGAGGGATCGTAGATAAAGCCCTCCAGAGAGTACCCCGGCTCAATCAGCCCGGCTTGCACAAAGGTTTCAGCCATGTGTTCCCACCGCTGTGGGTTCATGTGCCCCATTTCGATGAGATCGGGGAAAATCAGTTTTCGCATCGCTTCGGCCTCAAACGCCAGATGCTCACGCGATTTTGTAACCCCGTATTTGGTGATGAGCAGATCGATAATCTCCTCGGGGTGTTCCATCGCGTATGTCCATCCCTTTAGCGTAGCGCGCCGCATCGCTTCGACCCGTTCGGGACGCTTGCGCAGCTCCTCTTCCGTCGTAAAAAAGATATCGCTGTAAAAATCGATCCGGTAATTGGCGGGATGGATCAGGGTATAGGAGATGTTCCGCTCGCGGAGGTAAAACGGCTCGTTGGTCAGATAGGCATTGAACGCATCGACTTTTCCCTCCACCAGGTCTTCGAGATCGAAACTGCTGGGACGGATATCGATCGCATCAAGCGCAATCCCCTCGTTGAGAAACATCGTCAGAAATTCCGAATCGTCGGTCCGGTTCATCAGCATCACTTTTTTGCCGATCAGATCCTGCGGCGTCCGGATCCCCGAATCCCCCCGGACCAGCAGCACCGAGGGGGAGTGCTGGAAAATGGCGGCAAGCGCGACGAGGGGCTTTCCCCGGAGGCGGTGGTAGAGCACTTCGCTGTTCCCCTCGGCATACTGCGCCCGTCCGGTGAGGACTTCGCTGACGGGCTTGCGGGAGGGGTCGCCGGGGACGAGCCGCACATCGAGCCCTTCGGCTTTGTAAAACCCCTTTTCAACGGCCGCGTAATAGCCGGCGAACTGGAACTGGTGATGCCATCGCAGCTGCAGCACGACCGTCTCCGCTTTGGCCGTAACGACCGCTTCGGCCAGCAGGACAATCAGCAGGAAAAGGGGGAGTCGGCCGATAAACAACAGAGGCGGTCCTTGTGTGGTTTGCGTTTATTATAGCGCTTTGCTATTCGTTGCGCAATACCGTCAGGACGTCCACTTCGCTCGCTTTTTTGGCCGGGTACCACGAGGAGAGGAGCACGATGACAAAAGCCCCGATGATGATGGAGAAAAAATCGATCAGGCTCAGGTCCAGCGGCAGGGTCGACGTGGGATAGACGTCGGCGGGGAGCGAGATGATCTCGAACGTCCCCAGCACCCACATCCCCAGCAACCCCAGCACCGTTCCGGTGAAAATCCCCAGTGTCCCGATCACGATCCCCAGGATCAGGAACACCCGCTTCACCTCACCCTTGGAGGCTCCCAGCGAAATCAGCAGCGCGATTTCGCTGCGGCGGTTCATTACCGTCATCAGCAGCGAAGAGATGATGTTGATCGCCGCGATCAGGATGATGAGCATCAAGACGATGAACAGCGACATCTTCTCCATCTCCAGCGCCGCGAAAAAATTGCCGTTCTCTTCCCACCAGCCCCGAATCGTGAGGGTATCGGGCAATACGGCCGCGATGCGATGGATATCGGCTTCGGGATTGTCGGAGTGGATGTGGATCCCGTCGTAGAGGTTTTCGGGGATCCCCAGGATCTTCTGGAGCGACTGGATCGGGGTGTAGGAGAATCCCTTGTCGTAAGCGCTGAGCCCCGAATCAAACGTTGTAACGGGCTCAAAACGCTTGATCTTGGGGGTGAGGGCGAGTCCCCCCGGTTCCATCTGGGTAAAAATATAGGTGAGTTTATCCCCCTCCCCCAGCATGAACTGCTCTTTGAGGGTTTTGCCGATCATCACCTCGAACCCCTCCGGAACGCCCCCTTTGAGCCCTTCGGCGAGGATCCGGTTCACTTTGGCCTCATGGGAAAAATCGACCCCGAAGAGGTATCCCCCCTCCATCTGGTCTGCGCTGCGGGAGAGGACGGCGGAGGTGACGTAGGGGCTGAAAGCCAGATCGGGAAACTGCACACGCAGCCGCTGAACCAGCTCGGCATCGCAGGTGCCGTAAAATTTGGGCTGGATCGTGAGGGGGTAGTTCATGACGGTAAGTTTTTTCCTGAACTCTTTGTCAAAGCCGTTCATCAGGGCCATCGCGATGATGAGGACCATCACCCCCAGCGCGATCCCCGAAAAAGCCAGCAGGGCCGAGAGGAAAATGAAGGGCTGCTCTTTGTCGAAACGCAAAAACCGTTTGACGAGGTAGGAGACGATACTCAAGAGGCGAATACCCCTTTTTTGGGTCCGCTCTTGCCGCAGCAGTTTTTGTATTTTTGACCGCTGCCGCAGGGGCAATCGTCGTTACGGGCAATTTTCTTCTCTTCGGCCTCTTCGTGCTTCGTCTGGTTGAGGGCCATCCGCATCTCTTCCTGGCGTTTTTCGAGTTCCATCTGCCGCGCAAGGGCTTCGGCCTCCTCCTCGATCGAATCGACGCGGAAGCGGATCACGTGGAGGGTTTTGATCGTATCGTACTTGATCGTCTCCACCAGCTCGCTAAAGAGGTTGAACGACTCTTTTTTGTACTCGACGAGAGGGTCTTTTTGGTTGTAGGCGCGCAAGCGGATCCCCGTCTTCATGCTGTCCATCTGGTAGAGGTGCTCGCGCCACGCGTTATCGAGGGTTTTGAGGTAGATCTCTTTTTCGATTTCGCTGCGCAGCTTCACATCCACGACCGACATTTTCGATTCGTACTCGGCGGTGAGAATTTCAAGGGCTCTCTCGCGAATCGCAGTGGCGTTTTTCTCCTCGAACAGTGACGGATCGAGCTCGGCGTTCAGCTCTTCTCTAAACGTCAGCAGCAGCCGCTCCAGGTCAATCTCCTCTTCGGGTCTCCCCTCGAAAATGCCGCACAGGGCCAGAGTACGGTCGACGTATTCGGCCCGGTTGGCTTCGATCTTGTCGGCGAGGTTATACTCGGGATCGAGAAGCTCGCCGCGGAAGCGGTAAACGATTTTGCGCTGTTCGTTGGCGACGTCGTCGTACTCGACGATATGTTTACGCCCTTCGAAGTGCATATTCTCGACTTTTTTCTGCGCTTTTTCGACGGCGCGGGTCACCATCGTCGATTCGATGTATTCGCCGTCCTCGACGCCGAGACGTTCCATGATCGCCTTGATCTTATCCGAACCGAAAATACGGAGAAGGTTGTCTTCGAGGGAGAGGTAAAACTGCGACGTCCCCGGATCTCCCTGCCGCCCCGCACGCCCGCGCAGCTGGTTGTCAATCCGGCGGTTTTCGTGCCGCTCGGTCCCAATGATGTAAAGGCCGCCCAGCGCCTTGATCTCATCGTCAACCTTGATATCGACCCCGCGCCCGGCCATATTGGTCGCGATCGTGATCGCCCCCTTCGCGCCGGCGTGTTTGATAATCTCCCCTTCCTGCGCGTGGTTTTTCGCGTTCAGGACCGTGTGGGGGATCTTCTCGGCCTTGATCAGCTGATGAAGTTTTTCGGATTTCTCGATCGATGCCGTACCGATCAGGATCGGCTGCCCTTTGGCATGGAGTTCCCGGACCTTGGCGATGACGGCGGCAAATTTTTCCGCTTCGGTTTTGTAGATCAGGTCATTGAGATCGGCGCGGACAACCGGAACGTTGGTCGGGATCGAGATGACGTCGAGATTATAGATCTGGGCGAACTCGGTCGCTTCGGTCTGCGCCGTCCCGGTCATCCCCCCGATTTTTTTGTACATACGGAAATAGTTCTGGTAGGTGATGTCGGCGAGGGTCTGCGTCTCTTCCTTGATGACGACCCCCTCTTTGGCCTCCAGCGCCTGGTGGAGCCCCTCGGAGTAACGGCGCCCCTCGCTGAGGCGTCCGGTGAACTCGTCGACGATCACGACCTGGTTATCGCGGACGACGTAATCGACGTCGCATACGAAGATGTAGTTGGCTTTGAGCGCCTGGTCGAGGTGGTGGGAGAGGCCGGAGTTTTCGATGCTGTAGAGGTTGTCGACCCCGAAGAGTTCTTCGGCCCGCGCGATCCCCGCTTCGGTGATGAGGACGAGGCGGTCTTTTTCATCAACGGTGAAGTGTTCGTCTTTGAGCAGTGCCTTGGCGACGGCGTCGGCGCGGACGTAGTTCTCCAGCGCCCGGTTCGTCGGCCCCGAGATGATGAGCGGCGTACGCGCTTCGTCGATCAGGATCGAGTCGACCTCATCGACGATGACGTACTCATGCCCCCGCTGCACCATGTGCTCGCGCGAATAGGTCATATTGTCGCGCAGATAGTCGAAGCCGTATTCGTTGTTGGTGCCGTAGGTGATGTCGCAGGCGTACTGAAGCCGCTTGTTGGCGGGATTGTATCCCCCCTCCAGAATGATCCCCGTCGTGTATCCGAGGAAACCGTACAGCGCCGACATCTGCGTTCCGTCGCGCTCGGCGAGGTAATCGTTGACCGTGACGACGTGCACACCCCGGCCGCTCATCGCGTTGAGGATGACCGGCAGCGTCGCGACGAGGGTTTTCCCCTCCCCCGTTTTCATCTCGGCGATCCGCCCCTCGTGCAGTACCATCCCCCCGATCAGCTGAACGTCGAAATGGCGCATCCCGAGCACCCGTTTCCCCGCCTCTCGGGTAATGGCGAACGAATCGACGAGGACGTCATCAAGCGATTTTTCGCCACTCGTGACCGAAGCTTTGAGCGCGGCAAACGCCCCCTGGAGCTCCTCGTCGCTCATCGCGGCATAGTGGGGTTCGCGGGCATTGATCTGGTCTACCCGCTTGAGATATTTTTTGATTTCACGGTCGTTTTTGGTACCGAAAATTTTTCCGAAGAACGTTTGAAGCATTGATGGCCTTGTCATACACGATTTTTAAAAAGTCGCTGATTCTACCACACGAAATCTATGGTTTGGATTAATGGGGATTCGCTACAATAACGGCGATATTTTTCCGAAGGACCGCCCGTGCGCTATTTCCTCGCCGCCCTTTTCGCTTCCGCCGCGCTTCTCGCCGCCCCCAAAGACCTGAACTCGTTCAACGCCAAATTCGTCCAGACCATCACCGACGACGGCGGCAAAACGATCCGCTACAGCGGCGAACTCTGGGCCGCCAAACCCCAAAACGCCCTGTGGACCTACCAGAAACCGATCCGCAAAAGCGTCTACGTCAACGCCCAGAAAGTCACCGTCATCGAACCCGCCATCGAGCAGGTAACGCTGCGTACCCTGGAAAACGAAATCGATTTTCTCTCCATCGTCCAGAAAGCCAAAAAAGTGGACGGCAACACCTACACCGCCACCGTCAAGGGGCAGACCTATACCGTCACCTTCAAAGGCGACCTCCTCGACTCGATCCGCTACAGCGACGGCTTCGACAACAAAGTGACGATCCAGTTCAGCGGCCAGAACATGAACCAACCGATCGACCCTTCCCGTTTCAAAGCCCTCATTCCCGCCGATTACGATATCATCAAGGGGTAAAGTTCTTACCGGGACCTATGCCGGTTCCGGGTATCCGGAATCATTATTTTTTACAAAAAAAAATTGCTTTTGCTATAATGTACCATCAAATAGATTAGGCTGGCCATAGTGTGGATTGATAAATTAATCAGATTTAAAGCGATAATCACCGATAATTCCCTTAACACACCTCTCCCACCTCTACACAAAGTGCCAACGGAGGGGTTTTCTGCATGAATGACTT
>CAZBIR010000047.1:0-16442 GCA_964491035.1 uncultured Sulfuricurvum sp.
GCATCATCTTCTCGCAGACGTTTTCGGTCGCCTCGGGGGTCACGTCCCGGCGCGCCGGCCCCGTCCCCCCCGTCGTGACGACGAGGCAGCACCCCTGCTCATCGCACAGCTCCATCATCGTCTCCTCGATCGTATTCTGATCATCGGGGATGCAGCGATAGATTATCTCGTGCTCGGACTTCAGATACGCCTTCATCGTCTCCTGGATCGCTACTCCGGAAATGTCCTCGTAAATCCCCGCACTCGCGCGGTCGGATGCGGTAATAACACCGATTTTTATCATATACACTCCTGTAAAAAATGGTTGGACCGTTTGATCGACGTGACCGTGGCGTAGGGAAGGAAAAATTCCCGTGCCCCTTCCACGTCGATGATCCGGTCTTCAAGGCCGAGGTAGACCTCGATCCGCGTCCCACGGGCGCGGATCAACTCCATCAGTTCGGCGTCCCAGACGAAATAGAGGAGCTCCTCCAGGGCCGCGGCGCTGTGTTCGCCTTCTTCCAGCGGCTGCGACGGGCACGGGGCGAAGCACCCCTCGCGGAACTTTTCGAGATAGCTTTGGGGGTCTTTGAGATATCCCCCCATCTGCAACCGTTTAAACGATTCTTTGCGGGTCTGGAAAAACGCGGGGGAAAAAAGCTGGAGGGTGTCGAGGCGCCCGGTGGCGGACGCGGCATGGAGGGCCGCTTTGATCGCCCCGTAGCTAAATCCCGCCACGGTATAAGCGCTTCGTTTCAGGAACGGGGTAAAAAAATGCTGATCGTTCTTCAGCGAGAAACCGCTATAGAATCTCATTCATCGTCGCCTTGGCCAGCGCTTTGGAGATCTGTTCGTACTCCTCGAGGATCGCTTCGAACCTGGTCACGATCTTTTCGTGACGTTCGAGCAGGGACAAAATCTCCTGATAGAGGCGTTCACCCAGACGGGCCTCCTCTTCGGCGGTGGGGAGAAGGGTATTCCCCATGCCGTAATCGAACACCATCGCATGGATCAGTTCCCGCGCGATCCGCAGGTCGTGTTCGGCGTTGCTCGCGTGTTCGCCGAAACGGAGCGCCGAGGCGGCGATCCCGGCGAGATGGACCCGTACGTGCGCCTCGATCTCGTGTTTGAGGAGCGGTTCGGCGGTCGGCGGAGTGATCGTATCGTTGCTGAGGCTGATTTTCTCATAGGGCAGATCAAACCACGTCGCGGCAAACACTTTCCCCGCCTGGTAGCGGGCATGGTAGCGGCGCTGTTCGTCGCTGAGCATCGCGATCTTCTTTTTCCCGAACATCACCTTGTCCTTGACCGCGAGGAAATGTTCCATCCGGACCTGGATCTCGTTCTGGCGCAGGCACAGCAGTGCCGCCTCGTTGGCCAGGGCCGCCAGCGAGGCGCCGTTGAATCCGACCGTCATTTTGGCGACGTCGGCGACAGAAAGATCGTGGGGGATGTGGCGGAGGTATTTGTTCAGAATCGCTTCACGCTCGGTTGCGGTGGGAAGCTCGACGAACACCCGCCGGTCAAACCGTCCCGCCCGAAGGAGCGCGGCATCCATCACGTCGATGTTGTTGGTCGCGGCGATAACGACGATCCCGCTGGTATCCTCGAATCCGTCCATCTCGGTCAGGAGCTGGTTGAGGGTCCCTTCCCGCTCGTCGTTGCGTTCCCCGCCCCGTTTTTTACCGACCGCGTCGATCTCGTCGATAAAGATGATCGCGGGGGCATTTTTCTTGGCGGCGCTGAAAAGTTCGCTCACCCGCTTGGCCCCCATCCCGACATAGATCTGCACAAACGATGCACCGCTCTGGTAGAAAAAGGGGACGTCCGCTTCGGCCGCGACCGCTTTGGCGATCATCGTCTTGCCGACCCCCGGAGGGCCGACCAAAAGGACTCCCCGAGGCATTCGGGCGCCGAAGGTGTAGTAGCGTTTGGGGTTGCGGAGAAAATCGATGATCTCCTCCAGCTCCTCTTTCACGTCGCCGATCCCGCCGATATCGCTGAACCGGACGGTCGATTTGACGGGGAGAATCGTCTGCGCGGCGGGTTCGGACGTTTCGGCGACCGTTTTCGGTGCCGGTTTGACGGTGCGTGGTGCGGCTTCGGCGTTCCCCTCTTCCTCCTCGAATCCCAGACGGTTTTTCCACGCCCAGTACCCCGCTCCGCCGATCAGGGCTAAAAAGGCGAAAAACCACATCCAGCCGCTCCCCCCGCGGGGCTCGATCAGCAGATGGGAGGTGAGCTCGGCGGGAAGTTGCGACGAAGCGATCTTGACGATCCCGTCCTCTTTGGTCGCGAAGTAGGTATAACCTTCGTCGCTGTAGGCTTTTTCGACCTGCTCGCTTTCGATGAGTTTCGTCGCCTCGGAAAGGGTGATCGTCTCGGCTCCGTCGCGCAGCAGTGCGTACAGGAGCAGTACGAGGATGATCCCCCCCGAAACGAGGAGGATCAGCTGGTTGCGGTTAAAGTTTGGCCAGGTTATGTTCATCGTACACCTCGTAACGTTCAATCGTGATCCAGTCGCCGCTGATCTCTTCGTCAGACTCGATCACGATTTTGTTGAAATACTGGTCGTACCCGCTGTAGCGCCCCGCTTCCGCACTCTCGACGAGGACCTCCAAAGGGGTGGTCAGCCGCTCGCGGAAAGCGCGGTTGTTTCGCGCAACGAGTTCGTTCAGCTGGGCCATCCGCTCCGCTGCGACGGCACCGTTCACCTCGGGCTTCATGAGCGCACTCGGGGTGCCGTCGCGCCGGGAGTAAGTGAAGGGGTGAACGTGGGTCAGCGGCAGTCGGCGCAGATTCTCCATCGCTTCGTCCCAGATCGCGTCGCTCTCCCCCGGGTGGCCGACGATAAAATCGGTCCCCAGCGCGAACCCTTTTTCGGCCAGCATCGAAAAGAGTTCGATGTCGTTTCCTATCCGGTTGCGACGGTTCATAAGGCGCAGCATTGCATCCGAACTGTGCTGGATCGCGATGTGCAGGTGGCGCTCCAGCCACGGCTCGTCCAGGATTTCCCGGAACGACTCATTGAGCTGGATCGGTTCGAGGCTCCCGACGCGGATGCGGCGTACTCCGCGGATCAGCGCCATCTTTTTCATCAGACCCGCGATGTTGCGACCCTCTCCCTGACCGTAGCTTCCGACGTTGGTCCCGGTGAGGACAAACTCCCCGAAGCCGTTCGACGCCAGACGGGAAACCTGTTCGAGGATCCGCGCTTCGTCGAGGCTGCGGGCGTCACCCCGTACGTAGGGGATGATGCAGTAGCTGCAACGGAAATTGCATCCCTCCTGGATCTTGATGAAAGCGCGCGATTTACCGACGAACTCCTCGACGATCGCGTCGTCGACGTAGTTGAGATCGCCGATTTCGTAAAAACGGCTTTCGCTGGAGAGAAGAGCGTTGATTTTCGTTTTCTCGGAGGGGCCGAATACCCCGTGGATCTTCCCGGCCCCAAAAAGGCTCTCTCCCTTGGTATGGGCGCCGCACCCGGTCAAAAAGAGCTGTTTCCCCTGTTTGTCCATCTGGTTGATGTAGCCGCGCACGCTGACGTCGGCCCCGTTGGTCACGGTGCAGGAGTTGACGACGACGATGTCGGCTTCGCTTTCGTTCTCCGTCACCTCGTAATCGCGCAGGGCACCCATCATCACCTGCGAATCGAACAGGTTGGTACGGCAGCCGAAAGTTTTGAAATAGACCTTGCGCTTCATCCCTGCACCTCGGCGGGGGGGGATTTCGGGGTGATCGGACCGGTATAAAACGTCTGGGTCGGATAGGCGATCGTGATGTCGCTCTCGGCGTTGAACGCGTCGATGATGTCGGCCGTGATCGTGGAGCGCAGCGTCAGGGTCGCGTAGGCGTTGGTAAGGTACCAGCCGCTGATTTTGATCCCGTAGGGAGCCGTGAGGGTAAAGACGCGGGGTTCGACGTTGGAGTTTTTGAGGCTGTACTTGTCACGGAGCTTGTTGATCTGCTTGCGGGTGATGTCGGTGTACCCTTTGGAGTATTTCCGGGCGATCTCCTTGACGATGTGGGCCGCTTTTTTGTGGTTGGAATCGAACGTGATGACGATATCGATCCCGTCCCACACCGTTTTGAGTGACCCGTGCGAATAGTTCGAGATGAGGGTCGTAAAGATGTAGTTGTTCGGGATGAAGACGATCCGCCCCGCCCGGCGGTTGGTCTCGACGGTCGTGAGGGTGACGTCCTCCATGATCGTGATCCGCTGCAGCGACACGTCCAAAACGTCCCCGACATATTCCACTCCATCTTTGACGACGCGGATCCGGTCGCCGACATGGATCGCCCCGCCGATCACGATGACGAGCCATCCCAGAAGGCTCATGAACCAGTCGCGCATCGCGATCGCCAGACCCGCCGAGGCGAATCCCAGCACGGTAGCGAGGTAGCCGACGTTGTCGATGTAGCTGAACATCAGCACGAGGATGACCAGGGTGACGTTGACGAAGGTAAGGATCTTGTTGGCCATGTAGAACCGCTCGTTGTCAACGATGTAGCGTTTGATGACCCGCTTGATCACGAACGTGATGATGAAGAGGATCAGGACGATGAGGACGATGTTGAGGAGCTTGTAAATCTGGTCCTTGATCTCTTTGTTGATCTTTGCTTCGGTCGATTCAATCCGTTTTTCGTACACTTCGGCCGTCGAGACGAGGGTATCGAGGGCGAGTTTGAATTTTTCGACCTGCAGCAGCGTCGCTTCGAGCTCTACTTCGTAATCCCCGTCGCGATCGAGGCGGATCAGATCCTTGTAGAGGCTCACCTGCCGCTCCAGCAGCGAAATCAGTTCCTGCAACTCCTCTTCGCGCAATGCGTAATCCTGGTACTGGCTGTTGAGGCGCTTGATGTACGAAAGGCCGGTGACGATTTCAAACGGGTTGGTGATGCTGGGCTGTTCCCCAGCTTCATCGGGTTTGAGAAGCGACACGAAGGGGCTCGTCCCCTGCGCCTTGAGCAGTTCGACCTGGTCGGTCAGAATCTTCTCCTTGGCCTGAAGCGCCTCGATTTCGAGTTTGCGCTCAACCGTGGAACGGCGGTTCTGAAGGGTTTCGATCCGTCGTTTGACGTCGCGGAGGCTTTTGCGGGCTTCCTGGTAGGCCATGTAGGAGTTGTAGCTTTTGATCCAGACGCTGCTGGCCTTGGAAAGCTCTTTTTGGATTTTGGCCACTTCGTCTTTGGCCTGCTGGACCTGCACCTCTTTGGATATCTCTACGGAAGGTTCGGCCTCCCCGGACTTGGGAGCCCCCCATACGCCCACGTTCAGGAGCAGGCAGAACGCGGCAAGGAGGAGTGAGGGTTTCACGCAGGGCTCCCGGCGAATCGGGCGAGGGTTCGCTTCACCGTTTCGGCGGGAATCGCGTCGGTGATCTCGACGCCGCCGATGCCGCGGGGGAGGATAAAGGTAATCGAACTGTCGGCGCTTTTCTTGTCAAGAAAAAACGCCCGGTAAAATTTCTCGACGTCGGCGATCGGATACGAAAGCGGCAGAGCGTAACGCTCCAAAACCGCCCGGATGCGCGAGGCTTCTGCGGGACTCATCAGACCGACCTCGCACGCGAGGTCGTTGGCCATGACCATCCCGATCGCAACGCTCTCGCCGTGAAGGTAGGTTTCGTAGCGCGTTTCGTTCTCGATGACGTGACCGAACGTGTGGCCGTAGTTGAGCGCGGCGCGCAGCCCCTGCTCTTTTTCATCCTCCTCGACAACCCCCGCTTTCGTTTCGACCGCTTTTTGGAGAGCGTAAACGAGGTTGTCCCCCTCCCGCAGGTCGTTTTGCTCAAGCCATTCGAAGAACGGGGCGTTGAAGGTCACCGCCATCTTGACGATTTCGGCGACTCCGGCCCCGAATTCGCGCGAGGGGAGCGTGGAGAGAAACGCGGGGTCGATATGGACCGCGCGGGGCTGGTGAAACGCGCCGATCAGGTTTTTGCCGAAGCGGTTGTTGATCCCCGTTTTTCCCCCGACGCTGGCGTCCACCTGTGACAGGAGCGTCGTAGGAATCTGGATAAAGTCGATTCCCCGGTTGTAGAGGCTCGCGGCGAATCCCCCCATGTCCCCGATGACGCCGCCGCCGAAAGCGACGAGGAGCGATTTGCGGTTGAGGCGGTGGTCGAACATCCTCTCGAGAACAAACTCGATCGTCTCAAGATTTTTGTACTGCTCGCCGTCGGGAATCGTGATGACGTAGACCTCTTTGGCCCGGAGGCGGGAAAGAAGGGTATGCAGATGCAGCCCGGCGACCCTGGGATTGGTCAGAACCGCGACCTTGCCCTCGAATGCGATTTCGCTCAAAGGTCCGATATGGATGGGATACGAGTCGTCGACAACGCGCTTGAGATTGATGTTGATCGTCATGGAAACAGCCTGTTACGAAATTAGTTATAGTGTACTTGAAAGCGGCTTAAAAAGCCGTGAAAACCCGGGACCGGATCGGAAGCAAAAGTTAAATCTGGGTCGGGATAAAAAGCTGGTGGTAGCGGTCGAGTTTACGGTAGAGGACCTCGGGATCGGTCGAAAAACACGCGTGCAGCGGAGAGATAAACATCTTTTCGGTAAAGGGGAGGATGTGGAGAAAATTCTCTTTTTCCCGGAGCGTCTGGATCGGGTTCTCCTCCTGCGGCACAACCTCGATCGTTTTGGAGAAAATGGCGGAAAGGTTTTTGAAATGTTCGATCACTTCGGCTTTTCGCCCCTCTTCCTCGTGGCGGTAATCGATCAGTTCGAGATTGAATCCGAACTGCGAGGAGACGTCGAAAATCGTCGTCGAAATATTCTCGATGAACCCCTTTTCGCTCAGGATGACGACGCTTTGGGCCAGCGACGAGAAAGAACGTTCCGCCAGCTTGAGAACGGGGACGTTCCCCGCAAAGAGCTTTTTGCGAAATCCCCTGCATCCGAAAGCGCGGGAAGAGACCAGAAACAGGCCGATATGGTAGGTTTTGATATCCTCGAGGATGATCCCCTCCTCCGTTTCGGGCTCGTAACGGATTTCGACGCTCACCCCCTCCTGCGCCGAGGCCTTGATCATCCGGAGCGTTTCGATGTCGCCGGGGTTGACGATGCGGATCACGAGGGGCTGGCGCAGTTTGTTCCGGATATAGATGCTCCGGCGCACCAGAGCCATCACCGTGCTCTTTTTCTCGACGCTCATATCGAGATAGAGGTAGAGGCGGCTGCCGAAGGGGGCGGGAAACTGCCCCAGTTCGCGTTTGATCGCGCGGTAGATCGAACGAAGCACCCCCGGATCCCCGACGAGGATGAGGGTGTCGTTGGGCTGGATCATCCGGTTGTCGGCGGGGAGGATCAGCTGGCGGTTACGGTAGATGGCGGCAATTTTCCAGTTTTTCTGCTCGATCGAACCGATATGGCGGTAGACGAACGAACTCCCGAACGGGACGAGTACCTCCATGATCTCCCCCGATCCCAGCCCGATGTTTTTGGCCAGGACGGGGATGTTGGGGAGGTAATCGATCAGGTTGGCCGCGATGAGTTCTTGCATATTGACCCACTCGATGTCATCATCAGGGCTCTTGGCGTTCCACAGATCCAGCGCGATGATCCGCAGCGTCTTGCTGTAGCTGCGGATATTGCGGATCGTGTTTTCGAGATCGTCGCGGTTCTCCATCGCGAGGACGACCTGCCAGAAATCGTTTTTAAGGAGAGTATGGATCTTGTAGACGCTGGTAGGATCGAATTCCAAAAAGCGATACCGTTCGGGGTTGTAACCGCTGAAGGAGTTTTCGTGCGTCTGGACGATCGTGTAGAGGTTTTCGCTGGTGTAGGTTCCGATCACCCGTTCGATAAAATGGCGCCCTACCGCCCCGTCGCTGACGATCAAAATCTTCTTCATACGATACTTCACCTCTTACTTGTTCGGCGTGATTGTACCATAATCGCGTTTTCGACACTTTTGTCGGTCCGTTTTTCCTGCCCGATCCGGTAGAGGGCGAAATCATACCGGATCGGGTCACAGGGGTCGAAACGGCGAAGCGCCTCGGTCAGCTCGATCGCGGCGCGCAGGTCGCACTGGCGCCGCGTCAGGAGTCCCAGGGAGCGTGAAACGTTAAACGTGTGGGTATCCAGTGGCATGATGAGCTCGGCGGGGGAGATTTCCGGCCACAGCCCCATATCGAGTTCGTCGCGCCGCACCATCCAGCGCAGGTACATCATCCACCGTTTCATCGCCGAGGCCTTCGAGACCGAGACGACCGGCTTCCCGATCAGAAACTCATACCCTGCCGAACGATAGGGATTGAGGTCATAGAGAGTTTCGATCAGAGCCGAAAGCCCGCCCAGAAGCCCCTCTCCCCTGCGGTACCCTTCCATGAAAATGCGCCCGGCTCCGCCGTGGCGTTTGAGCGCTTTGAGACTCCGGTGCCACTGGAAAATGTCTTCGGCATTCTGAAAACGGTAGTATTTCCCCTCCAAAGCCGCTTCGAGCTTCTCCTCGTCCCAGTCGATCCACGCCGGATCGAGCGAGGCCAGAAACGCCACAATCGCCCGGGCGCTTCCGTAGGCGAACAGGGCGCAGGTGAGGGAATGGTGTTCGTCGCCGAAGCGGCGGGCGATCATCAGCGGATCGGGACGTTCGTCGCACAGTTCCCCGGCCCGGTTGCGCGCGGCGGCTTCACGATCGAGCAGTTCCCGCAGTGCCGATGCTTCCACCGCTATCCCCGTCCGATCAGGTAGAGTTGCTTGCGTTCGCTCGAACCGGGGATGTCGAGCTGTTTTCGGTACTTGGCGATCGTGCGGCGGACCATCGTGATGTTGAATTTCTGCTGGACGAGTTCGAGGAGCTTCATGTCGCTGAGGGGCTTTTTGGGGGATTCGTTTTTGACCAGCTCGCTGACGTACTCCTTGATCGCCGCGTTCGAGACGTCCTCGTCGATGGCAGTGGTGAAAAAATCCTTCATCGCGTAGATCCCCCGGTCGCAGGCGATGTACTTGTTGGCGATCGCCCGCGAGATCGTCGAGGGGTTGTGCCCGAACTCGTCGGCGAGGGTTTTGAGGGTGAGGGGTTTGATCGCGCCGCCGGTAAAAAAATCGTACTGGTACTCGACGATCATCAGCCCCACCTTGTACAGCGTCGCCTTGCGCATCTCCAGCGCGTCGACAAGGCTTTTGGCCTCCTTGATCTTCTCCCGTACGTAGGTGTGGTCGACGCCGTAACCGTTGTCGATCATCACGGAGGGGTAATAGCGGTCGTTTAGCTTCACCTCGATCCCCTCTTCGGGGTCGTTGGTGATGATGAGATCGGGGACGACCTGGGCGGAGTCTTCGAGGTAGTCGATGGCCGGGGGATTTTTAAAACTCCCGATCACCCGCATCGCCTCTTCGAACCCCTTCTCCTTGCGGTAGCGTCCCAGCTCGCCCAGATGGAAAACCATCTCCCGCGCGAGGGCATAGGCCCCGTCGCTGATCGACGCCGATTCAAGCTGAAACAAAAACGCTTCGGAAACGTCGCGTGCGCCGATCCCGACGGGCTCGACGTGGATGAAGCGCCCCCGAACCTTCTCGAACTGTTCGGAGGTGATCCCCTCTTGCGCGCAGAACGCTTCGGTGTCCCCCTCGTAATACCCCCCCTCGTCGAGATTTTCGATGATATGGCGGCCGATCCGCTGCGACTGGGGGGTGGGAAAAAGGGGAGCGTCGATCTGTTCGTCCAGCACCTCGTAGAGGCTTTTGGAGCCGATCGTGAGGGCTTCGATCGCTTCGCTCTGGGAATTTTGGACGTTGCCGTAACGGATCTTTTTGGGGATGCGCGATTCGAAATGCTCTTCAAACCCCGATTTGACCTCGATGAGGGGGTTGTTCTCGACAAACGGCGCCATCGCTTCGCCCAGGTCGCTGAGGCTGGAGTGGAGAATCGGCAGCCAGTTGCGAAGCGTATTGGAAAGCTTGTTTTTGAGCTCGACGTTTGTTTTGACCCGTAACATGGAAGCTAGAACTTGAACGACTCGCCGAGGTAGTGCTGACGCACGTCGCTGTTATGGGCGATTTCGTCGCTGCTCCCCGAAGCGAGGAGCGAGCCGTTTTTGATGACGTAGGCGCGGTCACACACCGCGAGGGTCTCACGTACGTTGTGATCGGTAATCAGTACCCCGATCCCGAATTCCACCAGCTGCGCGATGACGCTCTGGATATCCATGACGGCGATCGGGTCGACCCCCGCAAACGGCTCGTCGAGGAGTAAAAAGCGGGGCTTGTTCACGAGCGCGCGGGCGATTTCGGCCCGGCGGCGTTCACCGCCGGAGAGATTGATCCCCCGGCGGTTGCGGATCGGCTCGATATTGAACATTTCCAGCAGCTCTTCGATCCGTTTCTCCTGCGTCTCTTTATCAAGTTTTCCCGCCTGCGCGGCGATGATCAGGTTCTCCTCGACGGTGAGGTCCTTGAAGATCGACGCTTCCTGGGGCAGATAGCCGATCCCCAGGCGGGAGCGGCGGTGCAACGGCAGTGCAGAGACGTCGACGCCGTCGATGAACACCTTGCCGCCCGTCGCTTCGACGAGGCCGCAGATCATGTAAAACGTCGTCGTTTTCCCGGCTCCGTTGGGACCGAGCAGCCCCACGACTTCCCCGGTCCGAAGTTCCATACTGATCCCCCGGACGATTTCGTGTTTCTTGATCGTTTTTACCAGACTATCGACTTTCAGTTCATGCATCCAACACCTCGTAATAGCGCGATTCTTCATCGCTTTTGGTTATTTTGACGACGACGGCTTCGAATCCGCCCCGCTTTAGCCATCCCAGCAACGCCTCGTCCCCCCATTCGACAAGATGGTATCCCTCGCGTTCGAATTCCTCCATCATCCCCAGGCTCAGAAATTTCTCAAACCCGTAGTTGTAGAGATCATAATGGTAGAGTTTTTTTCCGTATACCTGCTGAAGCGAAAAAGTCGGCGATGTCACCGCGTCCTCCACCCCCAGGAACCGGGCGAATGCCTGGGTAAACGTCGTTTTGCCGCTGGAGAGGTCTCCTTGCAGCACAATCACCCCGCCATCGGGCAATCGGGCGCAAAGAAGATCGCACAGCTGCGGCAGCTCGGAGAGGGCAAGTTTCATCATAGCTTCGCAGAGGTCCCGACGATCTGGGCGAATTTTGCGGCCGCTTTGCCGCTTCGCAGGGCGTCGCGGGCGATCTCCAGCCCCTCTTGCGCGTCGCGGGCCATCCCCTCGGCGATGAGGGCGTAGGCGGCGTTGATGAGGACCATGTCACGCTGCGCGTCGGTGGCGCGGTCGTGGAGGACGTTGCGGAAGATTTCGGCGTTTTTTTCAGCATCCCCCCCCAGAATCGCTTCGAACGGCACCTTTTTGATTCCCAGCGCTTCGGGATCGATCTCGAAATAATCGATTGTTTCGCCGTGCAGATGGGCGGCGTAGGTGATGTCGCTGATGCTCACCTCATCCATTTTTTCGCGCGAACTCACGACGATCGCCGATCTCATCCCTCCCATCCGGGCCGCCTCGGCCATCTTGGGGACGAACACGCGGTCAAACACCCCCAGCAGGATTTTGGAAAGCCCCACAGGGTTGGTGAGGGGACCGAGAATGTTGAAGACCGTTTTTTCAGGGATGGAACGGCGAATCGGCATAATGAACTTCATCGCCGGATGGTGGTACTGGGCGAACAGGAACGTGAACCCCGTCTCTTCGAGGAGGCGGGCGCTTTTTTCGGGGGAGAGGTCGAGCTTGACCCCCAGATGTTCCAGGACGTCGGCACTGCCGGATTTGGAAGTAATCGAGCGGTTTCCGTGCTTGGCGACGTAGGCACCGCACGAAGCCAGGACGATGGAGACGGTCGAACTGACGTTGAAGCTGCCGCTTTTGTCTCCCCCCGTCCCGACGACGTCAATCAGCTTTTCTTTCAGCCCCGGCGCGACGTCAAGGGCGAGAGCATGGCGTTTCATCACTTCCGCCGCCGTCGCGATCATCCGGGGGGAAGTCTCCTCGTTGAGGGTGAGGGAGAGGAGGAATTCACGCATCTGTTCCTCATTCATACGATGCTCGAACAGTGCTTCGAAGTCGCTTTGGGTCGGGTTCATGAGAGTTCCTTGACGTAGAGCCCCTGGGCCGATTTGGGGGTCGATTTGACGGTGGGGATAGCGAGCACTTCGTAACGCATTTCACGCTCCAGGTACACGAGAGTGATGATGTCGCCCACGGCGACGTTTTTGGCGGGCTTCACCGCCTTGCCGTTGATGTACACAACCCCTTCACAGATCATGTCCTGAGCCACGGCCCGGCGTTTGGTAAGGTTCACGGCATTAAGAAATTTATCGATACGCAAAAAAAGTTCCACATTCTGAGTTTGATGGGGTTATTGTAGGTAAACGAAGCTAAAAGGGAGGTAAGAGCTCCCCTAAACCAGCGCGACGTTATAGATCGACTCGATCCGCTCCTGCGCCCCTTCGAGGGTTTCGAACCACCCCAGAAACGACTCGACGTTCTCCCCTGAAAAAAGCGATCCGTGCTGAGGGGCGATCGTCTCGACTTCCAGCCGGCGCACTTCCCGTACCCATGCCCGGCAAAAAACGTTGGAGGCCATGTAGCGGCTGTGAAAACTCTCCAGGAAGGGGCGGTGTAAGGCGAAATCATCGACCCGTTTATTTAGATTCTGGGGCGAGAGGATTGCCGCGCCGATATCCCCGGAAAAGAGGATTTTCGAACGGCTGTCGTAGAGTGAAAAGTTGCCCGGGCTGTGGAGAAAATGGGCCGGGACGAACTCGATATGCCCCTCTTTGAACGGAATGCGCCCCCCGTGGTCGGGAAGGGCGATGATCCGCGAAAAGTCCATCAGCCCGTAATGGCTCATAAAGCGGGTCCACAGCCCCGACATGATGAGCTTCGCGCTCGTCGCGACGCTCCACTCCGCGATCGCCCCGGCGACGTCGGGATCCTGGTGGGAGAAAAAAATGTATTTGATTTTCTGCGGGTCGATGTGGCGCGCAATCGCTTCGTACAGCTCGGTGAAAATCGCCCCGCTTCCCGGATCGATGAGAATCGCGCTCTCTCCCTGAATGATCAAAAACTGGTTGACCGACAGTGATTTATCTTCGGCCTCCTCGTCTTCGAGGCTGAACATGACGCATTTGTGGATGCCGTCGTCGTACAACATCGTCTCTTTATCCATTGGTTCTCTCCTTGAATTCGCGAATTAACTGCATCTGCCGCTTGGCGATGTATTCGGTCAGCTCCTTACGGTGGAGCGACGCGAGATCGTAGGTGAACACGACCTCGAAATAGCGCGACTGCTCCCGTATCCGCAGTACGTCGGCGGGGGTGTTGATGATGGTCAGTTTCAGCGGCGGGACCCCCAGTACGAGGTCCAGTATCACCTTGGAGCCGACCTGGAAACCGGCGGGGAGCGAATCCATTACCAGCCGGAGCGCCTTGATCGAAACGTCGCCGATTTCGAGGTTCGTATCAAATTTGCGCCCCTGGTAGAGCATCGTCACCCGGGCGTCTTTTTCGGGGATGACGCGGATGTACTCGCGGCGCGTCGGGCTGGTGGAGGTCATCTTGCATTCGCCCAGTTTCACGCTCAGACGCTCCATATCGATCGAGAGGATATCGGTCGATACGATAAACATCGGGAAAATATCCGATACCAGCACCACCTGCCGCTCCAGCTGGATCGCTTTGAGCTGCATCTGCGTCGTCTTGATCCGGACGAATTTTTCGGCCAATTCGTCGATGATCCCGTCGTTGGCGATACTGAGCCCCTTATAGAGGTTATGGAGCTTGATTTTCGCGTTGTTGCGCTTGGCCATCTCCAGCAATCCCCGCAGCGCTTTCTGATCCCGGACGATCGATTCGCGATCGACCGCGGTGGGATCGAAGAGGCGCAGCAGGTTGAGCTCGGTCACGTCGTTGAGGGAGAGGACGTAATAATCGTCCTTGTCCGGGAGGGTCTGGAGATTCAGGACGAAATGGTGGCTCTGCCCCGACCCGTCTGCGATTTTGACGTTGTAGAGCTTGCCGGGGTGGTTTTTGGCTTCCCGAAGCCATTCGATCTTGTCGCGGTTGTACAAAAAACCGCTGTGTTCGAGGAGAAGCTCCCCGAAATTGAGAAAACGGCGCTGAAACTCCTCTACCCCGGAGGCTTTGAAAAACTCCAGACACGGTTGGTTTGCCATCACCACCGTCTCCTGGTGAAGGAGCAAAATCAGGTTGTGCTGGTAGTTGAAAATCTGGTGGAGGTAGGTGTTGAAGAGCCGCTGATGCATCTCGATGCGAAGCTCTTTGGCGCACCGGATCAGCGTCTCGACCACCTTTTGCATCGTCACCGGCTTGACGAGGTAATCGAACACTTTCAGCCGGATCGCTTCGTGCAGCCACGCCGGATCGTCGTGGGCCGAAGTGATGATGATCTTCGTTTCGGGAATCTCGGACTGGATGGTCCTGATCAGGTTCAGGCCGTCGATTTTCGGCATTTTGATCGCGGTGACGACAATGGGGGGATGATGTTTGCGAAAAAGCGCCAGCCCCTCCTCCCCGTCCGCGGCAATGTGCACCGTTTCAAACACCGACTGGAAAAATTCCCCCGCCTGTGCGCGTAACCCGGGATTGCTCTCGACGTAAAGAAGGGCCTGGTTCCGAAGTGCTTTCTGGAGTTTTTTCAACACGTTCGGATCGACCATTATTTTCCCCCCTATTTTTTCCGTAAGGGGACAGGATAGCGTAAATTTGTTTAACTCGCAAACCCGCTTTTGAACGTATCCTTGGCGACGACGATCTGTTTTTGCTTCTCCTTGCGCGCCGTGTCTTTTTCGACAAAGATTTTTTGGCGGCTCACGGGGTCCATCTCGGTGTAATACATCACCGCCGAATAGGTCCCCGGCGTCGGGGTGAACACCTGCGCCTGCTCGGGATTCATCTTGAGTTCCTGCGTCGTGAAACGCTTGAGGTCGTGCATGTCTTTCTCGGTACATCCGGGGTGTGCGGCGATCAGGTAGTAGGTAAGAAACTGGTTTTTCCCCTCTTCACGGTTGAGGCGGTCGTAGAGCTTTTTGAAATCGACGAGGGTCTGTTTGCCCGGTTTGTTCATCAGGTGCAATACGTGGGGGGAGGTGTGTTCGGGGGCGACCTTCATCTGCCCGGAGATGTGGTGGCGCACCATCTCTTTGAGGTACTCGTATCCCTGCCGTTTGTCTTCGTTGATCAGATCATAGCGAACCCCCGAAGCAACAAACGCTTTTTTGATCCCCCGCACCTCCCGCAGGCGGCGCAGGAGGTTGATGACGCGGGTGTGGTCGACTTTCATCTTCTTGCACAGGTGGGTGTCGTCAACACAGCGCTGATGGTCGCAGGTGCCGTGTTTGAGTTTTTTGGAACACTCGTAGCCGTACATGTTGGCCGTCGGCCCTCCGACGTCGCTGATGATCCCCTTGAAATCTTTGTACTGTGTAAACTGTGTCGCCTCGGCGAGGATCGATTCTTCGCTGCGGGTGCGGATGGTGCGCCCCTGATGGACCCCGATCGCGCAGAAGTTGCATTCCCCCCAGCACCCCTGATGGGTCATGATGGAGAATTTGATCGTCTCAAGGCACTTTACCGCACCTTTTGGGCGGTGATAGGGGTGGAGTTCGCGGGTGAAGGGCAATGCCGAAACGGCGTCCATCTCACTTTCGTCCAGATAATCGGCCGGAGGGTTCTGGATCGCGAAGCGGCCGTCCACCTCCTGGCAAAGCCCCTTGGCGGAGATGGGGTCGTTATTGTCGTAAAAGATGTCGAAAAGATCGATATAACGCTCTTTGTTATCCAAGCACTCCTGATGCGAGGGGAGGCTCAGATACCCCTCGCGCGGTTCCTTGGCGATATAGCACAACCCCCGGATGTCATGAGGCGATTCGCCCCGCTCGAGCCGTTTGGGAAGCTCGATGATCGCCCCCTCCCCCATCCCGTAGATCAGGTAATCGGCTTTGGCATCAAACAGCACCGGTTTGCGCAGTTTGTTGGACCAGTAATCATAATGCGTCACGCGGCGCAGGCTCGCTTCGATCCCCCCCAGCACGATGGGAGCAGTGTTTTTGAAATGTTTGCGGATCAGGTTGGTGTAGACCAGCGTCGCCCGGTCGGGACGGGCATTATTGACCCCTCCGGGGGTGTAGTCGTCGCTTTTGCGGAATTTTTTGGTGGCAGTGTAGTTGGCGACCATCGAATCGACGCTCCCGCCGCTGACCCCCCAAAAAAGGCGCGGCTCTCCCAGACGCCTGATATCGTCGGTCGCGACATCGGGCTGCCCGATGACCCCGACGCGGTACCCTTCCCGCTCCAGTATCCGTCCGACGACGGCGACGCCGATAAAAGGGGAATCGATATAGGCGTCCCCGGAGACAAGGATCACGTCGCACTGCTCCCAGCCGCGCGCATCCATCTCCTCGCGGGTAGTCGGCAAATAGCGTAAATGTTCGGGGGTTACTTTCATACCGCGATTGTACGGTG
>CAZBIR010000048.1:0-15757 GCA_964491035.1 uncultured Sulfuricurvum sp.
ATCATCATGGGAAGCAAAAGCGATTACGACGTCATGAAGTCGTGCGCCGATACCCTCGAAGCGTTTGGAGTCCAGTACGAACTGATCATCTCATCGGCCCACCGGAGCCCTGAGCGGACCAAAGATTATATTGCCAAAGCCGAGGCCAAAGGGGCACAGGTGTTCATCGCTGCAGCCGGCATGGCGGCTCACCTCGCCGGAGTTCTGGCCTCCAAAACGATCCGCCCCATCATCGGTGTCCCGATGAAGGGGGGGGCGATGGATGGAATGGACGCGATGCTCTCGACCGTCCAAATGCCCTCGGGGATGCCCGTCGCTACCGTTGCGCTGGGCAAAGCGGGTGCGGTAAACGCCGCCTACCTCGCGATGCAGATCCTCGCGCTGGAAAACGAGGAGCTGCGGATGAAACTCCAGGAAGACCGGATCGCGAAAGCGAAAAAAGTGGAAATGGATTCCCTCGAAATCGAGACCATACTATAAATTTTATACGACTGTCCGGCAAAGCCGGATCAGTCTACGCTAACGCTGAGTTTCCCTCGGCGGGAGGCCCGCGCGCAGTAAACCGCGCTTTTCCTGGCATATGCATCTTCAACAGCCGGATCAGTCTACGCTAACGCTGAATTTCCCTCTCTGAAAAAGCAAAAAATCATCCTTCTCTCTTTTCGGCACACTTTTTGCTAGATCCGTTCAATCACACACCAAAGGCGGACAGGGATGCAGGGGCACTGGATGAGTATCGATGAATACGCACGATTGACACAGATGGATCGAAGCGAGGTCGAAACGCTGATCGTCCGGGGAAAACTGACCACGATCGTCGAGGACGGGCAGGTTTACATCGATCCCTCGCAGGGGATGGCGGGGATTGTCCCCGGGACGCTGCACGAGCTGAGCGCCTCTGAAGCCGACGTTACGATGGGGGCCAATTTCGTGGAGAAAACGATCGGCACCATCATCAACCTGCATGAAAAAGTGCTGATCGCCAAAGAAGAGACGATCGAATCGATCAAAAACGAAAATGAATTTCTCAAAGAAGCCCTCGCCTCGCTCCAGGAACTCTACGAAGAAGACCGCAAAACGATCGACACCCTCACCGAGCAGCTCCGCCTCTCCCAGCAGGAGGTGGAATTCATGCGCCGCAAATACAAACTGATGTGGGGCAAAGTGATCGACGAATACGGCGCCCAGTAGAGGGCGTTTCCGGAGCAGGAAGAGGATGAAAATCAAAGAAGAGTGTATCGGCTGCATTGCTGCCCAGAGCCGCCGGGTCTGCGAAGCCATTCACGCGGACGAGGGGCTGGGAGCACGCATCACCGATTACGTCGATATGGCCCTCCTGAATGCCGATTTTTCCCTCTCTCCCCCGATGCTGGCGACGCCGCTGTACGAAGCGATGGCCCAGATCGCCGGGAAAAACGATCTCTACGATCGCCAAAAAGAACACGCCACCGAGCAGGCATGCCATTACCTGCCGTTTTTACAATCCGTCATCGACACCAGCCCCGACCCGCTGATCGCCCTGTTGAAAACCGCCGTCGTCGGCAACGTGATCGATCTGGCCGCAGAGGTCCGTTTCGATCTGCACGAGGCGATCCTGTCGGTTTTCGATACGCCGTTTGCCCAGGATGACACCGCCTCGCTGCGTCATGCCCTCGCTCATGCCCGGACCCTTTTCTACATCGGCGACAACGCGGGGGAACACATTTTCGACAAGCTGGCGATCGAAACCCTCGCGAAACTCTATCCCCATCTCCATATCACCTACGTCGTGCGCGGCAATCCGATCATCAACGACGTGACGATGAAAGAGGCTCTCGAATCGGGGATGGATCAGGTGTGCGAAGTACTCGACAGCGGCGTTCCCACACCGGGGTTCACCTACGAACTCGCCCTCCCCGAGGCACAGCAGCGCTTCGATACCGCCGATCTGGTCATCGCCAAGGGGATGGGAAATTATGAATGCCTCACCCCGCTGCGGCGAAAAAGGGTCTGCTTTTTGCTCAAAGTCAAATGTTCCGTCGTCGCGCAGGCGCTGGGAAAAACGATCGGCGATATCGTCTGCCGCCTCGACTAGAGGACGTTTATCCGGTTCCTTCCCCCGTTTTTGGAGCTGTAGAGAGCATTGTCCGCCCGTCCGACAACGCTTTCGGCCCGTTCGTCGTGACGGCATTCGCTGATCCCGAAACTGCACGTTACCGAGTGAACGGTATCAAAATCGTGTTCGTTGATCGCTTTTTGGATCTTGCGGGCCAGCTCGAGAGCTCCCTGCGCGTCGGTTTCGGGACAGATGATGATGAATTCCTCCCCGCCCCACCGTCCGGCGGTATCGGTCTGGCGGATATGGGTACGCAGGATCCGTGCTACGGCAACGAGGGTGCGATCCCCAGCCAGGTGCCCGAAGGTATCATTGACCCGCTTGAACCAGTCGATATCGAGCATGATGACCGCATAAGGGCGCTCGGTACGGCGGGCATTCGCGTGGGCTTCCATCAGACGTTCGTCGGTTTTGATCCGGTTGGGAAGCTGGGTGAGCGGATCGGTGGTCGCCAGGCGCAAAAGCCGCTCGTTGTACCGCCCCAGTTCAAACTGGCGGTACAGGAACAGTGCAATGACAAACAGGGCGCTGAACCCGATCCCGTATGCCCAACGGTAGTCGATCCGGTCTTCGTAGGTGATCGCGACGTAGCGGTTGATGATTTTCTGACGTTCGGCGGGGGTGATCGAGTCGATGGCCTTGTCGATGATCGCTTTGAGTTCGGGATAATCGTTGCGGATCATGAAACGGACGTCGAACGCAAAATCGGTCGTCCCCGAAATTTTCAGGTCGACGTAATGATCGGCGTTCATCAGGTAGGTGAGGACGGGGAGAATGTCAATCACGGCATCGACCCGCTTGGCACTGAGCAGCCTGAGCCCCTCGCGGCTGTCCTCGACGCTGACGATCTGGATTTTGGGGTAATGGCGCTCGATGATGTCTGCGATGCTGTACCCCTCCCCGATGGCCACCTTTTTCCCTTCCAGCGCCTCGAGTGAGGGGATAAAGTCGATCGTTTTGTTCGTGACGATCACGTTGGGGTAGGTCGCGTAGGGTTTGGAGAAAATCGCGTAGGGCTCCTTGTCGGCGGACATCGCCGTCCCCAGCGTCACGTCGGCCTCCTTGGAACGGATCGCATTGAGGACAACCGACCAGGTATCGGCCGGCACGTAGGAGGCCTGCATCCCCGTCCGCTGTACGATCTGATTCCAGAAATCCCTGGCGATCCCCTGCAGCCCTCCCGCTTCGTCGGGAAAATTGAAAGGGGGCCACCGCATGGTCGAGGTGTAGCGGATTTTCGTCATCTGCAAAAAGCTCCGCTCCGCGATGGAGAGGGGGATTGAAGAGGCCAGCGCATCCCTGTATACGATCGAGCGGAGTTTATCCTCATCCTGCGGGATCCCCATCACCTTGTAGATATCGGAAATCCGGCGGAATTTTTCGGGATCGATCGAGCCCAGCGGCCTGTTCCCCCGATAAGCGAGCTCTTTGAGCACTTTCCCCTCATACACGAGACTCGCGTACGATTTGTTCTGGCCGTTGTATTTTGCCCTGATCAGCGCGGCGGTCTCTTCGATGTGCTCGAACGCGTACTCCCATCCCCGCAACGTCGCGTTGACGAACGCACGAACCCGTTTGGGGTGATCGCGCACCTCCCGGTCGGTCGTAAAAAGGATATCGCTGTAAAAATCGAATCCGTACTGCTCGGGATTGATCGTGTTGGTCTCGATCCCCATTTCCTGCAGGACAAAAGGCTCGTTGGAGATATAGCAGGCCATCACGTCGGTTTTGCCGTTGGCCAGGTCTGCGGGGTTGTAGGAGTGCGGGATGAACTTCATCTCCTCCATTTTCATCCCCTGAGAGTTGACCATCGCCCGGATTGCGACCGTGTCCTGGAAATCCTCGGTCATCATGACCCGCTTGCCGATCAGGTCGCGGGGGGTGCGGATATTGGCCGATTTGGCGGAGAGGAGGATAAACGGGGAACTCTGGAAGATGGCGGCGAGGGCGACGACGGGTTTGTCGTTCATCCGGTCCACCAGCAGCGACGAGCGGCCGATCCCGTACGTCGAACGTCCCGCCACCACCTCATCGACCGGAAGCTTAGCGGGATCGAATTTGTGCAGCGTCACCTCCAGCCCCGCGTCCGCGTAAAACCCTTTTTCCCTGGCAACGTAATAGCCGGCGAACTGGAACTGATCGGCCCACTGAAGCTGCACGGAGACTTTCTCGACGGGCGGCTGGGCGCCCAGATGGGTCAAAAAGGATAAAAAAAGTATCAGATAACGGACCATCACCGAAATAGCCTTTTTAGTAGTCCCAACAGTGTAGAGGGGATTTCATTAAGAAGAGCTTTGCTTCTGAAGCCACCGCGCGCGGTTTTGGTATAATGGCACAAATTTTTTACCGGGATGATTATGATAACGTTTGGTGATTTGCTTTTGAAACTGCAACAATTCTGGAACGAGCAGGGGTGCGCGATCGTCCAGCCCTACGACGTCGCGGCGGGGGCGGGGACGTTCCACCCCGCCACGTTTCTGCGCTCTCTGGATTCTCAGCCGTGGTCGGTCGCCTACGTCGCTCCCAGCCGCCGTCCCACCGACGGGCGCTACGGCGAGAACCCCAACCGCCTGGGGAGCTACTACCAGTTCCAGGTGCTGATCAAACCCAGCCCCGAGAACATCCAGGAGCTCTACCTCAAAAGCCTCGAATACCTGGGACTCAACCTCGCCGAACACGACATCCGTTTCGTCGAGGACAACTGGGAGTCCCCGACGCTGGGGGCCTGGGGTCTGGGCTGGGAAGTGTGGCTCAACGGTATGGAAGTGACGCAGTTCACCTACTTCCAGCAGGTCGGGGGAGTCACGTGCGATCCCGTCGCCGTCGAGATCACCTACGGCACCGAGCGGCTGGCGATGTACCTGCAGGGGGTCGATACGGTGTTTGATATCGTATGGAGTGAAAACAACTACGGCAAAACCCTCTACCGCGACATCCACAAGGAAGGGGAGATCGAGTTTAGCAAATACAACTTCGAAATCGCCGACACCGCGATGCTCTTTAGCGATTTCGACGCCAAATCGGCCGAGTGCAAGCGATGCCTCGACGCGGGCCTCCCCCTCCCCGCCTACGATCTGTGCATGGCGGCGTCACACACGTTCAATACCCTCGATGCGCGCAAGGCGATCTCGGTGACCGAGCGGGCCAATTACATCCTCAAAATCCGCGAACTGGCCCGCGGGTGCGCCGAGCTCTACAAAGAGCAGGAAGAAGCACGGATCCAGCGGGTTAAAGCCTGATCCGCCCTTCCGGGCATTTCAGAGTGCCCGAAAATCCTCCCCTCCCCAAAATTTTCGCTACAATCGCCCCATGCAAACCCTGATCGGCCAAATCGACAAGATCATCTACGAGAACAACGGCTTCTTCATCGCGCTGCTGCGCAGCGGGGAGAAGATTTCCGCCCACTACTACGAGAGCGACGTTGCCCATCTCGAGGGGGCCGCCGTCACCCTCAAGGGGTCATGGGAGGAGCATGAGCGCTACGGCCGGAGCTTCAAGGCCGAATCACTCCTCGTCAACCAGCACGAGCTTTTCTTTTTTCTCAACCGCGTCGTCAAGGGATTCACGAAAAAACTCACCGCAGAGCTGATCGAGCGCTACACGACCGAAGGGCTCATCGAGATCCTCGACAACGATATCGGCCGCCTGATGGAGATCAGGGGGATGAGCGCCAAACGGCTCGCCAAACTCTCGGCCGGGTGGAAGCAGTTTCGCTCGATGCGGCTGCTGGGGGAGTACCTTGCCCCCTACGGCGTCACCCCCTCGCTGCTGCGTCTCATCGCCGAGGCGATGCGCGACGTTGCCGATCCGATCGAGGCGATCCGCGCCAACCCCTACGGCCTGATGCGAATCAACGGGATCGGGTTCAAAAAAGCCGATGACATTGCCGTTCAAATGGGAATCGGCGTCCACGACCCCCGCCGCATTCAGGCCGCTATGGAGTACACCCTCGGCGAACACTGCGACGCGGAGGGGAACAGCTGCATCGAACGCGGCACCCTCTACGACAAACTCGACCTGCTGCTGGAGCTGGGGGAGCATGATCCCTATGACGCAGCGCTCGAAGACCGCATCCGCGAGGGGAGCATCGTCCGTCTCTCCAGCGGCAAGCTCTCCCCGACCCGCATCTATGAAGCGGAAAAGTTTCTCCTGGAGCAGTTCCGTGCCCGGGGAAAATCGGCCCATCCGCCCCTCACCGAAGAGCTGGAGAGCTTTTTGCTCGAACGTTCCCTCTCCCTCGGGGAACAGCAGCTCGAGGCGCTCCGCCTCGTCAATGCCGGAACGGGGCTCCTCTTCCTCGTCGGGTACGCTGGGACGGGGAAAAGTACCACCGCCAAAGCCCTTCTCGATCTCCTCTCGACCCGCCACGATCCCACTCTCATCATGACCTGCGCCCTGAGCGGGATTGCCTCTCAGCGGATCCGGGAGCGCAGCGGCTATGCGAGCGGGACGATCCAGAGCCTGCTGGTACGGTTCGAATCGCACGACACGTTCCCCTTTAAAGTGCTCCTGATCGACGAAGCCTCGATGATCAATTCGACCCTTTTCGCCCGGATGATGGCCAAGATTGCCCCCGACGCGACGGTCATCATCGTCGGAGACGATGCCCAGCTCCCCCCGATCGGAGCGGGAAATCCCCTCAGCGACGCCATCGCACTCGAACTCGCCCCCACCGTCATGCTCACGCGGATCTACCGCCAGCGCGACGACCAGGCTCTTCCCCTCATCGCCAACGACGTCCGCCGCGGGGTTCTCCCCCCCTACCGGGAACGCTACGAGGATTTCACGTTCGTTGCGATGGACCTGCCGGGGCGCTACGCCCTCAAAAACAGCCTCAGCGCCGATGCGTTTGGCGAGGTGCTCCAGACCCACGCCCACAACATCCTGGCCAAAATCGCCGAAGTGACCCTCGAACACCTCGAAACCTCGCGTACCCTCCTGCAGACCAAAGCGATCCGCGAATACCTCAACGCCTTCCAGATCCTCTCGCCGATGAGGGCGCATACGCTGGGAGTCGAAAATCTCAACGTCCTCATGCAAGGCTACTTCAACCCCAATCCGAAAAAAAAGATTTCGACCCGACACGGAGAGCTGCGGCTCATGGACAAGGTGGTCCACATCAAAAACGAAAACCTCCCCTCCTACACCCCCGAAGAGTTCAAAGAAGGAGCAGAAGCGAGCGAGCGGCGGATCTTCAACGGGATGTGCGGGCTGCTGTTTCGGATCGACGACGAGGAGGAGCTCGCCTACGTCTACTATCCCAACGAAGAGGTGATCGTCCGCTACCCGTTCGAGGGGATCGGCGAACGGCTCCACCTCTCCTACGCGCTGAGCATCCACAAGGTGCAGGGGATGGAGTACGATACCGTCGTCATCGTCATGAGTTTTTCGCACCGCATCATGCTCAACACCAAACTCCTCTATACCGCCATCACCCGGGCCAAAGGGCACTGCATCCTCGTCGGCGAGAGCGGGGCGTTCGAATCGGCATGCCGCAGACTCGAATACACCAAGCGCTCCACCGTCATCGCCGAATTAGTTAAAGGATAAAGATTTTCCTTTATTAAAGGTGTGCTATACTTATCCAATCGATAAATTTCACCCTAAAGGACAGTACCATGAAAGCACTGATGATTTCCGCCGTCGTTGCCACCGCCGTGATGGGCTCCTCACTCGTCGACGAAGCCAAAAAGGCCGGCCTCAAACCGATCCCCGCTTCGAAAAAAGCGGTCGAAAAACTGACCTCCAATCCCAAAAACCCCACCACCGCCGCCAAAGCCGAACTGGGGAAAATGCTCTACTTCGATCCCCGCCTCTCCAAAAGCGGGCTGGTGAGCTGTAACACCTGTCACAACCTCGCCCTCGGCGGAAGCGACGGGATGAGCGCCGCGATCGGCCATAAATGGAAAGCCAATCCCCATCACCTCAGCTCGCCGACGGTCTATAACGCCGTGTTCTATGCCCAGCAGTTCTGGGACGGCCGCAGTCCACACCTCGAAGACCAGGCGCAGGGACCGATCCAGGCGGGTCCGGAGATGGCTGCCCCCAAAGAGCACGTCGAAGCGGTCGTCAATTCGATCCCCGCGTACGTCAACGCGTTCAAAAAAGCGTACGGCAAAGACGTGAAAATCTCGTTTGAAAAAGTGGCCGACACGATCGCCGTCTACGAACGGACCCTCGTGACCCCCTCACGCTATGACGATTTCCTGAACGGCAAGAAAAACGCCCTCACCAAAGCGGAGCAAAAAGGGCTCAAAACGTTCATCGACAAAGGGTGTGCGACCTGCCACAACGATATCGCGCTGGGCGGAACGATGAATGCGTTCAACGTCACGGGTGAATACAAATACATGAAAGTCGGCGATTTCAAAGGGGATGCGAACGGCATGGTCCGCGTACCGACGCTGCGCAACGTCACCGAAACGGCTCCGTATTTCCACAACGGCCAGATCGCGACCCTCTCCGAAGCGATCAAAGAGATGGGACGGATCCAGCTGGGTGCCGATCTGAACGATCAGGAAGTCAGCGAGATCGAAACGTTCCTCAAAGCCCTGGAAGGGAGAAAACCGGCCGTGGTTTACCCGATGCTCCCCGCCTCAACCGCCAAAACGCCCAAACCGGACGTCATCAACGACTGATATTTCCTCCTCTCCCCGTTAACGCGGGGAGGCTCATTCACACTCAATCCCCTCGAACTCTTTTTGATATGCCGGGCAGTCGCTTCTGGGCAATTGCAGTATGCGGGGTTTTTTTTCCGGGTCGAGCCATCCGAGCAATTCGACAAGCCCGGCTTCATCCATCGCCGTACACCCCGACGTGGGACGGCGGTCGGGATGGTTGAGATGGAGGAAGATACACGATCCCCGCCCCTTTTTCCCATCCGCGTTGTAGCCGATCACGGCACCGTACCGGTAAAGCCCGTCTTCGCGCCGCATCCACTCGAAACTTTTGGGTTTGTCCCCCGATAGCGGGAGAATCTCGTTGTAACGCTCATCCTGCGCATCGTCGATGCAGATCAGCTTTTCGTCCGCATGCAGGTAGGGCATCTGCCCCACCCCTGCGGGATCGTACCCGAAGGTCGCCGTAATCGGGAAGAGCCCCACGGGGCTTCGGCCGTCCCCTTCCATTTTGAGCGGCTGGGGGCCCTGCGCGTACCCCAGCCCCGATCTCCCCAGCGTTACCGGAACGGCGGAGCCGGTTTTCTCCCACCGTTCCCCCCTCTCGTAACGCTGCATCGTCGCACGCGTGGCATTGAGATCGTCCGACACCACGACAACGAGCTGTTCCGAAGGAAAAAACGTCGCGGCAATAAAACTTAGAAAACTTTTAAACATTGCTTCTTATCTTAGGGTTTTTTAAAGTTAGGTAGTATAGCATATTGAAAAATCCAGAAGCGAGGCCACAATGGCGGTTACCGTTCGAAAAGCGTCCGAAGCGGATATTGAAATTGTTGTCCAAGCGCTGCTGGAAAGTTCGAGGAGCGGGAAAAAGATTGGCCTGTTCGATCTCGTCTTCAACACTTCCGAAGACGCCGAACTGGCCCACCACCTCAAACGCCTCGCTCTCACCCCTACCAAATCGTACTGTCATTACTCCAATTTTTTCGTCGCTCTTTCGGGATCGGCCCCGATCGGCGTCATCTGCGGCTACGAACCGCGGATCGCGACCCACGAAATATTTTCCAAAGCGCTCGAAGAGATCGGGTTTGACGAGAGCTATCACGAACGGATCGCCGCCTACCTGCTGTGCGAGGGAGAAGTGGACAACAAAACATTCGTCCTCGATTTCCTCTGGGTCAAAAACGATTGCAAAAGCATCGACGTCTACAAGGAGCTCGTCGGGAAAACGATGCTGACCGCCCGCCTCAAGGGGTACCGTAAAGTGCAGACCTCCATCGAAATCGGTTCGGCCGAAAACGAGATGATCTATAAAAAACTGGGCTTTGAAACGATCGACGAAAAACGGAGCGAATATTACAAAGAGCAGTTCGGACGAAGCGGAATCATGCGGCTGCAACTGGCCCTCTGAAGGATCTCTCCATCGAATACGGAATGCTGGGGCTTGTCCCCCCTTTTATCGCGATTGTCCTCGCCCTCTGGAGCCGGTCGGTTTTCGTCTCCCTCGCCGCAGCCGTGATCGTCGGCGACATCATACTTGCGGGGTTTGAACCCTGGGGGGCCTTTCTCCGGATCGTAGAGCGTTTCGGGGGGCTGCTGGGCGAAGCGTGGGTCCTCAAAACCCTCGGTTTCGCCGTCATGGTCGGCTCGGTGATGCTTCTCATCGAACGCAGCGGCGGCGTCGCCGGGCTCGTCCATGAACTGAGCGTCAAACGCCCCCTCGTCACCTCCAGAAAAAGGGCCCTTCTTCCCAGCTACGTCGCCGGGCTCGTCATTTTCATCGAGTCTTCGATCACCTCCCTCGTCGCCGGGGCCATCGGCAAGCCGTTCTGCGACCGCTACGGGATCAGCCGGGCCAAACTCGCCTTCGTCTGCGACTCCACTTCCGCCCCGGTCTGTTCGATCCTTACCCTCAACGGCTGGGGAGCGCTGCTGCTAGGGCTGATCGGGACCCAGATTACCGCGGGGCTCATCGTCGGCGAGAGCGCCGTATGGCTCATCCAATCGATCGCCTACAACTTTTATGCCTACGTGGCGCTGATCGTGACGTTTGTCGTCATCGTCTACGATATCGACATCGGGCCCATGCGCAACGCATCGATCGACGTTCCCGCCGAATCCGCCCAGCCCCTTTCGCAAGGGAGGGTAGGCTATTTTCTCTGGCCGATTCTGTGGATGATCGGGGGGGTCGTCGGGTTTATGGTTCTCACGGGGGAAGGGGACATCCTGAAGGGATCGGGATCGAGCTCGATCTTCTATACCCTCCTCCTGACCCTGGTCCTGATGGGGATCTATTACCGCTCCACCGGGGCCATGAGCCTCCCTGATTTTATCACGACGGGATTGGAAGGGGCCAGATCGATGATTCCGATCACCACGATCCTGCTGTTCGCCTTTGCGATCGGGGGGGTCTGTTCGGACATGGAGGTGGGGGCTTACATGGCCTCGTTCGTGGGCGATTACCTCCCTACCCCCTACCTGGCCGCCGCCGTTTTCCTCCTCTCGGGAATCATCGCGTTCGCGACGGGGACGAGCTGGGGGACTTTTAGCATCATGCTTCCCATCGCCGTCCCGCTGGCCGTCGCCCTGGGTGCCCCCCCGGCGCTCGTGATGGGGGCGGTAATCTCGGGGGGCGTTTTCGGGGATCACTGCTCCCCCATCTCCGATACGACGATCATCTCGGCGATGGCCTCGGGATGCGACGTCATCGAACACACCCGCACCCAGCTTCCCTACGCCCTCATCTCGGCCGCGATCGCGTTCGTATTCTTTATCGCCGCGGGGGTACTGGGATGAAAACGCGCCTGCTTCTCCTCGAAGACGATCCCAATCTCGCCGAGAGCGTGGGCGAATACCTCGAAGAGCACGGTTTCGAGGTCGTCTGCGTATACGATGCCCCCTCCGCCGAAGAGGTCCTCTTCGAGCAGAAATTCGATCTCCTCCTCCTGGATGTCAACGTCCCCGGAGGGGACGGTTTTTCCTTCCTGAAGGGGGCGCGCCGGGAAGGGAATGCCACCCCGGCGATTTTCATCACCTCCCGTAACGCGATGAACGACGTCGAAACGGGGTTTGAGAGCGGTGCGGATGATTACCTGCGCAAACCGTTCGAGCTCAAAGAGCTGCTGCTGCGGATCAAAACGATCCTCAAACGCAATTTCTTTCACAATCCCACCGAAACCCTCGATCTGGGCGGGGGGATTACCTACGACGTGGAAAACCAGAGCCTGAAAATCGGAGGGAGAGAGCAGAACCTCCAGCTTAAAGAACACAAACTCCTCAAACTTTTCATCCAGCATCAAAACGAGCTCCTGGCGCATGAAACCATCATGGAACACCTGTGGGATTACGATGAAACCCCCAGTGACGGGAGCCTACGCACCTACATCAAAACGCTGCGCAAACTCCTCGGAAAGGACCGGATTGTCAGCCACAAACGCCTCGGGTATCAGTTTCGCTAAATACCGCACCCTCCGTTCGTTCCTCGCCCTTTATGGGGTGATGGGGATACTGATCCTCGCCCTGATCGGCACTCTCTATTACGAATCGGTGCGCGCGCAGATGCTCTCCTCCCACCGCCTCGCGATGCAGCTGCAATCGGAAAACTACGTCCCCCGCCTCAAATCGTGGCTGGAAGGAGGGATCGATCTCGCCTCCTTCCCCAAAGACCTCGCCTACCGCACCGCCCTCTACGGTTACGACAAGGCGCTCCTCGTCGGAAACCTCCGCCAGAGCCATCAAAACTTCGACGAAAACATCGCGCTGCACAACGGCTTCATCCACCTCATCATCCCCCTCTCCCCCTACGGGCTTGGGGAATACTACCTCGTGTTCGAAACCCGCGACGACGAACTGTGGAAAAAACAGTTTTACCGCAACGCGCTGCTGTTCGGTTCCGCCCTCTTTTTGATCCTCGCCGCGATCGGGTATACCCTCTCGCGCCTTTTCCTGCGCCCCATGAACGAGGCGATCTTGCTGCTGGATCATTTCATCAAGGATACAACCCACGAGCTCAATACCCCCGTCAGTGCCATCCTGACCAATGTCGAAGCGCTCAAAGAGAGCGATCTGCCCCCCGCCATCGCCAAAAAGCTCTCCCGGATCGAGATCGCTTCGCGGACCATCTCGACGCTCTACGACGACCTCACCTACCTGATCCTCAACCACGACCTCGCCGTCCGTAACGATGATCTCGACATCGGTGCGCTGCTGCTGGAGCGGCTGGAGTATTTTCGCCACCGGATCGAGCAGAAAAAAATCACCCTCGACGTGCACATCGATCCCCCGGTGCGGCTGTGGATCGATCCGATCAAAGCAACCCGCCTCATCGACAACCTCCTCTCCAACGCGATCAAGTACAATAGGATGGGGGGGGAGATCCGCATCACCCTCCATACCGGGCAGCTGTGCGTCGAGGACAACGGTATCGGTATCCCCGAGGCGATGATAGAGCGGATTTTCGAGCGCTACACCCGGGCGGACAACAGCGTCGGGGGGTTCGGGATCGGGCTGCACATCGTCGCGATGATCGCCAGGGAGTACGATCTAAAGATTTCGGTGGAATCGGAAGAGAAAAAAGGGACGAAGATCTGCGTGGAGTGGAAGTAAACCCCGGGAGAAAAACTCCCGGGGATGCGGTTATTTCATTTTCGCGATATAGTCGCCGAGGGTTTTCATGTCGGCGTCGCTGAGGGCGGCGACCTGCCCTTTCATCAATGCCCCCATCCCTTTGGTGTTACGGGTTCCCGCTTTGTACCCTTTGAGGGCGTCGAGGGTTTTATCCGAACTCCATCCGGCAATCACTTCGGATTTACCCAAAGCCGGTTTTTCCCCTTTCGCCCCGTGGCAGGCGGCACATTTTTGATACAAAGCGCCTCCGTCAGCGGCGCTCAACATAGCAGTCAGTCCTACAAGTGCAATCAACGTTTTCATGATCTATCCTTTTTATTCTGTTTTTATACGCCGGCGGAGCGAAGCCCCGCTCGGCTACGCTAACGCTGAGTTCTCTTCGACAGAGAGCCCGCGCGCAGCACGCCGCGCTTTGTTAAAACCATCACAGGTTTACATCAACCGCAAGATGGGACGTTTCCGCTATCAGAACCGTACTCCTTGGCGAAATCGCCGACGTCCTGAAGCTTATCCTTCATCGACGGGTTGGTCAGAACCGGTACCGCGGCGGGGAACCGCTCGCCGTATTCCTTGATAAATCCCGCTCCGTCATTGGCGAAAAGCTCTTCCCATTCGGCCACCGTGTGTTCGGCGGCAAACTTCGTCCCGTTCATATTGCCGAATTTCGCCTTGAGCGATTTCAGATACACCTTCTGGCCCGTTTTGGCATCGGCCTGGGCCATCGTTGCCGCCATTGCGGCGGCGGCCAGTAACATAATCAGCTTTTTCATTTTCGACTCCTTGTTTCGAGAAACCCTTTCGGATTTCTCTTTGGATAGGAGCAGTATAGGGGAGGATTGTGAAGCGATTGTGGAATAAATCAGGGATTTTGCAGTTTTTCGATCAGGACGGAAATCTGCTTCTCCTGCTCGTAAAGGGCGAAGCTTTTGCGGACGTAAGCCTGGAGGAGGAGTTTGAGGTCGTTGTTCCCCTCGTAGTGGAAATCCTCTTTCATCCCGGCCACGAGGAAACGGGCAAAATCATCCTCTACATCGATGTCGTAACGTTTGGCGTTGATCGTCAGGGAGACCTTGGTTTTCACCGGATCAGCCCAGCATGCTTTCGATTTTGGCGACGATCGCTTCGATCTCGGCATCTTTTTCGGCCAGCTCGGCGTTTTTGGCCGTCAGTTCCGCATCCCGGTTCCGCAGCTCGCCGTGCAGCCGTTCGATCTCTTCGTCTTTACCGGTGCCGTGCGCCCGCAGGCTCACCACCTCCTGCCGCAGCGTTTCAAGCTCTTCTTTGACCGTGTTGTACCGGGAAAGGAGATCGTTCATCAGGTTGGAGAGTTTTTCAAGAGGGGTCGGGTTAAACAGCATCATGAGCCTCGGATAGGAATTTTTCGTTCTATTATACTGGACACAATTTTAACACACTTTGGCCGTTACTTTCGCTTTCGGCTACGGCAGAGTTTTGGAATGTATAAAAGTGGTTTTTTACCGGTTTAATACTTGTTTGATACAGGGTTTATTATAAGATCCTGCCGCAGGCCATGCCATACATCCACAGAGAAAACAGCAATTCCGCTATAATTTCAAATCTTTTTCCAAAGGTCGTCGTTTGCCGATTTTTAAAGTCCATACCCCCTATCAGCCCGCCGGCGATCAGCCCGTCGCCATCGAAGCGCTCAGCGGCGGGATCAAGCGGGGTGAACGCTACGTCGCCCTTGAGGGGGTAACGGGGAGCGGCAAAACCTACACGATGGCCAAGGTGATCGAAAGCGTCCAGCTCCCCACGATCATCATGACCCACAACAAGACCCTCGCCGCACAGCTCTACAGCGAGTTCCGGGCCTTCTTCCCCGAAAACCACGTCGAGTACTTCATCAGCTACTACGACTACTACCAGCCCGAGGCGTACATCCCGAGGCAGGATCTTTTCATCGAAAAAGACAGCTCGATCAACGACGAGCTGGAGCGGCTGCGCCTCTCGGCCACGGCGAACCTGCTCAGCTACGACGACGTCATCGTCGTCGCCTCCGTCTCGGCCAACTACGGTCTGGGGGACCCCGAAGAGTACGAGAAGATGGTGCAGGTGATCGCGCTGGGGGATGAGATGAACCAGAAAAAGCTCCTCCTTCGCCTCGTCGAGATGGGGTATGCCCGCAACGACAGCGTCTTCGAGGGGGGGCATTTCCGCGTCAACGGCGAGGTCGTCGACATCTATCCCCCCTACTGGCAGGACCAGGCGCTGAGAATCGAGTTTTTCGGCGACGAGGTGGAGCGGCTGGCCCTCTTCGAACCGCTGAACAACAGCGTTATCCAGAACATCGAAACAATCACAATCTACGCCACCAGCCAGTTCGCCGTGGGACAGGAGAAGCTCTCCCGCGCGATCAAACGGATCGAGGAGGAGCTCGACGATCGGCTCGCCGAACTGA
>CAZBIR010000049.1:0-15684 GCA_964491035.1 uncultured Sulfuricurvum sp.
TCGTTCATCGCTTCAAAGGTCTCACCGACCGTGAGGGTATCGAGATCGATCACTTTCCCTTCCCGCGCGATCTGTGCGAATCCGCTCTTGTTTTTATGCCTGGGGTGATGCGCTTCGTAGCCGTTTTTCATCTGGGCGATCAGGCTCTGTTTTTCCCGAAGGCGCTGCATCATCTCCCGCTCAAACCGCTCTTTGAGCAGCGGAAGATCGCGCGCGTTGCGTTGAAGCATCTGGGTCATCTGGATCCCAAAACGCTTTTTGAGCTCGGCAATCCCCTCTTTTTGGGCCGTGAGGCGGTGCTCGATGCCGTGGCGTCGGAACGACTCTTGCAGCATGAGGAGGGTATCGCGTTTACGGGCCAGGGACTGGCGCAGGAGATTCATCATCGAAACGCGAAGCTCGTCGACGTTCTGGATCAGTTCAAAACGATCGGGGAGCAGCATCTGCATCGCCGCACTCGGGGTCGGGGCGCGCAGGTCGGCGACGTAGTCGCTGATGACCCAGTCGATCTCGTGTCCCACGGCCGAAACGGTCGGGGTTTTCATCGCATAGAGGGCATCGGCGACGATCTCTTCGTTGAACGGCCACAGATCCTCGATGCTTCCGCCCCCGCGTCCGACGATGACCGCATCGGATGCGAGGGTATCCGCGTAGCGAAGCGCAGAGACGATTTGCGCCGCCGCCCGCTCCCCCTGTACCAGAACGTCGAGCACGACCAGTTTCACCAGCGGCCACCGGTGGGCGGCGACCCGCTGCATATCCTGCAACGCCGCCCCCGTAGCCGACGTGACGAGGATGATAGTGCGCGGAAACCGGGGAAACGTTTTTTTGCGTTCCGGATCGAAATACCCTTTTTCGGAGAGTTTGGCCTTGAGCTGCTCGTACGCGACGGAGAGGGCCCCCGCCCCGTAGGGTTCGGCGCTAAAGGCGTTGATCTGGTATTCGCCCCGGGGCTTGTACAGCGACAGTGCCCCGTGCAGGATGATGTGGGAACCCTCTTCAAGGCGGAATTTCAGCCGTGCGGCGTTTCCTCGGAACATGACGCCTTTGATCGAGGATTCCGCGTCTTTGAGGGTGAAATAGATATGGCCGCTGCCGTGGTGGGTGATGCGGGAGAGTTCCCCTTCGACGCTGACGAACTCGAACGAGGTCTCGAGGAGTGTTTTGATCTGTTCGTTCAGGCCCGAAACGGAAATCGCGGAGGGCATTTTATTTCTTCCGGGCAATCATCAGAGTCGAGATATCCATTGAAAAGCTTTTGTCATAGAGCATCTCGAATCCCGCTTCTTCGAGCTCGGCTCTCATTTTCGCCACGGTCAAAAACCCCTCGATCGAATCGGGGAGGTAGCGGTAGGCTTCGTAGTTTTTCGAGATCAGGCCACCGAGTCGCGGAAGGACGTTGTTCATGTACCAGTCGCGGATTTTGCCCAGCGGCGAAGGGTTTTCATTTTTCATGAATTCGAGGATGACGACGAGGCCGCCGGGCTTGAGGACGCGGTTGAACTCCCCCAAAGCGGCCTGGCGTTCGACGACGTTGCGGATGCCGTACGAAATGCTGATGATATCGGCCGAGGCGTCGTTTCGCGGCAGCGCGGTGGCCGGCGCGATGCTAAAAGCCAGCTCCGGGAATTTTTCGCGTCCCACGGCCACCATCCCCTCGCTGGGATCGATCCCGACGATCTCACCGACGCTGACGGCCGCCTTTTGGGCGCGGCGCTGCCAGTATCCCATCATGTCCCCCGTGCCGCACGCGACATCGACGATCGAATCAAGCGTTTTGGAGGGGCAATACCCGTAGGCCAGATCGCACGCCTTGCGACGCCAGAACGTATCGACGCCCATACTCAGGACCCGGTTAGCGCGGTCGTAGGTGGGGGCGATATCGTTGAACATCGATACGATTTTTTCTTGCTTGGTCATCCGCACATCACTTTATCTTGGGTTTCATCCACAGGATGATATTGTCGCTTATTGTAGCGTGCAGTACCTCAAAATCCTCTTGAGTCCCCCCAAGGCTCTGCGTTCCCCCGCCGAGCGTGGGGGCAATGTAGCACGCGAACCAGTCGCTCGCATCGAAGCAGGCACGGAGCATTCCGTTCCCCCCCTCGATCATGACCAGCCGGTATTCCCCGATTTTTTCGAGATTGTCCGAAATATGGACCTGCCGCCCCGGTACGTGGAAAAGGGGAATGGAAGGGTCGAAATCGTGCCCGTGCGAATAGATCAGCACATCCGGCGCTTTCCCCCCGATCAAGCGGGCATCGAGCGTGGGTCGGTCGGAGCGGACCGTATTGCCCCCGATCACGATCAGGTCGCACCGGTCCCGCAGGGCGTGGACGTGGGTGCGTGAACGCTCCGAACTGATGATCCCCCCATCGATCGTCCCGTCCAGCCGCTGAGCCCATTTGAAAAAAACAAAGGGGCGGTCCTGCCACTTTACAAACGGTTCCAAAAGCTCATTCCCCTCTTTTTCCAGCACCCCGAAAATGCATTTCACCCCTGCGGCTTCGAGAATTTTCCCCCCGTTTGCCGCTTCGGGATTGGGATCGGCGCAGGCGATCATGACCTGCTTGATCCCCAGATCGCGGATCAGCAACGCACACGAGGGGGTTTTCCCGCTGTGGGCGCACGGCTCGAGCGTAACCGCCATGGAAACGTCCCGAAAAATACCGTTGTGATGCGTCCGGAGATAATCGTGAATGGCATGCGCGTCGTCGCTGGCCGCAATCGTCGGATCGCCCGAGAGGGAGGTATAGGCATCGCGAAGGGCATACACTTCGGCATGGGGACCGCCGGCGCGTTTATGGGCACCGACCGAGAGGATTGCGCCGGAGGGGCCGATACAGACGGCACCGACGGCAGGGTTGGGAAACGTTAGAAGCTGGTATTCCCACGCCGCTTCCAGCGCGAGCTGCATGGCGTGACGAAAAGGCTCCATCACCACTCGAAGTAGGTTTTGGCCTTGCTGATGGAGCGGAATGGGATCCGCTGTTCCCCCTCGGCGGTTTTCAGGAGGATTTCGTCGTTTTCAACACCGAGCAGTTCCCCCTCGTGTTTTTGTTTGTCGATGGTGCCGAGGGCGACTTTCTCACCGATCGACTGGGCAAAATGGTCCAGCGTTTTGAGTTTGCGCTCGATCCCAGGCGAGCTGACTTCCAGCCGGTATTCCCCCCCTACCGGAGGGGTGACGTCGAGCAGCGGGGAGATCAGGTGGGTCGCTTCGACGCACTGATCGAGACTGACGCCGCCGGGGGCGGTCACGCTGACGCGGAAAATCGTATGTTCGTTTTCGTTCAGGATGGCGGTATCGTACAGGGAGAGGCCGATCGATTCGACCATTTTACGGATATCGGTTTCGAGGCTCATTCTTTCTTCTCCTTGGCGATTTTGGCAAACAGCGCTTCGATGTTTTTGCTCTTCTCCAGCGTGTCGTCGAAGACGAAAGTCAGTTTCGGAGAACGAAACCACCCCTGTTCGCGCATGCAGTATTCTTCGATCAGCGGACGCGCTTTTTCCAGCTGTTTGAGAAGCAGGCGGTGTTCTTCGGGGGTGAATACCGAAGGATCCAGATAAACTTTGGCATCGCTGCGCCCCTTGGAGCAGTGGACATCCACCACGTCCACTTCGCGTAGCCGCTCGTCCGAGAGCTGGGAGATCGCTTCGGGGATCAACTCTTTGAGAACCGATTCGGTCCGTTTGAGTTTAATCTCTGCGGGCGTCACAGCGTTACTTTCGTCTCGATTTTGGTAAAGGTCTCGATGACGTCGCCGACCTTGACGTCGGTGTAGCCTGAGAGGACGACGCCGCAGTCGAACCCTTTGCTGACCTCTTTGACATCGTCTTTGAACCGTTTGAGTGACGTCAGGTCACCCTCGTGGATAACGACGCCGTCGCGAATGACGCGTACCATACCGCCGCGAACGAGTTTACCGTCAACCACGACACATCCGGCGACGGTTCCCCCCTTGGGCAGTGGGAACGTGTCGCGCACTTCGGCCTGGCCGGTATTCTCCTCGCGGAATTTGGGCGCCATCATTCCCGTCAGCATGGCGGTGATGTCGTCGATCAGCTGATAGATGATCGAATAGGTCTTGATCTGGACGCCTGTCTGCTTGGCCATCGCGTTGACGTTCCCCGTCGGACGGACGTTGAAGCCGATCAGGACGCAGTTTTCGCTATTGTTGACCAGCTGGACGTCGTTTTCGGTAATCCCGCCGACCCCGCTGGAGATGACGTCGACCTTGACCTCGTCGTTACGCAGCTCGGCAAGCGAGTTCTTGATCGCTTCGAGCGAACCGTGAACGTCGGTTTTAAGGACGACTTTGAGGGTTTTCAGGCGCCCTTCGGCAATCAGGGAGGTGAGCTCGTCCAGAGTCGTTTTCGTACTGTGCGACAGTTCGCGGTGGCGGTCGTACTCGTACCGTTTCATCGCATACTCGCGTGCCTCTTTATCGCTTTCCATCGCCAGCATGATTTCGCCCGATGGGGGGACTTCGTTCAGGCCGACGACAACGGCCGTTTCACTGGGACCGATTTTTTTGAGCATCGCCTTGCGATCGTTGATCAGGGCGCGAACGCGGCCGTAGGCGCTTCCGCAGACGATGTTGTCGCCTACGCTCAGGGTACCGTTCTGGACGATGACGGTCGCAACCGGCCCGCGCCCTTTTTCGAGGGTACTCTCGACGACGACCGCCTTGGCCACCGCGCTCGGATTCGCCTTGAGCTCCATCACTTCCGCTTGCAGCAGGATCGCTTCGAGTAACTCGTCGATCCCCGTCATCGCCTTGGCCGAAACCCCGACAAACTCGATGTCTCCGCCCCATTCGGTCGGGTTGAGCCCCAGTTCGGCCATTTGCGCTTTGACCATATCGGGATTGGCACCGGGTTTATCCATTTTGTTGACGGCGACGATGACGGGGACGTTTGCCTCTTTGGCGTGTTTGACCGATTCGCGGGTCTGAGGCTTGACGCCATCATCAGCAGCGACGACGATGACGATGATATCGGTCAGCTGCGCTCCGCGTGAACGCATCGCACTGAATGCCTCGTGTCCCGGAGTATCGAGGAATGTGATCAGTTTTCCGTGCTGCTCGACCGAGTAGGCACCGATGTGCTGCGTGATCCCTCCGGCTTCGCCGGCGGCGACGCGGGCGTTTCGGATCGCGTCGAGGAGTGAAGTTTTACCGTGATCGACGTGTCCCATGATCGTGATGACCGGAGGACGCTCTTCCATCCCCTCTTCATCCGCGGTGATCTCCTCGTACGCCTCTTCGAGGTTGAACGCGTCTTTGGGATCGATCGTCGTTACTTCAACGCCGAATTCGCTTGCGAGGATTTCGATCTCGTCTTTTCCGAGGAAATCGTTTTTCGTTACCATCATCCCGAGGTTGAAAAGAATCTTGATCACTTCGGCCAGCGGCTGGCGAATCTTTTCGGCAAATTCGTAAACCCGGATATCTTCGGGAATTTCGACGTGGGTGACCGCTTCTTCCTCTTTGGACTCTTTGGTGTACTTTTTGCGGGCTTCGCGTGAAACCTGGCGCGGTTTACCTTTGCTGCCCCCCTGTTTTTTCCCCGCATTACGGCCGATCGGCTTTTTCTCTTTGGGTTTTTGAGGCTCTTCTTCGGGTAGCGCTTTGGCGTTCAGGTCGCTAAAATCGAGGAGGACAACCTGCTCGTCTTCGTAATCCATCGACACATCGGAGATGTCTCCCCCGAAAATATCGAGTTTGACCCCCTGCTCTTTTTTCTGTACCGGGGCGCTGCTCTGGGCTTTTTTCGCTTTTTTGGCTTCGAGTTCGCGCTGTGCTTCAGCGCTCAGCTTGCCGTACTGCGATACGGCCGCGGCCCGCTCTTCGCGTGCCTGGATCTGCATCTCTTCTTCAGTGGGACGTCTTTTCTTGACAATTTTCAGCCCCGAACGTTTCTGGGGTTCAGGCTCGACGTTCGCGGGCTCGGCAGCTTCTACTACAGGGGTGGCGGGCTCGGCGTTCTCTTCTTTTTTCGTCTCGGCGGTGCTTTGCGGGAGGGAAGGTTCTTCTTTTGCCGCGACTTTGTGCGCGGTTTTGGCAGCGGGTTCTGCCGAAGCTCCGCTCATAATGTAGTTCATAATCTGTTCGGCTTCTTCGATCGAGACCGAACTCGAAGCGGTTTTGACGTTCAGCCCCATAGCGGCGGCTTTATCCACTACCTCCTTGGAATTGATACCAAGTTCCTTGGCGATTTCATGGATTCTAACTTTGTCCATCATTAACGATGATCTCCTTTAACCGATTCATTAGCATCTCCGTTCCGCCGCTTTTGCAGTGACGGGCCAACTGACCCGGAGTCTTTTTGTGGTGGAAGCACGAGGGGCAGAGATAAAAACTTCTCCCCTCCTGGCCGTAGGGCTCCAACGAGCCGTTACGGCATTGCAGGCGCAAGAGAGCCGACTGCGCGAACCGTTCGCGGCAAACTACGCACATACGCACGGGCTGATGTAACTTTCGCGCCATTATAGCCTATACTTTCTTTAGTTATCGCTCGACGATCAGCCCGTCGTTGTCAAAGCTGAGAATTTTCACCTCGAAATCGGTAAATTCGGCTTTGAACCTTTGGGCCAGCGGTTCGGCATCCTGGTCGTAAACCATGTTGAAAAAGGTCGATCCGCTCCCCGAGAGAGTCGACATCAGCGCGCCGTTGTCGTAAGCCATTTTCTGAACGGCGAAGAGCTCGGGGAGCATTTTCATCCGCACTTTCTGGTGAAACCGGTCCTGGGTCGAAAGACGGAGCATCTCCCAGTCCTCGTTGAAAAAGGCCCCCACCGTCACCGCCGTATGGGAGAGGTTGAACACCGCGTTTTCCTTGCTGTAGGAGCGCGGCAGCGTCGTGCGGGACTTGGCCGTGGAGATCGGTTTGTTGGGGATCACGACGACCGCTTTGAGATAGTCGGGGAGGTGTTTTTGCTGCGAGAAGACTTTTTGTTTCTCCACCATCGCGGCGTTGAAGCCCCCCATCACGGCGGGGGTGATGTTGTCGGGATGGCTTTCGTAAACGAGGGCGTGGTTGAGGATCCGGCGCTTCGACACTTTCACCCCGGCCGCCTCGTGGGCGCAGCTGATCGCGCTGACGATCACCGCCGAAGAGCTCCCCAGCCCGCGCGACATCGGGATCTGGTTGTAGAAGGTGAATTTGAAGTTCTGCCGTTTCTGCGTCAGGCGGCGGTAGTGTTCATTGAAGATGCTGACGAAGAGGTTATTCCCCTTCAGCCGGGGATTGTTCTCCCCCTCTCCCTTGATCGAAACGGCAAAAAAACGGGATGGGACAAGCTCGACCTGGTTACGCAGATCGACGGCGAGCCCCAGCGAATCGAATCCGGGTCCGAGGTTGGCACTGGTGGCAGGTACGCTGACGAACAAAGGCTTTCCTTATCCTACGGCATCGATCCCGTAATAGGGGAGATTGTCCGTATCAAAATTTTCCGCTCTTATCTCCCGGGGCAGGGTAAACTCCCACGGTTGCGGCGATAAAAGCGGTTCGAGCGAAATGGTTGAGCTATTTTTAACAAAATAGAGCTTTCCAACTGCTTTGATGGGGCGGTTTTCGTTGAAAAAAAACGCATCGACGGCTAAAAGGGGGACGTTTCGGACGATACTCAGCGTCTTGAGGAAAAGATAGCTCACCTTGATCCCCATGAAGCTTCCGGGCCCTTTGGCATACACAAAACGGGAAAAACGGTATTTTTCGAGCAGGGGTTCGAAGATGTCGCTCAGCACCTCCGAGCTCATCCCCTCGCTGCGGATCTCTTCGATGAGTTTCCCGTTTTCGTAAACGCCTACGAGAATCGGGGAAGAGAGGGCAATGACGAGGGCTTCATGCATACGCTTTGGCCAGCGCTTTGGACTCGACGGCGTTCAGCTCGACCACTTCGTAATTGGCCGGGTCCTTCAGCAGCGCAAGCGTCAGCTTGTGGTTGAGATCGTGGCTGCCGGCGAACGCTTCGTAGTTGCCGATGAAGCTCATCCCGATCAGCGACATGTCCCCGATCGCATCGAGGATTTTGTGGCGGACGAATTCGTCGCCGAAACGGAGCCCCTCGGGGTTGAGCACTTTTTTGTCATCGAGGACGACGGCATTCTCCAGGCTTCCCCCCAATGCCAGCCCGATCGAGCGGAGGTACTGCACCTCGTGAACGAAACCGAACGTACGGGCGCGGGCGATCTCTTTTTTGTAATTCTCTTTCGTGAACTTGAGCAGGTAGCTCTGACGGTCGATGACGGGATGGGAAAAGCGGATCGTGAAATCGTAGTTCAGATCGTCGGAGGGGATCAGTTTGACGTATTTTTCCCCCTCCTGTACCGTGACCTCTTTTTTGATCCGGATGATTTTTTTGGGAATATCCTGCTGAACGATCCCGGCTTCGTCCAAAAGCATGCAGTAACTGAGTGAAGAGCCGTCCATGACGGGGACTTCATCGGCATCCACGACGATGCGCAGGTTATCGATCCCGTAAGCGTAGATCGCCGAGAGCATGTGCTCGATCGTTGAAATGGTCACCCCCTCTTTGCCGATGACGGTCGCCATTTTCGTATCCACGACGTGCTCGGGGGTGAGAGGAATGCTCACCCCCGCATCACTGCGGTAAAAAACGATCCCGCTGTTGGCGGCGAGGGGCTCCAGGCGCAGCCGGACGGGCGAGCCTTTGTGCAGACCGATCCCGACGAGTTCGACACTTTTTCCTATCGTTGTTTGCATCATGGCCTGTTTTCCTTGGTTTCGGATCGGAAACCCCGCTTTGGGCGGGAGATTTGGATAGAGGAATTATACCCTATCAATGCTGGTTGATGATAAGCTTGGCGCTTTCGATGACGCTGGTGATGTTGTCGTAGATCCATTTGGCGTCCATCCACTCCTCGGGACGCACCTCGATCCCCTGTACCAGGATTCCGAAGTGGAGGTGATCCCCCATCGCGTAGCCGCTGAGCCCCGATTTGGCGATCTCCTGCCCGGCCGTCGCGACATCCCCTTCCTGGACGTGAACGTCGGAGCAGTGGCCGTAGAGGGTATAGAGGCCAAACCCGTGGTGAATGATCGGAAGGTTTCCGTAAATCCCGTTCGCCTGTGAAAAAACGACGTTACCGCCGTTGGTGGCGTTGATCTGCCCCATCTGGACGCTGGCAAGGTCAAGCCCCATGTGATAGGCCTGCGAGAAATTTTTCTTTTCCTTGTAACTGTAAATCCGGTGATCCCCGAAATCGGCCACTTTCTGGCCGTTTGGCATCGGGTAGAACGGCTGCGGATTGAAATCGGTGATCATCTGGTTCGAAACCTTCGAGGTCACGTCGTGAATGATCTTTTCGTTGTTCGCACGGACCGTTTCGTTGATGATCTTGAACTGCTCGAGCCGATCATCCACCCCCGCGGTCTCTTCGTATTCGTTGGCCAGTTCGGCGATTTTACCATCAAGGAACGCGTCGCTGAGCTCGATGTTCGAGACGCGGTAGACGTGGTCTTTCAGCCGCAGGGGGACGGAGCTTTTCGTCTCGTTCCCGGCACGGTCACGCGCCACGACGGTCGCGCTGAATGTCCCCTCCTGAACCGGCCACGCGAGCAGTGACGCGTAATACCCCTCTTTGACGAACGGCTGGGCGATGAAGGTTTTGCCGTAATTGGTCTGTATTTTCACGCTCTGCATGTGCGGATCGGTTGCCTTGAAAATGACGATCGCCGAGCCCCCTTTCTGGATCTTGTAGGAGTGCGATACGATCGAAAGAACCGGGCGGCGCTGGTCGATCACAAGGGTGTATTCCTGCTGATAGGTATTCCCGGTAAAAAAGCCCCACAGGCTGTTATCCGTCGCTTCGACGGTGAGGGTTACCGAGGGGGATTCGACCCGCCGTACCCCTTTTGGAGGGAGGATTTCAAACGTCTTTTTGGTTTCGGAACTTTTGGCCTGTTCGTCGGCCACGACCCACTCTTCGTGCGGCGTCGAAAGGGTCGCCTTGAACGATTTGAGTCCGCTGGCGTCTTCCACCTGCACGCGGATCGGCTCTTTGAAATTCCAATACCCCTCATGGCTGATGCTCACCCTGGGATCTTCCCGCTCGAAACTCGGCGAAAATGCCATAAACCCGATTCCCGCCACGACGGCCGCAGCCGCCATCCATCCGATCATTCCCGAACCTCTTCGGCCTCTTCTCACTCGATCTCCTTTTGTATCATCATAATAAGTTCATCTATCACGTCCGCCATCGGCGTCGATTCGATTCGTGCTCCCGCCCTGCGGGCGTGCCCTCCCCCATTGTAGCGGGAGAGGATTTTGGCCGCATCGACGATCCCGTCGCTGCGGAGCGAGACCCTGATCCCCCCGCCTGAGCGTTCTGCGCACAGCAAGGCGACCTGTACGGTCCGCATCTCCAGGGCATCGGCAAGGACCCGCTTGCATTCGCCGATGCTCGCACCGCTCTTTTCCAGCAGCTCCTCGCTCGCCTCGAACACCGCCAGACGGCCGTCTTTGAAAAGACGCATCCGGGCCAGCAGCGCGGCGCGCACCCGAAGGGACGCCAGGGAACGGCGGTGGTAGAGCCACTCGACGCACAGGGCGTGATCGGCCCCCAGCCCAAGGAGCGCACGGGCTGTCTCGAACGTCCTGGCGCCGCACAGGGGGGAACGGAAGCATTGCGAATCGTCTACAAGCCCGGCGTAAAGCGAAAGCGCCATTTTACCATTGATTTTTATATCGTTGGCAACAAAAAAATCGTAAACGACTTCGGTCGTGCTGATCGCCTCTTCGTCGACGACGTTGTACGTCCCGAAGCGGTCATTGCTGCGGTGATGGTCGAAATTGATCAGCGGAAGTTCCCGCTCGATCCCCAGGCGGGAACGGCCGGCGCAGTCGAAACTCACCATGCACTCCGCATCGCTCGGAAAACGGTCGGTGATTTTCTCGAACCAGGGTAAAAAAGCGAGGTTGGGGTCGATTTTGGAACTCGCGCAGTAGAGGGTCACTTTTTTCTGCAGGCGCAGGAGGTAGGAATAAAAGGCGCAGGCCGATCCGAGCGAATCGGCATCGGGATTGACGTGAACGATCAGGACAATCCGCTCCGATCGCGCGATAAGCCCCTGTGCCATCCTGCCCCTTTTTTGGAAGCGATTATACCACGGAGGGGCTGAAGGCTATTCGACGGTGCTCTCCAGCACCGCTTCGAAATCCTTTTGCGCCTGCATCAGGACCGCTTTGGCTTCGGCGTCTTCGACGCGGGCGCTGCTCATCCAGTTGTAAACGCCGGGGAATCCCATGACGATCTCGCCGGACTCTTTTTTCTTGTACACCATGAGGGTGCAGGGGGCAAACGCCGCTGCCTCGGGACGGCTTTTGGCGACGGTATAGATCACTTTGAGTTTGCAGATCGAATAGGTATCGTAAAAATCAAACGGGCTCTGCTCCCCCAGGACGAAATTGTAGTCGGTAAAGTTCGACATGACAAATCCGGCCGGTTTGAGGCCGTCTTCGATCATCATCTCGACCTCTTCCTTGTCGCTGCTCCAGCTCTCTTGGCTGCTGGCTTTGACGTAGCGGCTCAGCAGGGGGCCCGTTGAGGGGAGCGACGTTTCGCTTTGGCTGAAGGTGACGCCGGGGAGCGCTTTGGAGAGGGCCGAGAGGGCCTCTTTTTCGATCCGTGCGAACTCGGGGGCGTCAAATCCGGCGATCTTTTTCATCGCCGCCGCACTCAAGACCGAAACGTGGAGATTTGTCTCTCCGTTGCGCTGGTAGATTCCAAATCCCATCGGGACAAAAATCCCGGCATCGGGATGGGTTTTGACGAGGGTTTCCGAATGCGCTTTATGGTACGCGGTGAGGAGATTGAACACCGCGAAGTCGCTTTGCTGGAACTGGATTTTGAACGGCCCGTTCATTTCGGTGTTGGCCGAAATCACAAAACCGTTCTCTTCGAGCGCTTTTTCGATGGTAGCGGGGGTGATTTTCCCCCCGGCGTTGGGAACGCTCAGGAGGTGCAGATCACCTCCGAGCAGCGACAAACACCCCGCGATGAGGGCGATCAGTATTTTTTTCATGGATGAAACTCCTTAGGGTTGAATGTAAAAAGCGCCCTCATGGGCGCGTTCGATCACTTCGGCGACCCCGGCGGTGACGATTTCGACCTCTTCGACCAGATCCGAAGGGGCTATCTTTTTCGTCTCCATCGTGTTGCCGCAGGCGACGAATTCGACGCCGTACTGCTGCAACGCACGTACCCGAACGGCAATCTCTTTTTCGTTTTTGAGAAGGGCGCGGATGCCGTGGTAGTAGGCGACGATCCGCAAATGGACTTTTTCGGGACCGTAGAATTTAAGGACGTTGTTGGCGGTGCTGAGGACATGGTGAATCGAATCGTCCTCTCCCCGCCCGATCCCCATCACCACCTCTCGCGGCTTGTCGATAGAGGGTTCGGGCTGTGAGAGGCGCACGTCGGCATGGCCGAACGTCGCGGCCAAAGCCACCATCGCGATCCATCGTCCGAACATCATTCCCACTCCAGTACGCGGTAGGAGGCCTCGACGTTTTGGCGGTGCGTCCCTTCGTAGAGTTTGTATTTTTTGTAATCGTCCATACTCACTTTCCGGATCGTCTCCTCGATCCCGAGCCCCTCTCCGATCGCGGCGCGGATTTCGTGGCGCATCCGCGTCAAATACTCCCGCGTCATCGCCGCGCCCTCTTTATCGGTACGCTCGCCGTGCCCGCCGACCACGTGGTCGGCCCCCAGCTTCTCCAGATCCTCCAGCGCTTCGAGCCAGCCGTTGATATCCCCGCCGCGGACCGAGGGGAGACGGTCGTTGAACACCAGGTCCGCCGCGATCAGCACTTTGGATTTGGGCAAAAAGACGACCATGTCTTTGGCCGTATGGGCTTTGCGTTTGGCGATTTTCAGCTCCAGCGTCTGGTTTCCGACCTCCAGCGTCGTATCGGCGCTGATCAACTCGGTCGGCAGGGTTGGTTTCGTTTTGGCGTAGGCTTCGGGAGAGATATAGGTTTGCATTCGGGTAGGCTCGCGCATATCGGCGTTGGCCCTGAAATCATCCGAACCCAAAACTCTAACTCCCTGCTCGGTAAAGAAGTTGTTCCCCAGCCAGTGGTCGTCGTGGATGTGCGTGTTGATGACCAGTTTGACCGGGAGCGGCTTGATTTTCTGCATGGCGTCGTACGCCGAGCGGGCGTACATGTACGAAGGGCCCGTATCGACGACGACGTAGCTCTCCCCCGCATCGATGTAACAGGAGTTGACGATGTTGCCGTTGTTGGTTCGGTCCATGATTTCGGGCTTGCCGAAAAAACAGTGCACATCGGGCGTAATTCGCGTCGGCGTGAGGGCGTAATCAAACGCGCTCAGGCTCGCGGCACCGAAGAGTAAAGTAACCAGCAACGTTTTCATCGCGCACTCCTCAGAACAGATAGTTGACTTCGAAACGGTATTCGTCGTACGTTTCGTTGTCGGTCGCGGCGGGTTTGTCGGAGTTGACCAGTCCCATCCGGAATTTGAATTCGGTATTCGGGATCGCCGCGAAGGTTTTCCACAAATCCATCATGACGATATCGCGGTCAAAATACCCCTTGTTCTCGTCCTGGTTGATGTCTTCGTACGCCAGCATCGCCTTGAAACCCGGGATCAACCCGGCCTTGCCGAAATCGTAATCGGCACGGACCATCCAGTTTTTCGTATTCGCCAGCCAGTCAACCTGCGCCATCAAGCGGGTGTACCCCCCGGTGGGGAAACCGCGCCAGGGGGCGATGATGTCGGCATCGTCGGCAATTTTCGAATACCCCGCCGTCAACGCCAGCGGCCCGTTGGCCAGCACCAGGCGCCCCATCAGAATACTGCCGTCCACGCTGTCTCCGTCCGTGTACCCTTTTGAGTCGGCATTCGCGGCCGTAACCGTTCCGGACAGGGCCGCTCCCCCGATTTTACCGGCACCGTCATCCATCTGGCGCAGGTAACGGATCCCCGGTGTCAGGGTCCAGCTATCGCCCAGTTTGATCTGGTAGTTGGCTTCGGCGATGACGGTCTGAAAAAATCCGTCGATACCGACGTATTCGGCATCGAGTTTGAGCCCCGGAACCGATTTGTTCGATGCGGTCAGGAGGATCATTTCGGGGTTGACGTCTTCGTCGGCCGCGTTGATCTTCGCCACGCTGAGCCCTTTGTGGACCCCGGAATCGTCGTTTTCGTTGTATTTTTCAAACGCCAGGATACTGTGGAAACTCTGGTGGTCCCGCAGTTTCTGGCTCATGATGTACCCGGCGCGCAGCGTCGTGTCGGGGATTTCCTTCGTCTCGACCACCGCCGCTTCAAACGCGTTGGGGATCATTTTCGTATCGTTGGAAGCGAGCATGACCGAGTCGATCAGCTGGCGACCCACTTTGACGTTGGTTTTGCCGTTTTTGTACTCGACGTACGCCTGGGCGAAGTTCCCCATCGCCCCCTCGCTGCCGTCGCTGCGGGTATGGTAGGTATCTTTTCCCGCTTTACCGAAGTTGGCGGTTGCGGACTTGTCGGTATTCACGTTATCGCTGTGCATCGGGACGGTGCCGTAAAATCCGACCGTGGCTCCCAGCCCGTGGAAGTAGCCCGTCTTGTAGACGAGGCTTCCCCCCAGGCCCCACATGTTGTTGTCGTCATTGGCATTCAGATCGTCGTTTTCCCAGTCCCACCAGAACATGTTCGAGCGGAGGCGGCCGTAGACTTCCCCTTTGGTGAACATTTCGCCGATCGACTCGACGGCCCCGGGAGCCTTGGTGTATTCTACCTGCATGTTCGCCTTGACATCCCGGTCTTCGCTTTTGAGGGCGTGGGCGGACGTCGCCAGCATACATGCCGTCGCTGCCGCGACACTGATTTTCATGATTTTCATTCTCTACTCCTTGCTTGTTGATCGGACCGGAAAAGGGTTAACACCCTTTCGATCCCTTTTTCGGGCATCCGCATGCATAGTCCATGATCCGGACGTTGCTGTTACCGCTGATATTGACCGTTTTCTGACGGCGGATATACTCGGCTGTCACATCGTACACGGGACGGGTTAAGGCTTCTCTTAAATTGCGTCCCGCATTTTGCAAATTTCCTCCCCAGGAAGAGACTTTGTACGTTCTGCCGTCTTCGAGGGCCTTGCCCCCGACCATCAGGTTGCCGATCCGCTTGCCGCTCTCGGCCCCGACTTTGATGTCGTACGTCACGTTGCCCAGACGGCTCATGTCGCCCCCTTGCTGGTAGAGCGGGTTGGCGTTGAAGACGTTGTCGGCAATGTCTTCGAGCAGGCGGCGAATCTGCTCGCCCCCCAGCTCGAACGTGTAGACGTTGGGATAGGTGATCCCGGTCATCTCGTAGACGTTGTCCATCGTGATCGCTTCGCCCCCCAGAACCGTCGTCCCCCAGCGGTATCCGGGGGTAAATGAAATATCCGAATCCATCGTGGAGATGATGGCGTCGTTGATCAGTTCATCAAACGTCGAGTGGAACGTGTCGCGTTTGTAGAGGGTGTTTTTGGTCACCCCCAGGATTTCGCCGAACTCACGGTCGTAGGGTTTGTACCACTTCGCGATCAGCGCGTCCCCTTCGGGATCGGCGGGGATCAGGTTGGATGCGACCGGGATGAGCTTGTACTCGTACCCTTTGACCTTGTGGTTCTGGATGTCGATGTCCAGGCGCCCGA
>CAZBIR010000050.1:0-15193 GCA_964491035.1 uncultured Sulfuricurvum sp.
CCGGTCGCAATAGCGTTTGACGAAACTCAGCCCGATCCCATAACCCGGCATCGTCGCGTCGTTTTGGTAATAACGGTCGTATATCCGCATCAGGGTGATCTCGTCCATCCCGATCCCCCGGTCGCAGACACGCAGGCTGCGCCCCTCGAGCGTGATCGAAATACAGGGAGCTTCGGGAGAGTATTTGATCCCGTTTTCGATCAGGTTGTCGATCACTTTGCCCAACCCGATCCGGTCGGCACGAACGGTGAGAGGCTCCAGCCGTTTTTCCCATGCCACAGCGCTGTAGAGGGGTTCGAGAAATCCCAGCCTCTCTTCGATCAGCGCAGAAAGATCGAACTCCTCGATACTCTCCCGCTCCATCTGTTTTTTGATCAGATAATCGAGCTCATTATACCGTTCTTTGAGCATCAGCGCCGCCGTTTCGATCCGTTCCAGCCGCTTGAGGCTTTTTTCATCCTCGTGGCTTTTGCGCAACATCGCGACGTTGGCCGTGATCGTATTGACCGGGAGGTTCAGTTCGTGCAGCGTCTCCTTCGAGAGGCGCTCCAGGTGCTCGAAATGTTCCCTCAGCGGTGCAATGGCGATCCGGGCGAGTATCCTCCCCGCCATCAGGGTCACCACCAGCGCGCCAAACGCGATGATCCCCCACTCCTCGACCCCGAGGATCTGGTGAATGTAATAAATGGCCGCGATGAGTACGGCCGTCGTGACCACGTACAGGGAGGCCAGGGCAATCTCGACGTTACGGAACAAGACGGTATCCCACTCCCCGGATGTTGACGATCCGATCGCTTCCGATCTCCTGTTTGAGTCGGTTGATGTAGACGCGAATCGCCCCGTCGCTGATCATCTCCGACGGACTCCAGAGGGCATCCATGATCATCTCTTTCGTGACGGTCTCCCCCGCGTTATGGATGAAGAGGGCCATGAGCTGATATTCCTTGTAGGTGAAGGGGAGCTCATTTTCCCCCATCCAGACGCACTTGTGCTGCTCATCCAGGCACAGCTCCCCGGCGCATCGGCGGGTTTTGGATCGGTTCCGCCGCAGCAGGGCATGGATCCGGACCATCAGCTCATCCGTATCAAACGGTTTTTTGAGATAATCCTCCGCCCCGATCTCGAACGCTTCACTCAAAACTCCCATCTCCCGGTGGGAAGTGAGAAAAATCGCGGGGGTCGTATCGGCGGCGCGGCGCAATTCCCGCAACAGGGAGAGACCGTCGATCAGGGGGACGTTGATATCCAGCAAATAGAGGTCGAACCGGGTTTTAAACGTCGCGTCCAACGCCTCCTGCCCCTGACGGCACAGCGTCACGTCGAATCCTTCTTCCTCGAGCAGATCGGTGATCGATTCGCCGAAGAGGAGATCGTCTTCGAGAAGGAGGATTCTAGTCGACACGCTCGATCGACCATTTGAGGGTTTCGCCCGCCCTCATCGGGACGACACTGCCGTAGATATCGGGGACGTGAAACTCGCTCTTGACCAGCGTCACCTCCTTGTACTCGGCACAGATCCCGTAGATGCGCTGGGCGTTATCGCTTACGAAGCTCTGCAGGTTCTCCAGTTGGCCGTGAGCATCGAAAATTTCGCACAGCAACTGCAAGGCGATGGGGGCGGTGAATACCCCAGCACCGCAGCCGCACGACTCTTTCGCGTGTTTGGGGTGGGGGGCACTGTCCGAACCGAACATTACCCTGGGGTGGGCTGCGAGCGCCAGTTCGAGCAGCGCTTCGCGGTCATGCGGCCGCTTGGCGATCGGTTTGCAGAACAGGTGAGGCCGCAGCATCCCCCCCGCGACGTCATCGAGAGTAATCATCAGGTGATGGACCGTGATCGTCGCATAGAGGTTGTCGTATTTGTCGAGCATCTGCGCCGCTTCGCGGGTCGTGATGTGTTCCATGACGATCTTGAGTTTGGGAAAATTCGAGGCAAGCATCTCGTAAACGCTCATAAACTCCGCCTCGCGGTCCATGACGAATCCGTTCGTCTCGCCATGCACCGACAGCACGATCCCCAGATCGCTCATCGCCTCGAGCGTCTCGCGCATCGATTCGATGTCGAAAGACTCAACCCCACCCTCGGAGTTCGTCGTCACCCCGCTGGGGTAGAGCTTGATCGCCGTCACCTCATCGCGTACCTCCTCCAGAAACGCCCGGGAGTAGTTCTGGTAGAACAGGGTCATGTAGGGTTCGAAGTCATCGCGGCCGATCGCGTTTTTGATCCGGTCGCGGTAGGCCATCACCATCTCTTTGGTCGTCACGGGGGGGACGAGGTTGGGCATCACGAGCGCCCCGCTGAAGCTGTACGAGCTCAGGGGGGCGACGGTGGCGAGCATCTCCCCGTCGCGGAGGTGCAGATGCATGTCGAGGGGCATCGTGAGGGTAATCTTTTTCATACGGCGGCCTTTAATGCGTTCTGGGCTTGTGCGATCAGGGCGTTGAGCGACGCTTCGTACCGCTTGGCCTCGGATGCGTCGGTCGATTCGAAGCGCGTCACGAGGACCGGGGTCGTGTTGCTGGCGCGTACCAGTCCCCATCCGTGATCAAAGATGACCCGTACCCCGTCGACGTCGATGATCTCCCGGATGGCGGGAAAATCTTCGGGCGGGTTCGCAAGCAGTTCTTTGAGTTTCGCGATGAGGGGGAATTTCTCCTGTTCGGTCGTTTTGACCTTGATCTCCTCGGTCGAGAAAACCTGCGGCAGTTTTGCGATCTCGGCGTCGAGGTCCACCCCCTCCTGCACCAGCTCCAGCATCCGCAGCGTCGCGTAGATCGCGTCGTCGTAGCCGAAATAGCGGTCGGCGAAGAAGACGTGGCCGCTCACCTCGCACGCCAGGTCGGCCTGGAGCTCTTTCATCTTGACTTTCAGGTTCGAATGTCCCGTTTTGTACATCACCGCGTTCGCCCCCCGCTCGCGCAGCGTGTCGTACATCACCTGCGAGCATTTCACTTCGCCGATGACGGTCGGTTTCTCCATCTTCAGCGAGTAAAGGAGGGCCATAACGTCCCCTTTGATGTTATTTGCATGGGTCAGTACCGCAATCCGGTCGGCATCGCCGTCATAGGCGAACGCGATGTCCCCCTCTTTGGCCAGCAGCTCCTTGACGTCGTCCAGGTTGTGTTCCTCGCTGGGGTCGGGATGGTGATTGGGGAAAGTGCCGTCGGGATCGGTATAGATCCCTTTTGCGTTCAGCCCCAGTTCCCGGAAAATGTCGTCGATCGCCAGCCCGGCGACCCCGTTGCCGCAGTCGTAGACAATCCGCTCTTTCATTCCCCGCAGGTGGCCGAACGACTCGACCATGTAACGCTTGTACCGTTCCAGCGCGTCAATCTGCGTCACCTGACGTTCGGTTTTTTCCGGCAGCGGGAGGGTCTCGATCTCCCGGCCCAGCGCGTAGATCGATTCGCCGAAAAACGGGGCCTTGTCGATCGTGATTTTGAATCCGTTGTATTCGCTGGGGTTGTGCGAACCGGTGATCATGACCGACGCGCACGGGGTAATCCCCTCACCCTCCAGGGGGCCTTCTCTGCCTTCGGCATTCACCTTGAATTCCTGATAGTTGCAAAAATAGTTGACGGGGGTGGGAACCATCCCCATCCCCAGAACCTTCATCCCCCCGGCATTGAGCCCCGCCGCGAGGTATTCAAACAGGATGGGCGAATGGCTCCGGGCATCATAGCCGACCGCCACGTATTCGCCGTAGGGCTTCATTTTCGAGGCCAGCGCGTACCCCAAACGGGTCACGGTCGCTTCGTTCAGCTCTTTTTCAAAAATTCCGCGGATATCATATTCACGATAAATACTCATCGAACCACCTTCATTTGTTATCAGTCACCAATTATACACCGAGGTTCGTAAAAGAAGTGTTTTGATCGGGGGCTACGCCCCGCAAAAGAGTAGTAAAAAAGTGTTACAGAAATGTTAAGTTGTCTGACGCACTTTTAAAAAGGTGATCAGATCGATTATTTCTCCCGCATCCGGAAGATGCGGGTAGCTTGAGGGGGGTGCAGGGGACAAACCTGTCCCTGCCACTTTCCGGGCTCGGTGTGCCCCCTTGGGTAATGCCCGGAAAGTGCGTTACATCAGATTGCCCGTTTGAATTCGGGATAGGCTTCGAGCCCGCATTCGCTGATATCGAGTCCCTGCAGCTGATCCTCGTCCGAAGCACGGAACGGAACCACTTTGTTGATCGCGTAGATCACCGCATAGGAGACGGTGAATACGAAAATCCCGATCAGGGCGACCGCTTTGAACTGCCCGGCCAGGGTAATCTCCTGCGATGCGGCGAACATCCCGACCGCGAGGGTCCCCCAGATGCCGTTGACGAGGTGAACCGACAGGGCCCCGACGGGATCGTCGATCCGGAAGCGGTCGAACAGGGGAACCGCGAAGACGACGATGGCCCCGCCGATCCCGCCGATGAGGATCGCTTCAGCCGTCGTGTAGAGGTGCGGCCCGGCGGTGATCGCCACCAGTCCCCCCAGTGCGCCGTTGAGGATGATCGTGATATCAAATTTGCGGTAGCGCAGGTAGGTCAGTATCCCCGCCGCGATCGCCCCCGCCAACCCGGCAGTATTGGTGTTAAAAATGGTCAACGCTACCGAGTCGGCCGACTCTTTGGTGGCGATCGAACCGACCGAACCGCCGTTGAACCCGAACCATCCGATCCACAGCAGCATCGCCCCCAGCACCACCAGCGGGATGTTGGACGCGGGGATGACGCGGATCTGATCCCCGACGTAGCGCCCTTTACGCGCCCCGATCACCAGAATCGCCGCCAGCAGCGCCCACCCCCCGGTGGAGTGGATCACGGTCGAACCGGCCAGATCGACAAACTTCAGGTCCAGCACCGTCCCCAGGAGCCAGTCGCTTCCCCAGCTGACATTCACGATCGCGGGGTAGATCAATGCCCCCATGATCACCGTAAAAAGGGTCAGCGGCATCAGCCGCGCCCGTTCCCCGACGCCGCCGCTCATGATGTTGATCGCTTTACCGACAAACGCCATCTGGAACAGGAAAAAGGCCCAGTGGCTCATCCCCTCGCTCCGGTAATCGCCGAACGCCAGATCAAATCCGATCAGGATAAACGCCATCGACGCCACCGCGTAGATCATGACGTTGACCGTCAATACCGTCGAAACGTTTTTGGTCCGTACCAGCCCCGCTTCGAGCATCGCGAAACCCGGAACCATCAGGATGATCAGCGTAATCGCGAAAAGGGCAAACAGCGTATCAAGTGCATAGGAAAGATCCATGAACTGCCTTTATCAGGAATAATAAACGGCATTATAAAGGGGAGCAGCGGGTTTGAAGAACAAATAGTGATTATTTTTTCATCAATGGCAATCTTGCGGCAGGGAGATCATCCCGCATCCGACAGATGCGGGTAAGGTCAGAAGGTTGCAGGGGGAAAAGGTGCCCCTGCTCTCAGATCGCCTCACTGTCGATTTCGCCCGTACGGATACGGACGATTTTGCTGATATCGCTGACGAAAATCTTACCGTCCCCGATTTTGCCGGTTCGGGCCGCTTCGACAACGGTATTGACGACCTGATCGACCATCGCGTCGTCCACGACCATCTCCATCTTGATTTTAGGGAGGAAATCGACGACGTACTCGGCACCGCGATAGAGTTCGCTGTGCCCTTTCTGGCGCCCGTATCCTTTGACTTCACTCACCGTCATCCCGGTGATCCCGATCTCCGCGAGGGCGTCTTTGACGTCCTCCAGTTTAAATGGTTTGATTACCGCTTCAATTTTTTTCATTTTTTATTCCTTACGTCATAAATTTTGAACGTCAAAGGAATCAAATCCCTTTGACTACGCTAGCCGCTAAGGCACTAAAGCTTGCCCCCTCCGGGGCAGAGTTTTATCGCGATTATAAATTAAATCCGCGTTCGCCGTGTACCGATTCATCCAAACCTTGACTTTCCTGCTCTTCGTTGATGCGTGATCCACCGGTCAGAGCCATAGCGATGTAGTATACCACGATGGTTCCCACCAGCGTGAAGAATCCGACGATCAGTACCGACTCGGCCTGAACCATAATCTGTCCCATCCGGTCTCCCGCGTCTTTGAGCGGTCCCGACCACAGCAGGGGGTTCTCCGTACCGGGAGTGTACGCGGCGAAGATACCCGTTGCGATCGCACCCCACAACCCGGCGAGAAAGTGAACCCCGAACGCATCCAGAGAATCGTCGTACCCCAGTTTTTTCTTGAGGGCCGTCACCCCGAAGAATGCGACCAGCGCTCCCACGATACCGATGATGAATGCCCCATTGACCCCGACAAATCCTGCTGCGGGGGTAATGGCGACCAGACCGGCAACCGCACCCGTTGCCGCACCCAAAAGAGTCGGTTTTTTGAACACTGCGTACTCGACGATAATCCAGGTCAGCGTAGCAACCGAAGCCGCGATCGTCGTTGTCAGATACGCAAGACCCGCAATCGCGTTGGCACCGAAAGCCGATCCGCCATTAAACCCGTACCAACCGAACCAGAGCAGACCCGCACCCACAGCCGTCAAGATAACGCTTGCCGGTTTCATCGCTGTTTTCGGATACCCTGCACGTTTACCGATCAATACCGCCAATACAAGACCGGCCAAACCACCGTTCATGTGAACAACCGTACCGCCGGCGAAGTCAAGGGCACCTTCGTTGAACAAATATCCGCCGCCCCATACCATGTGAGTGATCGGAGCGTACACCACGATCGTCCAGATAAATGCGAACACCATCCAGGTCGAAAACTTCATCCGCTCGATCACCGATCCGGCCACGATGGCCACGGTAATCGCCGCAAACGTCCCCTGGAACACGACAAAGACGAATTTCGGATAGAGTTGTCCCAGCTCGACGCTGGCAAACTCGGTCCAGCTGATTCCGCCAAGCATGATGTGCCCGAATCCGCCGATCACCTGGTTCATCGATCCTTCGGCCGTACCGAACGCGATCGAGAAACCGGCAACGACCCACGCGATAAACGCGACGACAAACGCCCCGAATACCATCGCATACGTATTAAGTACGTTTTTGGAACGGGTCATCCCGCTGTAAAACAGCGCCAGTCCGATCGGTGTCATCAGCATAACCAATGCCGTTGACATCATCATCCACGCCGTATCCCCCGCACTCAGCACCGGTTCGACGGCATCTTCGGCAAATGCCGACACGCCAAGCAGCGATAAAGCCAAAAGCCACTTTTTCATTATCCTCTCCTTATGTTAGATCGATCTTTCAACCGATCCTGATTGAAATGTCAGGTACCATTGTACTAGGTGTTCGGAGGCAGAAGATGCAATTGACTGATTAATTTTTAATCAAAAAGGAGATTACCGAATAATACGTTTTTTTGATGGGGATGCGATTAAGGTTAAGTTTATCTCCCGTATCCGAAAGATACGGGTAGCTTCAGGGGGTTCAATATTCAAATAGCATCGCCGTCGGTTTCACCCGTACGGATACGGATAACCCGGCTGACGTCACTGACAAAGATCTTGCCGTCCCCGATTTTGCCCGTGCGGGCCGCTTCGACGATCGCGGCGACGACCTGCTCGCTCATCGCGTCATCGACGATCACTTCCATTTTGATCTTGGGGAGAAAATCGACAACGTATTCCGCCCCCCGGTAAAGTTCACTGTGCCCTTTCTGACGTCCGTACCCTTTGACTTCGCTCACCGTCATCCCGGTGATGCCGATTTGCGCCAACGCGTCTTTGACGTCTTCGAGTTTAAAAGGTTTGATGACTGCTTCGATTTTTTTCATATGGTTTCGTCACTCCGCTGGATTTTCAGGTAATTGTAACCTTATTTGACTTGATGAAGCAAATGATCCGCCAAAAAATCACATTTTTAGAATTTAAGTCTCGTTCGGCTATAATCAGCCACCTTATCTTCACTTTTGGGGACGAAATGAACGATCTGCTTGATAACAGCGAAATAAACGACATTAATATCGAGGACACTCTCAAGAGCAGTTACCTGGACTATTCTATGAGCGTCATCATCGGGCGGGCACTTCCCGATGTCCGTGACGGTCTCAAACCGGTACACCGCCGTATCCTCTACGCGATGGACAAACTCAACCTCTCCGCCGGGGCGAAATACAAGAAATCGGCCCGTATCGTCGGGGACGTCATCGGTCAGTACCACCCGCACGGCGACACCTCGGTCTACGACGCCCTCGTCCGGATGGCACAGCCCTTCTCCATGCGCGCCCCACTCGTCGACGGGCAGGGGAACTTCGGTTCGGTTGATGGCGACAACGCCGCGGCGATGCGTTATACCGAGGCGCGTATGACCCGCTATGCGGGCGAGCTTCTCAAAGACCTCGACAAAGACACCGTCGACATGGTCGACAACTACGACGGCACGACGCAGGAGCCCGACGTCCTCCCCACGCGGGTCCCCAACCTCCTGATCAACGGTTCGAGCGGTATCGCCGTCGGTATGGCGACCAACATCCCTCCCCACAATCCCCAGGAGGTGCTGCAAGCCCTCGTCCACCTGATCGACAATCCCGGTGCAAGCCTCATCGACATCATGCAGTTCATCAAAGCCCCCGACTTCCCCACGGGCGGGACGATCTACGGTAAAAAAGGGATCCTGGACGCCTACGAGAGCGGCCGCGGCCGTATCCGTGTCCGGGCCAAAACCCACATCGAACGCAAAAGCAACAAAGACGTCATCGTCATCGACGAGCTCCCCTACCAGGTCAACAAAGCCCGCCTGATCGAAACGATCGCCGAGCTGGTCAAAGACAAATTCATCGAGGGGATCAGCGAGATCCGCGACGAATCCGACCGCGAAGGGATCCGGGTCGTCATCGAGCTCAAACGCGACGCGATGAGCGAAATCGTCCTCAACAACCTCTACAAATCGACGAACATGGAGACGACGTTCGGGATCATCATGCTCTCGACGTTCAACCAGGAACCGCGCGTATTTACCCTCCTCGAGATGCTGGGGCACTTCATCAACCACCGCAAAACGGTCATCATCCGCCGCACCATTTTCGATCTTGAAAAAGCCAAGGCGCGCGCCCACATCCTCGAAGGTCTGAAAAAAGCGCTCGACCACATCGAGGAGATCATCAAGCTGATCCGTGGCAGCGCCGACGGCGAAAGCGCCCGCAACGGCCTCATCGAACAGTTCGGATTCTCCCCCATCCAGGCGCAGGCGATCCTCGACATGCGCCTCCAGCGCCTCACCGGCCTCGAGCGCGAGAAGATCGAGAACGAGCTGCGCGAAATCCTCGCCCTCATCGACTACCTCGAATCGATTCTCCGCAGCGAAGAGGTCCTCAAAGGGATTATCAAAGAGGAGTTCACCGAACTCGTCGAACAGTACAACATCCCCCGTCTGACCGACATCGAGGACAACTACGACGACATCAACATCGAGGATCTGATCCCGAACGAACCGATGGTCGTCACGATCACCCACCGCGGCTACATCAAGCGGGTCCCCCTCGCGGCGTATGAAAAACAGCGCCGCGGCGGAAAAGGGAAAGTCGCCGTCACGACCTACGACGACGACTTCATCGAAAAATTCTATACCTGCAACACCCACGACACCCTGATGTTCGTGACCGACCGCGGGCAGCTCCACTGGCTGAAAGTCTACAAAATCCCCGAAGGTTCGCGTACGGCCAAAGGAAAAGCGGTCGTCAACCTGATCAACCTCGAAGCGGACGAGAAGATCCGCTCGGTCATCCCGACGACCGATTTCAGCGAAACCAAATCGCTCGTGTTCTTCACCCAGAACGGTATCGTCAAACGGACGGCACTGAACGAATTCTCGAACATCCGCAGCAACGGGGTACGCGCCATCGTCCTGGATGAGGGAGACACCCTTATCACGGCGCACATCGCCACCGAAGAGACCAAATACCTCTTCATCGTCACGAAATTCGCCCAGTGCATCAAGTTCGAGATCGATAAAACCCGCGATCAGGGGCGCAGCACCCGCGGTGTCCGCGGTATCAAGTTCAAAATCGAGGGCGACGTCGTCGTCGATGCGAACATCATCAAATCCGATGAGGAAGAGATCCTCATGGTGAGTGAAAAAGGGATCGGAAAACGGACCACCGCCGAAGAATACCGCCTCACCAACCGCGCCGGATCGGGCGTCATCGCGATGAAACTCAATGCCAAAACAGGAACCACCGTCGTCGGATGTCTGATGGTCGATGAGAGCATGGACATGATGGCGCTGACCAAAGCGGGTAAAATGATCCGCGTCGACATGCAGACGATCGCAAAATCGGGACGCAACACAAGCGGTGTCTACATCGTCAAGGGTGACGACGTTGCCAGCATTTCACGTTGTCCGAAAAACGATGAAGACGAAGGTGAAGACGAAGAAAACGAAGGGGCCTTTGATTTGGAATGATATTTGCTTTAGATAGCCTAATCATCCCTTCCTAAGGAATCCGAATGCGAATGTCAGCCGTACTCGCGCTTTTACTCAGTGTCTCCGCACTCCACGCGGGTCTTTTCTCTTCCGACGAGCCGACGGTAAAATGCGTCTACAGCGGAACCGACGGCCACTGCGTCGAGCCGGTCCTCAAATCCGACCAGGAACTCGTCATTACCGTTGTCGGCCAGGGGGTCGCCCCCTCCGTGACCGCTTCCCCCGCACAGGCGTACGCCCTCGCCAAGCGGGCCGCGATGGTTGACGGCTACCGCCAGATTGCCGAAAAAGTGATGGGGGTCCACGTCGAAGGGCAAGACAGCATCAAAAACCTGATGATGATCAGTTCTACCACCCGTACCTCCGTTCAGGCCCTCGTACGGGGCGCCAACGTCACCAATACCACGTTCAAAGAGGGTCTGTGCGAAGTCGAAATGGAAATCGCCCTCTCCTACTCACGGGTATTGCGCTGATCTCAACCCTCTGCAGTGCAGCCGAATACTACTACATCGGGTATCGGCTCACTACCCAGAACGCCCGGCCCATCGCCGAAAATCTCAGCGTTTCCAAAGCGATGATCCCCTGTTCGGCCCGGGGGCGTATTCCGCTGCTCCTGGAGCGCGATCCTGACGAACCGCTCGAACATCTCCTCCGGCGCGAAAACGACACGTTTCTTACCTACGCCATGCGTCAGAACGCCCATATCCAAAGCAATGCCCGGATCAAACCGGCGCAAACCGATACACTCGAAACCCTGACCTTCCCCGCCCGGTGCTACGCAGTCGATATTAATGGAGAGTTTGTTACAATCACCGCACTGCAATAACACTCGGGGTTCCGTACGCCCCCGGAGAAGGATAGGGATGAAAATCGCGATCGTCGAAGATGATATCAATATGCGCAAATCGCTTGAAATCGCGATGGGCGATTACGAAAAATACGACGTTCACACCTTCAAAAACGCCCGCGACGCCCTCAAAAAACTCGACGACTCGTTTGAGCTCATCATCAGCGACATCAACATGCCGGGGATGGACGGGCTTGAATTCGTCAAAGCGCTGGGGGGCAAATACGAGGTCATCATCATCACCGGGAACGCCACCCTCACGCGAGCCATCGAGTCGATCCAGCTGGGGGTCAGGGATTTCCTCCTCAAACCCTTCGAAATCGAAACCCTGATCGCCGCCATCGAACGGACCGCCGAAGTCGCCCGGAAATCGCCCCGGATACCCGCTGCCCCTACCCCCGCTTCCGAAATTTTTACCGGCAGTTCGCCCGCCCTTGCCAAACTCCTCGAACGTCTTTCAAAGGCGGCCCTGACCGATGCGAGCATTATGCTCCTCGGAGAAAGCGGCGTGGGCAAGGAGGTCCTCGCCCGCCGTATCCACGACGCCTCGCCGCGCGCTTCGAAGCCCTTCGTCGCAATCAACATGGCCGCCATCCCGGACAACCTGATCGAAAGTGAGCTTTTCGGTTTTGAAAAAGGCTCGTTTACCGATGCTACCGAGTCCAGATGCGGACAGTTCGAACTCGCCGAGGGGGGGACGCTGTTTCTCGACGAAATCGGCGAAATGCCCTATTCCCTACAGGCCAAACTGCTCAGAGTCCTTCAGGAACGGGAAGTCCGGCGCCTCGGAGCGGCCAAATCGACCCGGATCGATGTCCGGATCGTCACCGCGACCAACGCCGATCTCGACCGGAAAATCCAGGAGGGGCTTTTCCGCGAGGATCTGTATTACCGCCTCAATACGATCCCCCTGCATATCCCTCCCCTGCGCGAGCGGCGCGAAGAGATCCTTCCGATCGCCGAAGCGGCCCTCGTGCGTTACTGCACCCAGTACGGCTTTGGTTCCAAACACTTCAGCGACGATGCCAAAGCCGCACTGGAACACTACAACTGGCCGGGGAACATCCGCGAACTCATCTCGGTCGTCGAACGTTCCGCCATCCTCAGCGAGGGGGAAACGATCGGTACCGAAGACCTGTTTTTGGAAGCGCGCGGACTGGGGAGAAGCTGATACCACAGTTTTTTCCAAGCGCCGATGCGCTATAATCGCGCCCAAAAACGGTGATCGCTCACCCCCAAGGAAAGTTCCATGAAACGTTACAATGTCGCGATTGTCGGTGCAAGCGGTGCCGTCGGCGAAGAAATTTTACGCATTTTTGAAGAGATCGATTTCCCCTATGCCAAAATCGTCCCTCTCGCGAGCGCCCGAAGCGCCGGAAACACCGTCACGTTCAACGATTCCGAACTGGTGATCAAAGAGCTCACCCCAACCGTCTTCGAAGAGGAGCAGATCGACATCGCCCTCTTCAGCGCCGGAGGCAGCGTCTCTGCCCAGTTCGCCCCGTACGCGGCCCAGGCCGGAGCCGTCGTCATCGACAACACGAGCCATTTTCGCATGTTTGAGGACGTACCCCTCGTCGTCCCCGAAGTGAACCCAGAGGACATCGCGCTGTGGAAAAACACGGGGATCATCGCCAACCCCAACTGCTCGACCATCCAGATGGTTCAGGCCCTCAAACCGCTCGATGAAGCCTACGATCTGATCCGCGTCGACGTGAGCACCTACCAGGCGACATCGGGCGCGGGCAAATCGGCGATGGAAGAGCTCGTCGAACAGATGCAGGCGTTCTTCGCGTTCAAACTCGACGAAGTAGAGCCCAAAAAATTCGCCCACCGTATCGCCCTCAACGCGATCCCGCAGATCGATTCGTTCACCGAAACGGGCTACACCAAAGAAGAGCTGAAAATGGTCAACGAGACCAAAAAGATCATGCACAAGGATATCGAGGTGAGCGCGACCTGTGTCCGGATCCCGACGCTGCGCGGCCATGCCGAAACCCTCACCCTCACCTTCGACGGTGCCGTCGATGCCGACGAAGCGCGCGAGTTGCTCCGCAAGGCGCCCAACATCATCGTCCTCGACGAACCCGAAGAGAGCATCTACCCGATGCCCTCCCTGTGTATGGACCAGAACGAAACGTTTGTCGGCCGCATCAGAGGCGACCTCTACCGTGACAATGTCCTGCACCTGTGGGTCGTCGCCGACAACCTCCGTGTGGGTGCGGCTACCAACGCCGTCCGTATCGCCCAAAAATGGGTGGAAATGCAAGGAGAATAAGATGAACCTCCTCGAGAAATTCTTCGAACACGGGCTCTGGAGCACGCGGCTCGTCATCCTGCTGGCCGTTGTATTCGGCCTCGTGGGGGCGTTTGTCCTGTTCGCCGTCGCCAGCGTCGATGTCTATCATACGGCCGCTTACGTCATCCAGACCTACACGACGGGGGCCCATCCCGAACACTTCCACGAAGAGATCGTCGGGGGAATCATCGGGGCGGTCGACCTCTACCTCATCGGGGTCGTCATGATCATCTTTTCGTTCGGTTTGTACGAACTGTTCATCTCCGACATCGACCCGGCCAAAGACGAGCACGGCCACGAGAACCAGCTCCTCGCCGTCCACTCCCTCGACCAGCTCAAAGACAAGATTTCCAAAGTCATCGTCATGGTTCTCGTCGTCGGGTTTTTCCAGAAAGTGGGACACACGTCATTCACCGGGGCACTGGAACTGCTCTACCTCGCCCTCTCCATCACGGCCGTCGCCGTTGGGCTTTATTTCCTGAGCAAAGTGGGTCATCACGACCATTGATAATTCATACATTATCCGTCTTTGCGGCATCTTAAAAGCCGTATGCGGAGGCAGAAGTGCCGGGAGCATACGAGCGCTTTGCCGCAAAGATGCACTTCTTTTGCTTCTTTTCTTGATGGCAAGAAAAGAAGGAACAGAAACAATGAAAAGGATTCAATCATGAGCAAAATTTTCGTCGATGCCTGCTTCGGCAAAGAAACCCCCTACACCCCCGTATGGATGATGCGCCAGGCCGGGCGCTACCTTCCCGAGTACATGGAAGTGCGCAAGCGCGCCGGCAACTTTCTCAACCTCTGCCACGCCCCCGACATGGCCGCCGAAGTGACGATCCAGCCCCTCGACATCGTCGGTGTCGACGCCGCGATTTTGTTCAGTGATATCCTCGTCGTCCCCAACGAAATGGGGATGAAACTCGACTTCGTCAAAGGAGAAGGGCCGGTATTCGAAAATCCGATCGCAACCGAAGAAGACCTGAACGATCTGATCGGCGGTGACGAAGCGGCTTCGCGCCTCACCTACGTCTACGACACGATCAAAATTTTGCGCCGCCAGCTCGACGAGCGCGGCGACGAAAAAGCCCTCATCGGCTTCACGGGGGCGCCGTGGACGCTGGCGACCTACATGATCGAGGGTCAGGGGACCAAGACCTACAACATCTGCAAAAAGATGATGTACTCCAACCCCGAGCTGCTCCACAAAATCCTGCGCAAAGTGACCGACGTGGTCAAGCTCTACATGGAGCACCAGATCGAAGCGGGCGTCGACGTCGTCCAGATCTTCGACAGCTGGGCCGCGGCGATCGAGCCGAGCCGTTACGATGAGTTCTCGTGGCGCTACATGGTCGAAATCGCCGAGTACCTCAAAGGCAAATACCCTCATATCCCCATCATCATGTTCCCCAAAGGGATCCCCGCGTTTTTGGACAAAGTCTACGGAAACTTCGACGTCTTCGGCGTCGACTGGAGCACACCGATGGCGCTGGCCAAAGAAAAGCTGGGTGAGCGCTACGTCCTGCAGGGGAATATGGAGCCCTGCCGCCTCTACTCCAAAGAGCAGACCACGGCCTGCGTCGAAGCGATCCAGGAGATCATGGGCGGCCGTCGCCATATCTTCAACCTCG
>CAZBIR010000051.1:0-14971 GCA_964491035.1 uncultured Sulfuricurvum sp.
TTTTCCGCCGTTGCCGCAATGAGCCGTTCACGCGCTTCGCGCGAGGTCCAGGCGATATGGGGGGTGATGTAGAGCCGCTCGGGGTGCTGGACGCCCAGGAGCGGATGGGGCGTTTTCATCGGCTCCTGCGCGAGGACGTCGAGCCCGACGAAGATCGGCTTGACGTCGATAATAACCGAGAGGGCCTCCTCGTCGACGATCCCGCCGCGCCCGAGGTTGAGGAGCACCGCGCCGTCTTTCATCTGGAGCAGCTCGGAGTGGGAGATGAGGTTCTGCGTCTGCGGGTTCAGCGGGGCGTGAATCGAGATGACGTCGCACCCCTCGACCAGACGGCTGAGGGTCGTTTGCTCGTATTCGGGATTGTCGTTTTTCCCGGAAGTGGAATAATAACAGACGTGTGCGCCGAACGCTCTTGCGATAGCGGCAACGCTCCGCCCGATCTCCCCCAGCCCGATTATCCCCCATTTTTTTCCGCGCAGTTCGCTGAACGAGGGGCCGATATGGGCAAATACCGCCTCGCGCTGCCAATCACCCCGCTTAACGTATTCGTCGTAATAGCGACTCTGCCCCATCAGGTAAAAGAGCATCGAAAACGTGTGCTGCACCACCGCGTCGGTCGAATACCCCGCGACGTTTTTGACGGCGATCCCCCGGCGTGCGGCGGCGTCGTGGTCGATGTTGTTCGTCCCCGTCGCCGCGACGCAGATGAGCTTGAGCGCGGGGGCGGCTTCCATCACGGCGTCGGTGATAACCACCTTGTTCGTCACGATCACTTCGGCGTCGCGAACCCGCTCGGCAGTCTCTTCGGGAGTCGTGGTTTGATAGACGGTGACGTCGCCGAACGGGTTAAAAACCTCTAACGACGTATCACCGTACGTTAGTGCATCGAGTATTGCAATCTTCATCCGCTTACGCGTCCTTGATTTTTTTGATCAGTTTTTTCGCTTTTTTGAGCGCCTTTGAGGCTTTGTCCAAAACGAGCAATACCGCCATCCGGCGCCCGGCGTGCGCTTCGGGTTTGCCGAATACGCGGACAAACGTCTTCTCGTCAAACAGCTCGTCGGCGACGTCGATGACCGGCTTGTCCGATTCGGCTTCGGATTTGAACGCCGCGCTCGCCCCTTCACCGTAGAAGGTAAATCCGAGAGGAAGTCCCAGTACGGCGCGTACGTGCAGCGCGAATTCGCTCTGGCTCTGGGTGATGAGAGTCACCATCCCCGTATCGTGCGGGCGGGGGCTCACTTCGCTGAAATAGACCTCGTCCCCCTTGACAAACAGCTCGACGCCGAACAATCCTTTGCCCCCCAGCCCGTCGGTAATCGCCTTGGCGATCTTCTGGGAGCGTTTGAGAGCCTTTTTCGACATCTCCATCGGCTGCCAGCTGAAAACGTAGTCGCCCCCTTTCTGGATATGGCCGATCGGCTCGCAGAACACCGTTTCGTTGCCGTTGCGGGCCGTGAGGAGGGTGATCTCGTAATCGAATCGGATGAACTCCTCGACGATCAGCTCGCTCGCGTCGCCGCGCGCTTCCTTGGCGATTTCCCACGACGCGATCAGATCGTCACGCGTTTTCGCGATGCTCTGCCCGTGTCCCGAAGAGCTCATGACCGGTTTGATGACGCAGGGAAATCCGACGTCTTCGGCCGCTTCGCACATCGCCTCGTACGTGCTCACAAAATGATAACGGCTTGTTTTAAGCCCCAGCTCCTCGGCGGCGAATTTGCGGATGTTTTTGCGGTTCATCGTCTTGTTGACCGCTTCGGCGTTGGGGATGACGCAAAACCCTTCTTTCTCCGCTTCGAACAGCGCCTCGATGCTGATCGCCTCGATCTCGGGGAGGATGTAGTCGGGTTTTTCCTTGCGGATCAGTTTGAGCACCGCCTCTTTATCCTGCATATTGATCACGTGCGAATGGTTCGCGACAAGGTGGGCAGGGGCGTTTTTGTAACGATCGACGGCGATCACTTCGATCCCCAGACGCTGCGCTTCGATCGCAACCTCTTTGCCGAGTTCGCCGGAGCCGAGCAGCATGATTTTTTTGGAATTGGTTTTAAGAGGTGCGCTAAAAAGCATGGATGGAACCTTATGACAAAAATTAAGTCTCTAAGTGTATCACAGGGTTGGTAAAGGGTGGATTGGGAAAGTAAAAAATCGGAGGAAGAAGAGCAATGCAGGCGCCGAAGCGCCCCGCATTACAGGCGAGATTCGTAACGTCTCATCATGTAGAGACGTTTCAGCATCTTTTTGCGAGCGCTGATTTTGAACTGCTTGCGCTTTTCAGTCTCGGTAACGTGGTTACGGCGAGCACGGGCTTCAGTAACAATCAGATTACGATCTGTTTGTTTCTTGAAACGGCGGTAAGCGGCATCAAAGTTATCATCTTGGCGCAAGATAATACCAGGCATGCAATCACCCACTTTCTATTTAAAATTTTTGAAAGGGAATAATACCATATTTTGATTTAAAACGCCATCGGAATAAAATCCCGACGGCTGCGCTAACGCTGAGTTTGCTTCAGCAGTAGGCTCAAATCACTCGGTGATTTTAAATCTATCAGAATCAAAGCCCCCTTTTGATAGAATAAGCATATGATTACCCAGGACTCCATCGACGCTCTCAAAGCGCGCCTTGATATTGTCGATGTCGTCGGATCCTACATCGAACTCAAGCGTGCCGGAAGCAGTTTCAAAGCCCCCTGCCCGTTCCACGAGGAAAAATCCCCCAGCTTTATGGTCAACCCCGCGCGCGGGAGCTACCACTGTTTCGGATGCGGCGTCCACGGCGACGCGATCAAATTCGTCATGGAGTACGAGAAACTGAACTACCCCGAGGCGATCGAGAAACTCGCCGCTTCGCTCAATTTCACCCTCCACTACACCGACGACAAAAAACCCCAGAAACGTTCCAATCTCCTCGAGAGCCTCAACGACTGGTACCAGAAACTTCTCGAACAGCACCGCACGGCGCAGGAGTACCTCCACGAGCGGGGGATCTACGCCTCCAGTATCGAGCGGTTCGGGATCGGGTACGCCCCCGCCTCGTACGAGACGATCCGCTTCCTCGAAAAGCACCGCCTCAGCGCAGCGGAAGCGGTTGAGCAGGGGGCGCTGGGACGGGGTGAGGACGGCAAACTCTTCGCCCGTTTCATCGAGCGGATCACCTTCCCGATTTACGCACCGGGGGGCGGGCTCGTCGGGTTCGGCGGGCGGACCATCACGGGACATCAGGCCAAGTACGTCAACTCCCCCCAGACCGCCCTGTTCAATAAATCGCGCCTCCTCTACGCCTACCACCTCGCCCGCGACACGATCTTCCGCCGCCGTGAGATCATCGTCACCGAGGGATACCTCGACGTCGTGATGCTCCATCAGGCGGGGTTTACCCAAGCCGTCGCGACGCTGGGGACGGCGCTCACCGCAGAGCACCTCCCGCTGCTGCGCAAAGGGGAGCCCAAAGTGCTCCTCGCTTACGACGGCGACAAAGCGGGGCGCGCCGCGGCCCTCAAAGCCTCGAAGCTCCTCAGTGCGGGCGGGTTTGATGGAGGGGTCGTCCTCTTCGAGGGGGGTCTGGACCCCGCCGATATGGTCAAAAACGGCCAGATCGAAGAACTGGGCGCTTTGCTGCGCCGACCGATCCCCTTTATCGAGTTCGTCCTCTCCGAGATGATCGCCTCCTACGACCTGCGTGATCCGAAAGCCAAAGAGCACGCACTGCACGAATGCGTCGGCTTTCTGGGGACCCTCTCGCCGCTGTTGCAGGAGGAGTACCGCCCCTTCGCCGCCTCGCGCCTGGGGATCTCCCCCTCCCTGATCCGCACGGGCAGCCGCCGCAAGGAAGCCTCAGCGCCGATCAACTTTTCCCACCACGACGTGTGGGAGCTGAGCCTGGTCAAAACGGTGCTGGAGCGCCCCCATATCATCGACTCGATCCTCGATTTCATCGATCCCTCGCTGCTGCAATACCACGCGAGCGAATTTTCTGCCGCGTTGCGGGGCGAGAGCGACGATCCCCGCCTCAGCGCCCTGCTGATGGACGAGCGGATCCGGGTCTTCGAGGGGGACGAGGGGCTGCGAGAAGAGCTGATAACCTTTTTAATCGGCCACTATAACCGCGAACTCAAAAAAGTAACCACCCAAAATTCGGTATCATTCGATCAAAAATCGTATCTGATACGCCAATACCGCGATAAGATCGGACGCCTCAAAAAAGGCGAACTGGTACCGCTGGGATAAAAGGAAAACCATGAAAGCAATCGCCCTCTTCAGCGGCGGGTTGGACTCGACGCTCGCGATGAAGCTGATCATCGATCAGGGGATCGAGGTCATCGCCTGCAACATCAATACGGGGTTCGGTTCCACCAAAGACCGCCTGACCCATATGCTCAACATGTGTGAACAGGTGGGCGCCGAGTTTCGGAGCGTCGACATCCGCGACGAATACCTCCGCGAAGTGCTCTTTACCCCGAAATACGGCTACGGCAAACACTTCAATCCCTGCATCGACTGCCACGCCAAAATGTTCGAAGTAGCCAAGCGGCTGATGCACGAATGGGGAGCGAGCTTCCTCATCAGCGGCGAGGTACTGGGACAGCGACCGATGAGCCAAAACAGCGAATCGCTTCAAAAGGTGCTGGATCTGAGCAACTGCGAGGGGTTGCTGCTTCGCCCCCTCAGCGCCAAAGCGCTGACGCCGACGATTCCCGAAACCGAGGGGTGGGTGGATCGCGACAGACTCGAAAACATCGTCGGGCGAAACCGCGAACGGCAGATGGAGCTGGCCGAGCAATTCGGCCTCAAAGATTACGAAGCCCCCGGCGGCGGATGTCTGCTGACCGATGAGCACTTCTCCCGTAAAATCCGCGATTTCATTGCCCACGACACCTTTAGCGTCGCCGATATCCCGACGCTCAAATACGGCCGTCAGCTTCGGCTTCCCGATGGAGCCAAACTCATCGTGGGACGCAATGCCGAAGAAAATGAAAAGCTTGCGGAAATCGACAATCCCAAGTATCTCCACATCACCACGGAGCTCATCGGCCCCCATTCGATGATTTCGGCCAATGCGTCCGATAACGACAAGATGCTGGCGGCAAAACTGATTCTGGCCTATTGCAAAGCGGGATTTGAAGGGGAGCAGACGCTCGATTTCGCAGGGGTGCCGCTAACAACCGCTAGCGACCTCGGGCGCAACGACGCCCAAAAGTATATGATCTAAAACTATTTAGCGACTTTACAGCCGTAGCCTGCCTGTTTGATCGCATCGCACATCGCTTCGGGCTTAACCGAATCGTCCGCCTTGACTTCTGCACGTCCGTCTTTGAGATAGACGCTGCTCTCTTTGACCCCTTTGACGTCGCCGAGCGATTCTTTGACGTTTTTCACACATGCCGGACAGGTCATACCGCTGACATTGAGTTTAACGAGCTGATCGGCACTCAGAACGGCTGCGGCCGCAGCCAGGGTAAGAAGAACTTTTTTCATTCACATATCCTTTAAATGTTTTCATGCTATTGTTTCATAGAACTGTTAAATTTGTGTTAAGCGGCGTCGTGAGTTAACGTATTTGTAACACTTTTGATAGATAATACTAATATTTTTAAAAAGGTATGATTATGTATTCAATCGAATGGTGGCTTATCGTCTCCATCGCATTTGCGGGGAGCTTCGGCCACTGCATCGGGATGTGCGGGGGGTTCATCGTCGCCTACAGCTCCACCAAAATCGACGGAACGATGTCCCGCACCGCTCAACTGGTCCGTCATGGCGCCTACAACATCGGCCGGGTAAGCTCGTATGTGATCCTCGGGATGATCTTCGGGGCGATCGGGGCCCTCTTCAGCCTCAGCATGGAGCTGCATGGGGCGCTGTTCATCTTTGCCGGGATCGTAATGATCATCACGGCGCTGGGGATGTTCGGCCTCTCATCACTCATCCACGCGCTGGAGCGGGGATTTTCCTCCAATTCACTCTTCAAAACCCTCTTTTCGCGCCTCATCAAAAGCAAAACGATCGGGAGCTTTTTCGCGCTGGGGGTGATGAACGGCTTCTTCCCCTGCGGGTTCGTCTTTTTCTTCGCCGCCAAGGCGGCGGCCTCGGCCTCGATCATCGACGGGGGGCTCATCATGGCCGCATTCGGCCTCGCCACCGTCCCCACCCTCCTCGCCCTGGGGCAGTCGGTCAGCTTTTTCAAAGAGATCGCGTTTCGCCAGACGATGAACCGGATCGCGGCACTGGCGATTTTGATCTATGGCCTCTACAGCATCTATTACGGGCTGGCCTACTTTTTCGACCTGCCGATCTAGAGCGTCTTGGGGAAGGAGAGGATAAAACAGCTCCCCTTACCGACGGCACTCTCGACGTGAATCGTTCCGCCGTGCAGTTCCGCGATCCGCTTGACGATCGAAAGCCCTAATCCCGTCCCCTTGGTCGCCCCGTCCTGATGTTCGCGTATCTGGGTAAAAGGGTCGAACAGCGTTGCGATTTTCTCCGGGGGGATCCCGATCCCCTGATCGCAAACCGCCAGCCGGTGTTCCCCCTCATCACGGTAGGTGAGGGTAATCCGGGAAGCTTCGGGGGAAAATTTGACCGCGTTGCCCAGCAGATTAACGAGTACCTGTTTGAGCTGTTGGGCGTCGGCGTGCACAATCGTCCCCTCCGGAACCTCCAGGGAGAGGGAAATCTTCTTCTTCTCGGCCATCGGTTCAACCAGTATTTGAATTTCGCTCACCATTCCGGCCAGATCGAAGGGGGCAATGGCAATCTCCATTTTTCCCGCCTCGATCTTGGAAAAATCGAGGATCGTATTGACCAGTGCAAGGAGATTTTTCCCCGATATGTGGATTTTTTCGATGATCCCCCGGATCGATGGGGGAGTATCGCTTTTGTGCATCAGGATCTGCGAAAACCCGATGATCGCGTTGAGCGGGGTACGGAGTTCATGGCTCATGCTCGACAAAAAGGTATCTTTGGCCCGGTTGGCCTCCTCGGCCACAAGAAGGGCTTTTTCAAGCTCTTTTCGGGTCAGCTGGGTCATCTGGACGACATAAAAAATGATCGTCAGCACCAGCGCGGCCGCCGTTGCCAGAACCACTTCGAAAAGATACCCTTTGAGCGCTTTATACAGATACTCGCTTTCTCTGAAAATCACCGCATACGCCACTTTTTCTTTCGTGATCGCATTGGAAATCGGCAAGAACGTGATGAGATCGAATTTTCCGTCGTGCATATCGAAAACCGTGAACCGCTCCATCCGCTCCATTTTGGCGGGAATTCCGGAACTCCCCGCCAGCGATTCGAGGCTTGTTTGGTGATCGTGTTCATGACTCTTTCCCCGGTCGTACACGACCATCGCTTTTTCGATCCGAAACGCGGGGTTCATCGGGTAGGGGATGTAGTTCCCCTGTTCCGATTCGAACACTTTCCCCTCGACGACATCGGCACGCAAAACAATGTCCATCTCCTGTTTTTCATCCATTTCGAACGCCTCTTTGTACGACAGGGCCGAACTGGATACCTCGACGCTCCCCAGATAGGTTCCATCCCGATCGATCAGCGGGTAGACGTAGCGAAATCCGTTGAATATCCGTCCCTCTTCAAACCCGCTGACCCTCTTGTGGGTCCGATTGACGTATTCGATCGTGGGACGTACCCCGGTGAGGTTGTCTCCGAATTTTTCAGGTTTGTGAAACCGCAAAAAACTCTCGTTATCCGGAAGCTGAAAATGGAGCTGCTGGATCCGGAAAGTATGGAAAATCCCGTACCGATCCCGCAACAGATCCCACAGTTCGCTGCGAATCCTCGCTTTTTCACCCTCATCGGCACCGAGCGTCCCTCGGTAGAGCGAGAGGACCTCTTCGGTATTGATCGCAGTCGCGTAAATCAGATCGGAAATCTCTTGGAGAGAGCGTTCGTGCCGGTCAAAATCGGCCTGCGCCTCGCGTTCTTCATTGGCGATGAAGTTGTTGATGCTGTGGTAGTTGAACGCGGTGTCGACGCCGACAAAAAGGGTCGATAACGCAATAAAGAGCGCCCCGTAAAAAAGCTTCCCCCGCATCCACGGGCGGATCATCCAGTCATGATTCATTCACCCTCCCGGCCGGGCGGTTCGGGCAACGAAACGTAAAACGTGCTCCCCTCTCCGACCCGGCTCTCAACCCAGATTCGCCCCCTGTGCAGCTCAACGATTTTTTTGACGATCGAAAGTCCCAGTCCTGTCCCCTTTATCGCATCGTTTTGGTGCTCGCGTATCTGGACAAACGGGTCGAATACTCCTTCCATACGATCTTGCGGGATTCCGGGGCCGTGGTCGCGGACGTACAACAGCGTCTCCCGGCCGTTTCCTTGGCATCCGAGCACAATGGTTTCATGCTCGGGGGAAAATTTGATCGCGTTGGTGAGCAAGTTGAGAATGACCTGTTTTATCAACTGCCGGTCGGCAAAAACACTGATTTCAGCGGGGAAGGTGCGCTCGATCCGAAGCCCTTTTTTTTCACTCATCGGTTCGACCAGGATTTCCACTTCGCGCACCAGTTCGGCAACGCCGAACCGTCCCGGGTGAACCTCCATTTTGCCCGCCTCGATTTTCGAAAAATCGAGGATCGTATTCACCAGCGCCAAAAGGTTCTTTCCGGCAATATGAATCTTTTCGACAAACAGTTTGACCGCTTCGGGAGTCTCTTTTTTGGACATCAATATCTGGGAAAATCCGTTGATCGCATTGAGCGGGGTACGCAGCTCATGGCTCATATTCGACAAAAAGGCATCCTTGGCCCGGTTGGCCTCTTTTTGCCGATTCATTTCGGCAATCGCTTCGTCTCTGGAACGCTTGATCTCTTCTTGCTGAATCAGCTCTTCGTAATGGGCCCGCAACGATCGGTTGGCCTCTTCGAGCTCTTTTGAACTCACATCGAGCGTCCGTTCAAGCAACCGTCTCTCATTCTCCGCATCGACGTAAAACTGGCTCACGCTCTCCAAAAACTCTTCGAGCCCCTCGATCTGCTCGGGCTTGAGAAAACGACGCAGTTGCCGTTCCAGGAGGCGATGATAGTTTTTCTTCGACACGTCCGGTCCTTATTCGTAAATGCTCACGAGCGTCATGGTCTGATTATGGAGAGTGCAACGACTTTCCCCTTTTTCAGAGAGTTCTCCATAGGAATAAAATCCGGTGATGACGGCATCATCCCCCAGTTTTTCACGAATGATTTCCAACTCTTCCTCGCACAGCTGTCCCAAAACAAGGCGCCGTCCGACACAACTGACGGCCACAACCAGGAATTCCCCCGCATGCTCGTGATAAGAAGCTTCGGCCGCCAATCCCGCATTTTCGATTAGAAGATCCATGTTGGTTTTCAGAAGACGGCAAAGATACCCCTGCGGCACATCCCCAGCGAAAGTGAGACTCTGGGCTTCCTCGTCGACCGCAAGGAGGGTCCGGATGAGCGGAGTGGCACGGGCATCGGAACGGACACTCATCGGAAACCGCAAGCCGCTACCGGGAAGGTCCGATGCAAAATCTCCCAGATAATTTTTATAGAGCTCAAGCGCCGGCTTGTTATCGATTGCGTAGAGGACATTCTCCTCAGAACGGGTGATGATCCGCTCGGGTCCAAACTCCTCCCATCCCGCGAAGCAACCGCTTTTGGCGACGACGCTCTCGCCATAAAACCCCACAACCGCAACCGTCCCCGTCTGGGCGGGGGCATTGCCGATGACGTACGTCGTCCCAAAACGGGTCCCGTCTCCGGCCAATCCGCCGGTAATCGTAATCCCCTCGGGGAGAACATCTGAAACCCCCCGGGCCAGATCGCTTCCCTTCACCCCCAATCCGTCCGAAAAGATCAGAACGTGCCGAAGGTTCTCCCCCATCAGCTCCCGGGCCAGTTCAGCCCCCATCTCCCGCGCATCCTGAAAATCGTCGATTCTCCGGCTAGCACACCGTACCCGCGAACGTTCCAGCGTTACCGCCGTCACCACCGCATCATGATCACTGATCATCGTATCCAAAACGCTTCCGGAAGTGCTAACGCCGGCAATAACGGCGTTAGGATAGATCGCTCGGAGTTCAGAAAACCATTGATCCGACAAACAGGCGGGATGATCCACAAACGTCAAGACAAGATTTCTTTCCTCGGCAGAAGGGTCGATGCCGTCCCACCCATTTTTATCATTCCAACGCATCTGTGCGGTTTTCATCGTTCATCCTTGTTTTGGGCTTGAAATTCATCGAATCCGGTACGCAGCGCGTTCACCGCGTCGCCGAACGCTTCGCGATCCAGAGCGAAGGCGTCGATGGCCTCCAGTGCCCGTGCCATCGGACCTTCTCCTAGAGGATCTTGGATGTCGAGGGCCAGGGCAATGACCCTCAGCGCCCGGGAATAGGGGTTAAGGCTTTGCGGATCCCCTATTCCCCGCAGCATCTCCACCAGCGCGGGTTCAAAATTCCAGTGCTCAAACATCATGGCCGCAATCTCGTAACTGCTCATCCCCATCACCAGCCGTTCCGTATCCATGATCGCCATCCCGCGCGCCGTTTCGATTTCAAACGCCCCCGACCGGCCCGATCGAATCAAATGGTTTGCGGCGGGAAGCTTGCCCAGCTCCATCAAAAAGGCCCCTGTCTGAAGCATCGGGATCATCCCCTTGTCGACTTTGCGGTACCACTGGCGGACCAGCGTACTCTGAAGCGCAGACACCTCGGTGAGCCTTTCGAGCGATATCCCGTAGGGAGAGAGATCGACGGGCATCGCTTTTTTGATCGCGTTGGCGGCCGCAAATCCCCGGATCATCGAGATCCCGAACAGCATGATCGCCCGGGGAATCAGCGTGATCTCGCGGCTCATCCCGTACAGGGGAGAATTGGCCGATTTGAGAATGTTGGCGCTCAGCATCGGATCTCCTTCGATCACCCGGGCAAGTTCGTCTACGTCGGTATCGTCTCGTAAACACAGCTCCTGGATCCGGATCACGGATGCGGGAAGCGGGGGGAGCGTTTTGATTTCGCCAAGTATCGTCTCTTTCACGGGTTCCTCGGTATGTGGTTGGTCAGATAGTCGCAGATTTCATGGATGTGCGTTTTGTTGAAAATCCCCTCCACGTTTTCGGTCTGGGGGAGATGGGCGATGAGCTTGCTGTCGTCTTCGGCCGAGATGATGATGACGGGGATCAAGAGGCTGTTTTGTTCCATAAACTGCAGCACCTCCGAGCTGATCCCGTCCACCAGGAAAAAGTCAAGGACGATGAAATCGAACGTCTCGTTTTCAAGCACCTCTTTGGCCCGGTTGATCGAATTGGTCACCACCAGATGATAGGTTTCCCCCAGCCGGTCGGTGAGCATTTTCTGGTATTCCGGGGCATCTTCGACGATGAGCAGACGTCTGGCATCGGGATTAGGCGAGGTATGGCGCTCAAGGATGTTTTGCACCTGCGACACGGGGATTGTGAAATAAAAACACGATCCCTTCCCAATTTCGCTCTCGACCCACAGCCTCCCGCCGTGGAGATCCTCGACGATCCGTTTGGAGATCGCCAGCCCCAGGCCGGTTCCCTTGGCCGATTTCTGGAACGGGTTCTCAACCTGTGTGAAAGGATCGAACAGGGTTGCGATCTCTTTGGCCTCGATGCCGATCCCGGTATCACATACCCCGAAACGGTACTCCCGCAACGCGTCATCAAAATCGAGCGACAGGGTGACGCTTCCCCCCTCGGGGGTGAATTTGATCGCGTTGCTGAGCAGATTCAACAATACCTGGTGGATAAGCTGCCGATCGAGGTAGAGGGTGAGCGAAATCAACTCGGGGCAGCCGAACGTGATCGATTTTTTCAATGCCATCGGTTCGATGATCGCCGCAACGTCGTGCATCATCCCTGAAATCAGGGTGACGTCGGGCTTGAACGTGAGCTTGCCCGCTTCGAGCTTGGCAAAATCGAGAATCGTATTGACCAGCGTAAGAAGGTTGTTTCCGGCAATCCCGATTTTTTCGATGTAGGGTTTCAGGTTGACCGGCAGGGTCGGATTCATCCCCAGGATCTGCGAAAAACCGATAATCGCATTGAGCGGGGTACGCAATTCGTGCGACATGTTGGCCAGAAACATATCCTTCGACTGGCTTGCCCGCTCCACCTGGTCGACCAGCTGCAGCAGTGCGGCTTCGCGTTCGCGACTGCTGAAATGGTGGCGGACCACCTCCAGCAGGATTTTAATCACTTCGGCCATGTAGGTTTTGTTCGATATCTCCTTGATCCGGATCGCGATGCTGATCCGCCGCTGCCGGAGAAATATCTTGTCGTTCACGTCGAATTGTCCCTCGGGTTCGGGGTCCCCATCACCAACGTAAAGTTCATCGAGGCACCATCCCATCGCCTCCATCAGCAGCGTTCGGAGGTAATCGTGGACTTTTTCCCCACTCTCGCCGACGAATCCCGCTTTTTCGTGCATCGTACGGGTACACGCCTGCAAAAATTCAATCCCCGAATGGACACCCAGGAACGACGTCGTCGAAATGTCCTTCAGGGGCTGGTCCAAAATGGCATTCAGTTCCGTCGAAATCGTCGAGATCTCTTCATAAAGGGATGCGCATTCCCCCTCCCCACACCGCGAGAGGAGATCGAGCTTGGCGTGGTAGGCCTGATGGAGCATCTTGAGATCCTCCAGCTCGATTCCCAGACTCGCGAGCACCTCTTTTTTTTCGGTGAGTTCGTCGAGACGGCGTGTCAGGGGGCAAAGCGCTTCGTCCGATTCCAGTGCAAACGCTTCGCCGAGCGTTGTCCGTTCGCGATACCAGCGCTCGACTTTTTTCTGACTTTGCTTATGGACCATCAACGAGGCATAGAGCCTGTCAAAAAGGCTCAACAGTTCATTCTCTTTTTTCAGTTCCTCCTGATCTGCCGCATAACGCCGAAAATAACTCTCGTTCATCACCGTCTCCGAAATACGGAGCATTTTGAGGATGATCCCCAGATCCTCGCGGATCTGCGCGTTGACGTCGCTCAAACTGATAATGATCCCGTTGAGAATCTCGAAACCCCGGGAGATATGGACCGATTCAAGCCCGATGGCGATATGGATATCGCCGATCTGGCGGGTCCGCAACAGCAGCCGTTCGTCAAAGGGGTGGATAAAAAGCGAGCTGAGATACTCCGACTGCATGCGTATGAGCCGGGGAACGTCGGCGGACGAGAGAATCGAATGGTAAAGGGGATCTTTAAGGAGATAATGGTTGTACATCCGATCATACACCAGCGCCGAAAACGAGTGGATGTAAGTCCCCACTTTTTCCCGCCTGGCCATCTGCTCGGCGCTGAGGTCAAAAACGGCGATCAGCGACGCGACATCAATCCCTTTATACATTCCCGCTCCCCATGTAGGCGTCGAGTACCGCTTTGAGTTCATCCATGTCGATAGGCTTGGAGACGTAACCGTCGAACCCGTGCAGCAGCAGCTTTTCGCGATCGCCGCTGATCGCGAACGCGGTGACGCTGATGATCGGGGTTCCGTACCCGCGTCCTTTGGCTTCACGGACGAAATCGTACCCGTTCATCACCGGCATGTCGACGTCGGAGAGGATCACGTCAAACACTTCCCCTTCCAGTTTTTCAAGTGCTTCGGCGCCGTTCGTGACCATCTCGATCGCCGCTTCGGGATACAAAAGCTCGATCATGGCCTGAATGACCATCCGGTTGTACTCTTCGTCTTCGGCTATTAATATGCGCATCCTGTTTCCTTATTGCAGTTGATCGATCAGGTTCATGATCGACGGGGGTTCTTCCTCATCGGGGAACGCCTCTTTGATCGCCACGAACCGATCCAGATGGGCAACCAGCAAATCGACCAGAACGGGATCGAAATGGCTGCCGGATCCCTCCTGGAGGATCTGTACCGTCTGCTCGAGCGTAAACGCTTTTTTATAGACCCGCTCGGAGCTGAGCGCATCGAATACGTCGGCGATGGAAACAATGCGCGCATGGATATGGATATCCTCTCCCTTCAGCCCGGCGGGATAACCGCTCCCGTCCATTTTTTCGTGGTGCTGCAACGCAATGATCCGCCCCGCCCTCAGGACCGGGTAGTCTTCCTCCGCTTCGAGCATCCTCCCTCCCAGCGTCGCGTGAAGTTTCATGATCTCGAACTCTTCGGGGGTGAAACGCCCCGGTTTGAGCAAAATCCGGTCCGGGATCCCCACTTTGCCGATATCATGGAGGGGAGAAGCATAAAGGATCAGCTCCACCTCTTCGGGAGGGAGCCCCGCAAGCCGGGCGAGCTCGGCCGAATAATGGCTCATCCGCTTGATATGCATCCCCGTCTCCATATCCCGGTATTCCGAGGCTTTTCCCAGGCGGGCCGAAATTTCGTACTCGGTCCGTTTGGCCAGCGACAGTGCTTCCTGAAGCTCCCGGGTCCGTTCCCGCACCCGCTCTTCGAGTACGCGGTTCATATCCGAGAGGGAGTCCTGGTAATGCTTGATTTTCGCGTAGTTGAACGTCCGGAGCTTGAGTTCCTCGACGTCGAGCGGTTTGGAGAGGAAATCGCTTGCCCCCTCCCTTAGGGCGCGGTGTTTCTCCTCGGCGTTCGCAGTGACGACGATCGTGGGAATCTGCGACCATACTCCATGGGCTTTGAACCGGGAGAGGGTTTCAAACCCGTTCATCACCGGCATTGCCAGATCGAGGAGAATGACGCTGTAATCGCCCCCTTTTTCCAAAAATTCAAGTGCTTCGAGGCCGTTTTGGGCCCGAGTGACGCTGACGTTTTGAAATTCCATAAAGGCCAGTTCAATCAGATCCAGATTGAACTCCTGGTCATCCACCGCCAGAATTTTGATCCACTCCATGAATGTTCCTGCTTTCCTCTGTTACCGATTCGGGTTGTCTGTCCCCAGTGTACACCCGGATATTTTAAACGATGATTATTTTGGTCGAATAAACGTTATACTGTTCGGAGATTTTCTTTCAAGGAGTCACTATGGCAGGGGTCATGT
>CAZBIR010000052.1:0-5384 GCA_964491035.1 uncultured Sulfuricurvum sp.
GCGCGCCGGGACGTGACCCCCGAGGCGACCGAAAACGTCTGCGAGAAGATGATGCCGGGATTCGGCGAACTGATGCGCTCGGTGAGCCTCAAATACGTCCCGACGGCGATCCTCTCCCGCCAGAGTGCCGGGATCCGGGGGAAAAGCCTCATCATCAATCTCCCCGGTAAGCCCAAATCGATCCGCGAATGCCTCGACGCCGTTTTCCCCGCCGTCCCCTACTGCATTGACCTGATCGAGGGGCCCTACCTGGAATGCAACGACGAGGTGATCCAGGTATTCCGGCCCAAAGCGTAGCAATACGGTGGCAAAGGGGGGAATCGCGCGATAATCCCAAAGATTAACAGGATATTAAAAAAAATTATGTCATTGTAGAAGCTTCGACATCCCGCGACGGGAGGAGGGAAGTGATGGATCGGCTGTTTCGCTTTTTCCGGAATACGTATGGATATCTGCGCGATATCCTCTTCCCCCTCTACAGCGGCGATCTGGTGGAAACCCGGATGCAGGAGCAGGGGCGTTTCGTTATTTTCGCCCTCAGCCAGATCGGCGCGCTTCTGGCAACGTCGGTACTGCTCTATGTCTACATCGACTCTTCCCCTCTTATCGCCTCGGTGATCGCCTTGGCCATGGTGCTGATCGTGGCCAATTGCGCGTTGCTCCGTCGCGGGATCATCGCTTTTGATACCGCGGCGCTGGTGTTCGCCGCCAACGCATTTATTACCCAGACGGTGCTGCTGCTCAAATCCGACCTGCACGCGATCGCCATCAACGGTTTTTTCCCCTCCGTCATCGCCGGGTTCCTTTTTCTCGGGATTCGTATCGGAAGTTTTTACGCCACGATGTACATCGTATTGCTGTGGGTATATCACGCGCTGTATGCGACGGAACGGCTGGAACTGACGGTACAGATGCTTGCCCTCTCGGCGACGTTTCTGATCGCCCTGTTTTACGAGCTGGCTTCCCTCTATCACCGCAACGTCCTCTCGCTGTCGCTGGAGCGGATGAGCCGGCTGGCCAAAACCGATCAGCTGACGGGGATACTGAATCGCCGGGAGTTTTTTCATCAGGCCGAACGGTTGCTGGGCGATGAAAACGAAGCGAGCCTTCTGATGCTCGATATCGACGATTTCAAACGGATCAACGATACCTATGGCCATGCGATGGGAGACCAGGTATTGCGATCGGTTTCCCAGACGATCAAAAGCTATATCCGGGAAGACGAGATTTTCAGTCGCATCGGGGGGGAAGAGTTCGCCGTTTTGCTGCCGCTGGAGATCAGCGTCGGGTACGAGCGGGCCGAAAGGATCCGCAAAGCGGTGGAAAACCTGGTCTTCAAACGGGAAAATATCGATGTCAGGCTGACGCTGAGCATCGGTATCACCCGCATCGATCCCTCCGAAAGCAACGTTAATGATGTCCTCAAACGGGCTGATCTTGGGCTTTATAAAGCCAAAGAAAACGGCAAGAACAGGACGGTTATCTGGAATTAGGAAAGAGGGGAAACACTGGGGGAAATCCCGCAGGAGCGCAGCTCTCGCGGTGATGGAAATCAGACAAAATCGACTTTGGTAACGTGGTGGTTAAGACCCAGTTCGGCCGGAGTGCACCCCAGAGCCAGTCCTACCATCTGTTGCATGTGAAGAACCGGAAGGGAGACGTCACGGCCGATTGCGACGGAGGCGTGGTGTGTCTGGGTGTCGAGTTTGAGATGACACAAAGGACACGGTGTCACCATCCAGTCGGCATTCGCATCCATCGCTCCGGCAACCGCATTGCCGGTGAGTACCGCCGCCGTACGGGGAGCCTGCAGTTCGGCATGGAAGCCGCAGCATTTGTTTTTCTGCTCGTAGTCGACACTGGAACCGCCGCACGCGATGATCAGATCATCGAGTGATGTCGGGCGGTACGGGTTTTCATGCTCTTTATGCGTTTCGTTCTGAAGCTCCGAAGGACGGATGTTGTGACATCCGTAAAAAGGGGCGATGTTGAATTGGCTGAGCGGTTTGACCACCATCTCTTTGATCTTGTCGAGACCGAAATCATCGATAATCGCGTAGAGGAAGTGGGTGATTTGTGACGTCCCTTTGTACTCCAGGCCTACTTCGGCGAGTTTGGCATTGACCCGTGCTTTGAGCTCGGGATTGTGATCCAGGCGGTGTTTGGTCATCGCCGTATTCAGCTGGCACGTATTACAGATGGTCACCATGGTCAGGTCGTGTTTTTCGGCATACGCGATGTTGCGGGCGTTGAGAACGAGCGAGAGGAAATCGTCATAGTCCTGGAGATGTGACGCGCCGCAGCAGGAAGCTTCGGTGAGCTCTACCAGCTCAATCCCCAGCTTTTTCGCCACCGCCAGCGTCGACATCATCTGCTCGGGTGTACTCTCTTTGGCCGTACAGCCGGTAAAAAGTGCGTATTTTAATTTTTCCATTGTGTACTCCCTAGAACTTTGCGGTTGATGAGCTTTTGACAAGTTTTTTGATCTCGTCGAGTTTATCGGCTTTGGGCATATTCCACGGCAATACGATTTTACCTTTGGCAAACATTTTAAGTGCAACCGGAACATGTTTCAGAACGCCGATATTCCCTTCGGAGTAGCGTACGAGCTCTCCCTCGTCAAGGAGTCCGTGTTTCTCGATCGAGTGGGCAAAACCGACGGCGTGGCGGGTGGCGACGTTGTTTTTCGCGACACCGGCTTCGAAAACCATGTTATGCAGCTTGGTGATTTTTTCGATCGGGTTGACCTCTTTGGGGCACACCTGGGCGCACTCCATACATTTGACGCAGTCCCAGACCCCCTGGGCCTCTTCGTTGACGATGTTCAGCCGTTCCACAGAAGCGTCGTCGCGGACGTCGGCGGCGAAGCGATACGCGGCGGCAAAGGCCGCCGGGCCGATGTATTGCTCGTTGATCTCGACCGAAGGGCACGAATAGTGGCACGCGCCGCACTGGATGCAGTAGTCGGCTTCGAGGAGCTTTTCGGCATCGTGCGGGCTGACGAGGTTTTCGCCGCGCGGGTGTTCATCAATGTCGGCTTCGAGGTAAGGTTTGACCTGCGCGTGTTTGTCCCAGAAATCTTTTTTGTCGATAATGAGGTCTTTGATCGCCCGTTTGGTACTTAGCGGCTCGATCGTGATTTCATGGCCGAACGTCTCGATCAGGTCGAAGAGGCGGGTTTTACACGCGAGGACCGCTTTTCCGTTCGTTTTGATCGCACAGACGCCGCAGATCCCGTGGCGGCAGCTCCGGCGGTAGGAGAGGCTTCCGTCGTGGTCCCACTTGATCCGGTTGAGGATGTCGAGAACGACCTCTTCATGGGTGACGTCGAGGGTATAGGTGTTGTAATAGGGGAGGTAGTCCGTCTCTTCGTTGAAACGGAAAACCTTGAACGTCACCTGTTGCGTTTTGAGTGTATCCATGTCGCTCTCCTTAGTACGATCGTGCTTTGACTTCATGGCGGCCGAGGGTGACGTCCATGTAATCGAGGGTAATGTTGCCGTTGGTATCCATGTAAGCCATCGTGTGCTTCAGGAATTTTTCATCATCGCGCGTCGGGAAATCCTCGCGGTAATGGGCACCTCGGCTCTCCTGGCGCTCGAGCGCGCTGGCGACGATAAATGCCGAATAATCGAGCATGTGTCCCAGCTCGATCGCTTCTTGGAGCTCGGTATTGAAGATTCTGGATTTGTCGGCGATGCGGATATTTTTGTAGCGCTTGCGAAGGTCTGCGAGGATCTCCATCTGGCGGCTCAGCGTTTGCGCGGTACGGAAAACCCCCGCGTTGTCGGTCATCGACTGCTGGAGCTCTTCGCGCAGCGCGGAAACCGACTCCTGACCGTTGTTGGTCAGGATCCATTCCATTTCGTCGATCATCCGCTTCGCGTCTTCTTCGCTAGCCGCCATCAGGGAGATGGAGTCGACTTCGTCGATCATCGTCTTACCGACGAAACGGCCGAACAGGAGCGCTTCGAGGACCGAGTTGGCCCCCAGACGGTTGGCCCCGTGAACGCTCGAACAGGAACATTCGCCTGCGGCATAGAACCCTTCAACGAACTCGGTGTTGTTTTTGCGGACGTGCCCTTCCTTGTCCATCGGGATTCCCCCCATCGAGTAGTGGGCGGTCGCCGAAATGAGGATCGGCTCTTTGATCATGTCGAGGCCGAGGAAGGTGATGGCCAGGTCGCGCAACTCGGGGAGGCGTTCCATGATTTTCTCTTTGCCCAGGTGGGTCAGGTCGATGTAGACGGCGTCTTTGCGCGGTCCTACGCCACGCCCTTCGCGGATTTCCTGGATGATGGCGCGGGCAACGACGTCGCGGGAAGCGAGTTCCATCGCGTTGGGGGCGTATTTTTCCATGAAGCGCTCACCCAGCGAGTTGAGGAGTTTTCCCCCCTCGCCGCGGGCCGCTTCGGAGATGAGGACGCCGTTCCCCGAAAGTCCCGATGGGTGGAACTGGACGAACTCCATGTCTTCGAGGGGAAGACCGTGACGGGCGACGAGCGAGAGGCCGTCTCCGGTGTTGGCGTGGGCGTTCGAGTTGATTTTGAAGGCGCGGGCGTATCCGCCGGTGGCGAACATCACCGCTTTGGCGTTGAAAATCGCTTTTTCGGAATTGCGGAGGTTGTAGGCGGCGACGCCGTAGACTTTCCCGTCGCGGTAGAGGAGATCGGCAACGTACCACTCATCCCAGAATTCGACCCCCTCGCGGTAGGCCTGTTCGTAGATCGTCTGCAACAGCGTCAGACCGGTCCGGTCTTTGGCGAAACAGGCGCGGGGAGAAGACTGTCCTCCAAAGGGGCGCTGGGCGATCGTGCCGTCTTCGTTACGGCTGAACGCCGCCCCCATCCGCTCCGCCCAGCGGATCGTTTCGGGGGCTTTTTCGCACATGAACTGCACAACGTCCTGGTCGGCGAGGTAGTCAGACCCTTTTACGGTATCGAATTCGTGGAGCTCAACGCTGTCGGCTTCGCTGAATGCCGCGTTGATTCCGCCCTGAGCGGCACCGGAGTGGCTCCGCAAAGGGTGAAGTTTGGTGATGACGGCAACTTTTTTGCCGGCTTTTTGCAATTCGCGAGCGGCGGCACAACCGGCCAGTCCCGCTCCGACGATTACCGCATCATAAGTATAAATGGGAATACTCATACGCCTTCCTTCGTTGATAAAATCTGTGGACGATTATAGCGCGCGCCACCTTGGGCAAGATTAAAACGGGGGAGGGGCCCCTTCAGCGGGGCAAAGAGGAGATAAATATTACAAAAAGTAACAATTTGGCGGCGGTGTCTGGCAGTTTGTGAGTTAAATCGTTACATTATTCCGGTCGCTTACCGGTACCCGTTGGTGCTTTCGCGCAGCTGGGCGACGCGGCTGCCGCCGTTTTCCTG
>CAZBIR010000052.1:5484-11724 GCA_964491035.1 uncultured Sulfuricurvum sp.
TGCTGGGGCTTGCGCGCCATTTGTTTGAGGATAAAGTCGATTTCATGCGTTTTGGGGGTGTGGCGGCTTCCGTCGACGTCCACCGAGCAGGCGGTATGGATGTCGTGGTAGATCTGGTTGAGGCGGAACCGGTAGAACAAAAAGGCGACCAGCCCCATCAGGAAGATTACGATGGCGCTCATTTTGGCGGTGGCGACCGATTCGGACGTGACGTGAATCTGGTAATCGAGCATCCGGTCGATGTCGCTGAGGTAGGCACTGCGCGCACTCATCATCCGGGCCTGCGACGCCTCGCGCTGCTCCGCGCGCGACTGGGCCCACCCAAGGGCATACTCCTGGAAACTTTTGGAAGAGACTTCAAGCGAACGCAGGAGGGAGGCCTGCTCTTCGTTGGAGTTGAGGAATGCGTCGAAGAGGGCTTCCTGGCCCGAGAGTTTGACGGCGAGCGAGATTTCGGCGATCGACGCGTTGATCAGGATGGACGCCATCTGGGGATCGGTCAGGTCGGTATTGATGATTTTTTCGATCAGGAGATGCTGGTTTTTGAGGGCGCTGAGCCGTTCGGTATATTCCGAGATGTGAAACAGCTGGAGCATCAGCAGGGTTACCCCCGCCCCCAGCGCCAGTAAAACATTTTTGAGATTGAAAAAAACTTTGCGTATCGATACGAACATGATTGCCTCCTCCGGGTTTAAGGGGCCGTTTGGTCAGCCCCCTGGATTAAATATTGGTGATTTTATGGATGATCCATAATCCAAACGCCAGGATAAAGGTACTGATAATGGCGACGGTAATGGTTCCGGCTTCGAGTTCCATGGCTTTATCCCGCGATGTCGACCATCGACCACATCGGCAAAAAGATCCCCAGCGCCAGCACCAGAACAAACCCGGCAATGGCGGCGATGAGGATCGGTTCGATCAGCGTGGCGACGTTATCGACGATATAATCGTAACGGCTATTATACACTTTATTCACTTTGCCCAGCATCGCCCCCAGCGATCCGCTGCTTTCCCCGGCCTTGATCATCTGCATCACCATCCCCTCGAACTGGCCGCTTTCGACAAAGCCCTGCGCGAGCGAGCGGCCGTCCTCGATGGCGGTAGGGATTTTTTTGAGCTCTTGTTTCATGTGGCTGTTGTCGACGACCCCCATCGCGATATTGAGCGCGTCGATCATCGGGATGCCCGCTTCGGTCAGGACGTTGAAGAGGTAGATGAAGCGCCCGATCATCGCGTAATAGGTGACTTTCCCCACGATGTAAATCCTCAGAAAATAGCGGTCGGTTTTCAATCGGAGCGCCGGACTGCGGTTGTAGGCGAACGAGTAGGCGAGTGAGAGGAAAATCGCCCCGGCCAGGATATAGGGACCGTAGGTGCTGATGGCGTGTTCGGTCCACAGCAGCACTTTGGTCGGAAAGGGCAGCTCCATCCCCGATTCTTCGAAAAATGTCTGAAACTGCGGCACGACGAACGTGATGACGACCGTAAAAGCGATCATCATCGCGATCAGGATAAAGAGGGGGTAGCGGGTCGCTTTTTTGAGTTTGAGCCGGTTATCGAAGATCTGCTGCAAAATGGCGGAAAGTTTGGCGATCGAGCTGCTCAGTGTCCCGGTCTGCTCGCCTAGTTCGAACAGGGACATCGACAGGGTCCCAAGCTGCCGGCGGTAGGGGACGACGGCGCGGCTGAGGCTCTGGCCGCTTTCGATGTCGCGCAGTACCTCGGTGAAGATGGCGCGGATCATCGGGTCGTGGGTATCGGTGATACTTTCGGCGAGGCAGAGGTTGATCGGCATCCCCGCATCGAGCATGGTGGCCAGCTGATCGAGAAACGCGATGTAGGGCTCGTCTTTGACGCGGCGGTTGCGTATCGGGTCGCTGAAACGCCTGCGGAACCGCTCCAGTTTCATCCCCAGCGATTCGGAGACCTCCCGGACCTCGACGGGGACTCCCAGCGAGAGGTCGCGGAACCGTTTGAGCGCTTCGGCCTTGTGGGCGGCTTCGAGGGTGATGGCGCGTTTGCGTTTCCCCTGTTTGTAGCGGACCCGGAAATATTTCACTAGAACTCCTTGGTGACGCGGAGCACTTCATCGAGGGTCGTGATGCCGCGGAGCACCTTCGAGAGGCCGTCGACGATCATCGGTTCGAACCCTTCGTGCTCCTGCGCGTAACGGGCGATCTCGTATTTGGACGATTCCTCGCTGACCATTTTGGCGATCGTCTCGCTGACGACGAGAATCTCCGAGATCAGAAGCCGTCCCGAATAGCCGGTGCTGTTGCATTTCGGGCACCCTTTCCCGGCATAAAATTTCGATTCGTCGGTGATCAACCGCTCCACTTTGCGCAGGAGGCTTTTGTGGGGTTTGATCTCCTGTTTGCACTCGGGGCAGATTTTCCGCACCAGCCGCTGGGCGACGATCCCGACGAGGGAGTCGGCGATGAGGTAGCTTTGCAGCCCCATCTGCGCCATCCGCCCGATGGCGCTGGGGGCGTCGTTGGTATGGAGGGTGGAGAAGACGAGGTGCCCGGTCAGCGACGCCTGCGCGGCGGAGTTGAGGGTTTCGTAATCGCGGATCTCCCCGACAAGGATGATGTCGGGGTCCTGGCGGAGAAACGATTTAAGCGCTTCGAGGAATCCGAACCCGACCCGCTCGTTGACCTGAACCTGCTGAACGAGGGGGAGCTGGTACTCGATCGGATCTTCGATCGTGAGTACTTTGTTCTCGATGCTTTTGACCTCGTTGAGGGCCGCGTAGAGGGTCGTCGTTTTCCCGCTTCCGGTGGGACCGGTGATCAGGACGATCCCGAAGGGGGAGCGGATGATTTCGCCGAAGAGCTCGAGATTGCGGTCTTCGAATCCGAGTTCCTCGAGTCGGAGGAGGATTTTTTGCTGGTCGAGGATCCGCATGACGATCGATTCGCCGAACAGCGTCGGGGTAGTCGAGAGACGAAAATCGTATTTCCCCCCGGCCACTTCGAGGCTGAAACGGCCATCCTGCGCTTTGCGCCGTTCGGAGATGTCGAGATTCCCCAGCAGTTTGATCCGCGAGGAGAGGGCGGTGTAGATGTCCAGATCGAATACGAACGTCTCCTGCAAGATCCCGTCCACCCGGGTCCGGACCGACATCGACTGCACCTCGGGTTCGATGTGCAGGTCGCTGGCGCGGCGGAGGATCGCATCCTTGATGATGAGGGTGATGAGCTGCATGACGGCGCTTGCTTCCCCCTCGGCCCCCTTGGCCCCCTCGTTATTGATCTCTTTTTTGACCTCTGCGGCGATTGTCTGGGTCTTCTTGATGATTTCCAGACGCTGGAAAATGTGGTTGATGTCTTCGGCGAGGGAGAGGTAGACTTTGATCGGCTTGACCGCAATGCTCCGCTCCAGCGCTTCAAGGGCATCAAAACTCAGCGGATCGGAGGTGGCGATGTAGACGTAGTCTTCGTCCTCTTTGAACGGGATCGCCTTGGCCGCGACGAGGAGGGAGATCGAGTAACGCGAAAGGGCCTGGAAATCGATCTTTTCGCCGTACAGGTCGACGAAGTCGATTTTGAGCTGGTGGGAGAGGAGAAGGGCGATCTCTTTGTGCGAGACCATCCCCTCCTCGACGAGGACTTCCCCGAGTTTTTTGCTGAACCCCGAGTTTTTCTGGATCTGAAGGGCGTAGTCGAGCTGCTCGGAGGAGATCAGTCCTTGCTCGATCAGCAAATCCCCCAAGCGCACCTGTTGGCGAATCATGTTACTCTCCTTGTTTCCAGGTCCGCAGCTGCTCGATCGCCGCTTTGGACTCTTTGTAATTGAGATAGAGCTCCAGCACCCCGATCGCCTCGCTTTTGCGCCCCTGTGCATGGTAGGCCCGGGCGCTGAGCAGCCATGCCTCTTCGCCCTCACGATTGAGCTGGTTGGCTTTTTTGGACCACGTTACGGCCCCGGCGAAATCGTTTTTGGCGTAATAATCCCGTGCGACGGCGAGGGCCGTCTCGTAGCGTGGGGAGGCTTCATACGCTTCGAGCGGAGTGCTCTTTTGCGATGAGCGGACGTCGAACAGCGTTTCGGAACGCTCTTTGGCGGGTTCGGGTGCCGCAACCGGGGGGGTTGATGCCGCAGGTGCCAGAACCGGTGCCGCCTTTGCCAAGAGCGGTGCGGCCGGAGTTTTCGCCACTGCTACGGGGGGTGGTGTTGCGTTTTGGGGCAATGCGGCGGGCTGAGGCGCCGCGGGGACCGCGACGGGGGCGGGGGAGGGCGCTGCTGCGAGGGCCGGGACGTTGCCGTGGGGAACGGAGGGGGGCGCATCGTGGGTTTGCTGCCACTGCATCCAGCCGCCGACGGCGGTGATGGCGAGTAGTACGCTGCCGACCCCCATCAGCGACGTGCGGATCATCCGGCGGCGACGGCGTGCCCTGCACCGTTCGACGAGGCGTTCAAAATTGTCAATCATCGAGGAGCTCCGCGTTCATCGCCGCCATCGTGAGGGTACACTCCGTAGGGCGAAGATAGGGAGGGCGGTTGTGGGTGTTCGTGTAATGGAGGAGGTGAAACCAGTGGTAAAAAATTTTTTTGAAATTCCGGAAATTTCCCGCGCTGATCCGGTGCGCCTTGGCGATCAGGCGGGGGGTAAACTCCTCCATCACCTCCGAAAACCCGATCCGCATCAGCTCTTTGTGGACGTAGTTTTTGCATTCGGCCACCGACAGGGGGGAGAGTTCGATAATCCGGTGGGGACGGCTTTTGAAATGGGGAGCGCGCAGGATGGCCTCTCCCTCGCTGCGGTGCATCGCGAGGATAAACCAGAACGCTTTGGAATCGGCCAGTATCCGGACGAACTCTTTCATCTCCGGGCTGAGCAGCTGTGCTTCATCAAGCATGATGAGGTGGGGGGTATCGCCGTAAAGACGTATCGCCTCGACCCGCAGCGTTTCGACGTCTTCGCTTTGCGCGCCGCATCCTTTGTGGGAGAGTAGTTTGCGCAGCAGGTCCAGCGGGGTGAGAAAAGGGGTCTCGATTAGGAGAATGTCGCGTTCCTCGCTCCAGCGGGCACGCAGATGATGCAGGAGGAAGCTTTTTCCGCTCCCCGGTTCGCCGATCAGGAAAACCAGCTGCGGGAAACCGGACGTGAGGAGGTTATTGATCTTTTCGATCGCCCCAAGGGCGCTTTGGACTTCGAAGTAGTCCGCACTCTCCCGCCGTTCTTCAAAACGGTCCGCCGCACTCAGCCAACGCGACATATCAGTTCAGCCGTTTGAGGATCGCGTCGTCGATGGCGGGAAACACATCCTTTTTGACGAGCGTCGGGGTTATGAGGATGAACAGTTCGCTTTTGCGGACCGTATCGGTATCGTTGTTGAACAGCCGCCCGAAAACGGGGATGTCCCCGATGAGGGGGAGTCGGGTGTTGTCTTTGGAACTCTTTTTCTCGATCAGGCCGCCGATGAGGACTTTTTGGGAATCCTTGACCTTGACGATGGAGGTCATCTGCTTCACGCGGGTATCGGGGGGCATGGTCCGTTCGCTCTGGGTTGTCGTCGAACCGCCCGTCGTGCCGGAGGGGTTGAGCTCGGATTCGTTGAGCAGTTCGCTCGTGATGGGGTTGATCCGCATGATGATGTAGCCATCCTCGGTCACTTCGGGGATGATGTTGAGGGTCAGACCGACGAAAACCGATCCCAGCGTGTTGGTCACGGTCGTGGGGGTGGAGGTGGTGCCGATGATGCTGCCGTTTTGGTAGAGGTAGCTGAGCTGCTGACCGACGTTGATGACGGCGGGCTGGTTGCTCAGGGTGAGAACTTTCGGATTCGAGAGGATCTCGACGTTTCCGTAGGTTTTGAGAAAATCGATGAGGCCGGTCGGATTGAAATCGACCCCGAATTTGTAGACGGGGTTGGCAATCCCGGCAATGTTGGTGTAGGCGTTCGAATACTGCCCGCTCAGGGCGAGGGAGAAATCGCTCCAGTTGACCCCGATCGAGCTGTAGTCGTTGTAGGTGAGTTCGATCAGGTGGGCTTCGAGCATCACCTGCGAATGCATCCGCGACTCGAGCTTGTCCAGGTAACGCTTGACTCCTTCGATCTGCCGTTTCGTCCCGGTCAGGGTGACGACGGCAGCGTCACGGTTGACGAGGGTTTTGTGAAGCGCTTCGTTGTACTCTTCGTCCACTTTGAGGATCTGCTCGATATGGTTCTGGAGCTGGTCCCAGAAGGTAAAGGTCGAAATGGCCCGGACGTTCGTGTAGTCGCTGTTGGCTCC
>CAZBIR010000052.1:11824-14705 GCA_964491035.1 uncultured Sulfuricurvum sp.
TTTGGTCGATTCGGTCACCAGTTCGGACATGTTGATGTAATCGATGTTGAAATTGACCGTCTGGGTGTACGCTACCCGCAGCGTCTGGCGTGCCGAATCGTAGGTGTAGAACAGGTTGTGCTCGTCAAAGATGAAATGGAGCAGCTCATCGAGAGTATAATCGCGGATATTGACCATGTCCAGGGGCTGGGAGAGACGCTCTTTGGCCCGGCGGTCGTCGAAAACGACGCTGAGGCCGCACGTCTGTGCCACATCACGGGTGAGGTCCATCAGGGTGAGGGACGCACCGCGGTTTTGGTAGGCGCTGAGGCTGAACCGTTTCGTATCGCACTCCTGGGCGTAGAGCATCGTGCTCAGGAACAACGGGAAGAGTAGTGTTTTTTTCATGGAACGTCCTTTGTGCCGAGTACCCGCCGGCCGGTGCCGACGCCGATCATTTTCAGCCGGTTCCCCTCCCTGAGGCCGACAAAACGGTGATCGATGTGGGTGACTTCGTATTCTCTGATTTTTTCGCCGATACGGTACCATGCGCCGTTGATGAATGCCCGGTCGTTCATGACCGCACTCACTTCCAGCGGCGGCGGTGGAGGCGCTGAGGGGATCATCGGGGGCGGGGGGAGAAGGCCAGGAGCCGAAACCGGAAGCTTGGCCGTTTTACGAAAGGGATCGTACATCTGAGCCTGTGCGAGGGCGGCACTCATCAAGAGGAACAACAGGGCGCGTTTCACAGGGAAACCCCCATAAAGACGATATGCGCTTCGAATTTCGGTTTGGCTTCATCGGTCCGGATGTTGAGGTTTTCGACCTGAACCAGCGCGTTTTGCCCCTCGATATGGCTCAGAAACGCGGCGATTGCGGGGAAGTTTCCTTTTCCGGTGATCTCCATCCGTTTGAACTCGCGAATTTTTCCGAAATAGGTCGCGTTGCTCTCCCGGGAATCGACGACGTCGATCGTCAGCCCCAGACGAACCGACTGGGCGAGGAGGTCTTGCAGCTGCCGCGTGTACTCCCGGTTGTCGAAAATCAGACCGCTCTGGGCCGACATCTCGGCCAGCCGGGCCTCTTTTTGCATTCGAAGTTCCCCGTTTTTGAACTCTTCCTGGCGGATCGCTACCGTTTTTTGAGCGATTTTGGCCCGGTAGGACTCGGGCGAATTTTCACCGATCTCACGCACGAGTTTTTCGTTTTCTTCCTGCAAGGCAGTGAGGTTCTCCAGGGCATCGGAGAGGTAAAACATCCATCCCATCACGAAAATCCCCAGTGCGCTTCCGATATAGATTCCCCACCGCTGAGAGGGGGGATAGTTTTCGAGCTGCTCGTCGATGAGGTCGAGCTGTTCGTCGAGTTCGTTCATCGGGTCACCTTTACGAGGCTGTTGTACTGGCCGTTATCGAGTTTGATTTCATGCGTCCGGACATCCTGGTAACCACGCGCGTAGAGACCGTCCATCAGCCGCGCGATGTCGTCGCGTTTGCGGTCGTCGGCAACGACGTGGATCCGCATCTCCTTCGAGCCGTTTTGTTCCAGCGCCATCGCCCCCAGCCGGTAGCGTCCCATCTCCTGGGTCACATCGAGCAAAAAGCGCTGGCGCGATCCGTGCATGTCGCGGATCAGCATCGCCGTCTCTTCCGAAGATTGGTACAGGGAAATCTCCTCCTGCAACATCTGGTTGTCCGCTTTGCGGTCGTTGAGTTCGGCATTTGCTTTTTTCAGGGTGGAAGAGAGGGTGGCCGTCTGGGCTTGCAGGGCTTCGAGCCGGGCGGTCAGGTCGGCGTTTTCTTCTTCGGCGGCCGAGCTCATCCACGCCACGCTCATCGACGCGGCGAAAACACACAGCAGCGCTCCGCCGACCATTCCCAGGAAACGGCCGCTTTCGCGGCGGTACCATGGGGCTTTGGGCGGGTAGGGGGTGAGGTTGAACGGCACCGCAGCAGGGGCGGCGAGGTAATCGGCGCAGAGGGCATCGTGGATGTCACGCTGGGGGGTGTTTTCCCGGCTCAGGGGGAATAAGGGGAGTTTGTCGATGCCGTAGGCGCTAAAGAGCTGATCCAGGCCCGGGATGATCATCCCCTCGAAATCCAGGTAGCACCGCTCAATTCCACTCAGGCCGAAAAGACCCCGTTTGTGGTTGATCGTATGGACGATCCGCTCGACGTTCTTGGCAAGGCGTTCTTGCAGCAGGATGTATTTGTTGAGCTCTTCGGGGAGGTAGTTTTCCTCGACCACCCCTTTGACCTGCAGGAAATGTTTGAGGCGGGAGAGCTCCAGCCCCGTTTCGACGGCGATCGTGGTCAGCGTTTCGATCGTACGGTGGGCGATGTAGTGGCCGTTTTGGTAGATGGCGGCATAGGCCTCCTCTTCGCCCCAGTAGAGGAAAAGATCGTTTTTCGGCGTCAGGGCAGGGTAGAGGGAACCGTAGACAATGAAACCGGGGACCATCCGGGAGATGGAACCGGTTTTTTTGAGCGCTTCGGCGAAATACTCGTCGGCTTTGGTCCGGGCGAGGGCGAATACCTCGACGAGAAACGAGCTCTCCGTCGCCATCGGGTGGCGGATAAAGTCGATTGTGTACTCTTCTTCGCTGTTCAGGTTCCCCTCTTCGAACATCCGGATTTCGACCTGGATACGGAGCTCTTCGTCGCCGAGGTGATCGGGAAGTTTGATCGTGTGGGTGTTGAGCAGGGAGAGGGGGACGATCGCTCCCCCGGGAACCGAAACGTCCGCATTTTCATGAAACGCGCCGTTATCGTAGAGGCGAAGACGATCGTGTTCGATGAAGAGAAGTTTCGATGTTTCCATAAGATGCCGCGCCGCTCCGGTTGCTTTGATCAGGTTAAAATTTTGTAATTAGTCAATTGTTACAGGGGATTATAGCATATCC
>CAZBIR010000053.1:0-14418 GCA_964491035.1 uncultured Sulfuricurvum sp.
CAAATCGCCGCTTACAAAGAAAATGATTTCACCCACCGTATTCCCAACGCGTACGGAAGAGTGGCCGTCGCCCTCAACGAGCTGGGGGATGCGGTATCGGCCATGTTGTCCAATTCGCTCAAAAACGGTCTCGAACTGCAAAACGACGCCTCCAACCTGAAACAGGCGGTCGAGTCGCTCTCCACCGCCAGCAACGAACAAGCCGCCAGCTTGGAAGAGACCGCCGCGGCGATGGAAGAGATGACCAGTAACGTCCAAAACAACGCCCAAAAAGCCAACGACATGGCCCGCATGGCCTCTCAAACCGATGAGAGTGCCAAACAGGGAGCCGAACTCGCCAACCGTACCGCCGCTGCGATGACCGAAATCCAGCAGGCTACCCAGTCGATCAACAATGCCGTCGCCATCATCGAGAACATCGCCTTTCAAACCAACATCCTCTCGCTCAACGCCGCCGTCGAAGCGGCCACCGCCGGAGAAGCGGGTAAAGGTTTCGCCGTCGTCGCCCAAGAGGTTCGCAATCTCGCCAACCGATCTGCCGATGCAGCCAAAGAGATCAAAGCGCTTGCCGAACAAGCTGCCTCTAAATCCGATGAGGGGATGAGCATCGCCAACGAACTCACCAAAGGGTTCGAAGTGATCGCCGAGAAAATAGAACAAACCACCCTCCTCGTCCAGGACGTCAGCAATGCCAGCCGCGAGCAGATGCAGGGAATCGGCCAGATCAACACCGCTGTCACGCAGCTCGACCAGATGACCCAGGAAAATGCCAAAATCGCGGCCGAAGCGGATAATATCGCAAACGCCACGATCGCCAAAGCGGTGGCAATGGTAGAGGACGCTTCCAGCAAAAACTTTGCCGGAAAAGCCCAGATCCAGTCAACCCAGATGCACACCCCACGCCCCGCAACGCAGGTCCGCAACGCCGCACCCGCACCCCGATCCCACAAACCCGCCGCACAGCCGTCCAAACCGGCTCCGAAGCAGCACGACGACGACGTCTGGGAATCTTTCTGATTCCGCTTCGGTCACAAACGCAGCCCCCTTCCCTCCGGCTCGGAGGGAAATACCCGATAAAGCTGAAAACCACCGTTTTGCCACACTTTTGCAACACTAATGCGGAATACTGGCACGGTAATTTGAAAAGGAAACGGTAATGAATACCCTCTGGAATTTACTGGAAGACGAGCCGGGGTTTCCACGACTCGACAATGCCGGTTATGCCCTCGGCAATGCCGATGAAAACGGATGCGACGCACTGCTCTGCGGACTCGAACACGTCGAGTATGCCGGAGCGCTCATCGACCCGAAAGAGTGCTTTTTGATCGTCGCGCTCAACGATCCCGACCGTGAACGCCACCTCGTACCGGGGACGTTCAGTGCCTGGATCGACCGCCGCCGTCTGGATCGTCTTCCCGCGATGCTCGATCTCTACCGGGGACACATCGAGCAAAAATCCCGTACCCGTGCCCTTCGCGGGATGCTCGGACGCTTCAGCGTCGATACGGCAGTCCACCAGGCCAACCTGGAAGGAATCAAACTGAGCATGCGCGAAAGCACCAAAGAGATCGAAACGATCTTTGAAGATCGGGTCGAAGAGATGCGCGCGATCCACCGCGACGCCGCCCTCGCGCACGAAAAGCTCACCGCCCTCAAAGCGCAGATCGTCCCCGAAGAGTTTGCCGATCTCGAAGAGTCGTGGAATATGACCCATTCGATCCTCGGACGGACCGACGAAGTGATCAAAGCGATGTTCGGGTTCATCATGGTGCTCCAGTGCGAAGACCGGATTACCCAGATGATCGACGGAATCGGCAAGATCATGGAAGACGACGTCATCCATGCCCGCGAAAACGGGTGCAGTGTCGACATACAGACGCAGACGCAGCTCAAAGAGCGGCTGGTGCCGTTTTACACGATCCAGGAACAGCGCGATTTCGCGATGGGACACGAGGATGCGCTGCAAGGGTGCAAACCCGACCAGGTCGACATCGATGAGTTCACACTTTTTTAACCACTACACACGGAGAACACAATGCCTAAAATTCTGATTGTTGACGATTCCAATATGCTGCGCGACATGGTCAAATACGCGCTCAACGAAGGGGGATACCCCGACGTAACCGAGGCGGTGGACGGCCTGGACGGACTGGAAAAAGCCAAGGCGACGGTGTTCGACCTGATCGTCACCGACATCAACATGCCCAACATGAACGGGTTTGACCTGATCGTGGAGTTGCGCAAACTCCCCGCATACGCAAAAACCCCGATCCTGACCCTCACCACCGAGAAAAACGACGATATGAAAGCCAAAGGAAAAGCGGTCGGTGCGACCGGCTGGATCGTCAAACCGTTCGTCCCCGAACAGCTCCTCAAGGCGGTCGGAATCGTCCTGAACCGATAAGGAAACGTATGGCTAATTTTGATATTAACAAATATCGGCAGATGTTTCTCGAAGAGGCCGAAGAGCTGTTCGAAACCATCGATACGCTGTTGCTCGACGCCGAAGAGAGCGGCGACATGGACGGCGATACGATCAACTCGCTCTTTCGCTCGGTCCACACCCTAAAGGGGAACTCCGCCTCGGTCGAGCTCTCGATGTTCGCCGCCCTCGCCCATGAACTCGAATTTTTCATGGACCGGCTGCGCAACGGGGAACTCTGTTTCGAGCAGAGTATGGCCGGATTGCTGATCGAGGGGATTGACACGCTCAAAGAGATCCTGGAACTCGAACTCGCCGGAGAACTGGCGCAGGAGCGTTTCAGCGATACCAAAGCCCAACTGCTGCGGAAAATCGAAGCGTTCGACGAAGACGGCCTCGAACTCATCACCCTGATGGATCAGGAGGGGGAAAGCGATCCTTTCGGCCTCCTCTGCCCGTCCGATGATGCCGGAACCTTCGGGCTGATCGAAGGGGAAACGATACGTCTCGCCATTGAGGCAGAGGGGGTAGAGGAATCATTCGGGATGTTTGAGGACGTCCCCGCGGCTGGGGGTGATCTTCCCGCATTCGAGGAGATTTTCGGATTTTTCGACGACCTCGAAAAAATCGCGATGGATGCGGCGCACAACGAATTCCTGCGCCAGTCGGGCGACGACGATGCGTACGGCTTCTTTGGCGACCCCGTATCGGCTTCGAGTCCGGCAACTGACGACGGGGATTTCGGATTTTTCGACGACATCCCGGCGGTAAGCACGGTGCTCTCCAAGCCCGCTGCACCCTCCCCCGCCGAAACGAACAAAACCGAAGTCCCCTCCGGCGAGGTATCATCCGCTGATGTGAAAAGCGGCAAAAAGTTCAAGGCCGACACCGCTTCCAATTCGATCCGGGTCGATCTTTCCAAGATCGACGGGCTGATGAACAATATCGGAGAGCTCGTTATCGCCCATTCGATGCTGTCGCAGTATACCTACATGATGGAAGACCAAAAGATCAAGGCCGATCTCTCCGAACGGCTTGACCTGATCGACCGCCACATCCGCGAGCTGCAAGAATCGGTCATGAGCGTACGGATGGTACCGATGGAAACGGTCTTTTCGAAATTTCCCAAGGTGATCCGCGATACCGCCAAGAAACTGAACAAGAAAATCGAGTTCAGACATTTCGGCGAAAGCGTCGAGATCGACAAGGCGATGATCGAAGGGCTCACCGATCCGCTGATGCACATCGTCCGAAACGGCCTCGACCACGGAATCGAATCGCCCGAAAAACGGCGCGCGATGGGAAAACCCGAGGCGGGCACGCTGATGATGAGCGCCGAGCAGGCCAACGGGCAGATGATCATCAAGATCCAGGACGACGGCGGCGGAATCAACGTCGCCAAAGTGACCGCCAAAGCGCTCGAAAACGGGGTGATCGACGAGCATCAGGCCGCTTCGATGAGCGTCGAGGAAAAAGCGATGCTGATCTTTGCCCCCGGCCTCTCGACTGCCGAGGCGGTAACCGACATCTCCGGGCGCGGCGTCGGGATGGACGTGGTGATGTCCAACATCAAAAAACTCGGCGGTGCGATCAAAGTCGACACCGAAGAAGGGTACGGCACGACCTTTACGATCGCCCTGCCGCTGACGCTGGCGATTTTGGACGGTCTCAATATCCGGATCGGCCAGGAGCAGTTCATCCTCCCCCTCTCGGCGATCATCGAGTCGCTCAAACCCGAAGAGGAGATGATCAAACAGATCGGGGACAAGGATTCGGAGATGCTGATGCTGCGCAACGAGTTTATCCCCATCGTGCGGCTTCACAACGTGTTCAACGTCATTCCGGAGCACCAGGACCTGACCGAGGGGCTGCTGATCGTGGTCCGCTCGGCGGCGCAGAAAATCGCGCTGTTCGTCGACGAGTTCATGAACCAGCAGCAGTTCGTCATCAAGCCGCTGGACAAAAACTTCCGCAACGCGCAGGGGATCGGCGGCGCCACCGTACGCGGGGACGGAACGATCGGCCTTATCATCGACACGATGAACATATTAGAGAAAAATTACTAGGAGTACGCCATGGCCATCATCGAGAGCAACCAGCTTCTGACTTTCAAACTCGGCAACGAAACCTACGGTATCCAGATCAGCAAGGTGCGCGAAATCCTCACCTATCCGACCGTCACCCCGATCCCCGACGCCAGTCGCTGGGTCAAGGGGGTGATCAACCTCCGGGGCGAAGTGGCCCCCGTCATCGATCTGAGGGTCCGTTTCAACGTCAACGACGACCCAGTCTATACGAACCGCACGATCATCATCGCCGTCAAAACGCAGGACATGCGGATGATCGGCCTGGTCGTGGACGAGGTCTCGGACATGGAAAACGTCGATCTCGACCGCCTCTACCCCGCCCCCGACATGGGAACCTCCATCGCCCCCGAATACCTTAAGGGGCTGTTCAAAAAAGAGGACAAAATGATCGTCATCCTCGACATCGACCGTATCCTCGACAAAGACGAGATGCAGCGCCTCTCCCGGCACAGTTCCGGAGCGACGAATGTACTCAGCGCGTCAGCTTGAGCGGGCCCGCGCCCTCGCGTATCACCATACGGGGATCACGCTGGGAGCGAACAAGGACGTCATGATCGCCAACCGCCTCGACAAACTCAAGCGCGACGTCGCCCATAACGATATCGACGCGATCCTCTCCGCGATCGAGGAGGGGGCGCACATCGACACGTTCATCAGCACCTTTACCACCAACAAAACCAACTTTTTCCGCGAATCGTTCCATTTCGACGATCTGAAAGAGCGGGTATTCAAACAGGCGGCCGCAAACGCACAGGAGCTCAGAATCTACTGCTCTGCGGCCTCGACCGGGGAGGAACCCTACTCAATCCTCATGACGATGGAACAGGCCAAAGCCGACTATGCCCATCTGGGACTGAACTACTCGCTGCTGGCGACCGACATCGACACCGACGTCCTGCGCCACGCATCCAACGGGATTTATGAGTGGAACAAGAATGCTGAGGATTTCCCCGAATGGGTCCGCCCCTCGCATTATTTCAAGCGCCGCCCCCATCCTACCCGAGAAGGGGATTACCTGATCAAGGTCAAAGATCACCTCTCCCGGCGGGTCCGTTTCGAGCGCCACAACCTGATGGCGGAGAACTACCCGTTCAAGCCCCACGAATTCGATGTCGTGTTCTGCCGGAACGTCCTGATCTATTTCAGCCAAAACGACCAGAACGCGATCCTCAAAAAGCTCTTCCGCACCCTCAAACCGGGAGGAACCCTCTATCTGGGCCACTCGGAGAGTCCGCTGGAACTGAGCCCCTATGTTGAACGTTACGGGCAAAATATTTTCGTCAAAACAAAAGAGTATCCATGAAAATCATCAAAGGGACGGTTGATTCCAAAATCGTCAAACTCGCGCGCCCCGACGCGGTCAAATACATCCAGAACAAAGAGACGCTCGGGATCATCGGCGGCGAGTTCGCCATCACCTACGATCATGACGATCTGCCGATCACGACGCTTCTGGGCTCGTGCGTCGCCGTCATGCTCTACGATTCGGCGCTGGGGGTCAAAGGGATGAACCACTTTCTCCTCCCCACCTCGTGCGCGCAGGGGACATCGTGCCGTTTTGGCCTCTACGCGATGGAGACGATGCTCAACGAAATGTACAGGCTCGGCTGCCGCAAAGAAAACCTCACGGCCAAAATCGCCGGGGGGGCGACGATCCTGCACGATCTCAGCGACAGCATCGGGGAGCGCAACGTCGCATTTGCCCGACAATTCTGCCGTTCCGAGGGGATACGAATCGTCGCCGAAAACGTCCTGGGGGTCAACGGCCGCGTGGTCATGGTCGATAGCGGTTTTCGCACGATCGCCAAGACGATCGCCAACCGCTCGATGGACGAAAAACTGGCCCAGGCCGACCGCGCCCTGGCCCGCGCGGTCAACAAAACCGAAGCCGCTCCGGCCCAGAGCGGCATAACGCTGTTCTAGGAGGAAGGGATGTACCGTGTTATCGTAATCGACGATTCACCGCTGATGCAGCGCATCCTCTCGGACATGATCGAACGGGTGGAGGATTTTACCGTCGTCGCCACCGCCTCCGACGCATTTGAAGCGCGCGACCTGATCAAAAAACACGAACCCGACCTCGTCACGATCGACATCAACATGCCAAAAATGGACGGGGTCGCGTTTTTGCGCAATCTGATGCGGCTGCACCCGATGCCCGCGGTCGTCATCTCGACCGACGCGACGCGCCACCAGGAGGTGTTCGACGACGGTGCGGTGGGGTTCATCCCCAAAAAAGGGATCGGGGAGAGCGACGAATCGTTTTTCGGCCGGATCGAGGACACCCTGATGCGCCTCGTGTTCCTGATCCAGCGTTACCAGTCGAAAAACCGCTCCCCTGGCCGTCCCGCCGAGATCGAAACGATCAAAATCCACCCCGACCAGCTCCTGCCGCTCAGGAAAGAGCGGCTCACCGGTCCCAAAGTAATCGCGATCGGGGCGTCGACCGGAGGGGTCGAAACCCTGATGGAGATATTCGCGCAGCTACGTCCCCCCCTTAGCCCGATTCTCATCACCCTGCATATCCCCTTCGGGTTTTCGGGGAGTTTCGCCGAGCGGCTCAACCGTCTCAGCCCGCTGAACGTCTACGAGGCACGCGACGGCCAGAGCGTTGAAGCCTCCTCGGTCTACATCGCCCCCGGCAACCGCCACATGGTTCTCGAATACCGGGGCGGAAGCTACCGGATACGCCTCCTCGACGGCCCACGCATCAGCCGGCACAAACCCAGCGTCGACATCATGATGCGCAGCGTCTGCAACGCCGCCGCTTCCAACGCGATGGGGGTGATGCTCACCGGGATGGGGGATGATGGCTCGATCGGGATGAAAGAGATGTACGAGGCGGGTGCCTTCACGATTGCCCAGAGTGCCAAGCGGTGCGTCGTATTCGGGATGCCGGCCAAGGCGATCGACGCGGGTGCCGTCAGCGAAATCGTCGATCTGGATCGCATCGCCGAACGGATCACCCGTTTCGGAACGCGCAACGGCTAAGGAACGCGTTTTTTATGGATCACGCCGAGCGCCTGTTGGAGGCGGTCATCGCCGATGCACGGACAAAACAGGCCGATATTCTCTACTGGAAACGGACCCCGAACGGTCGGGTCATTGTCGAGATAACCAACCGTTTTCCCCTCTATTTTCTCAACCCGGTCGCCGCGGCCGATTCCCTGATCCATCAGTACAACCTCATCGCCAAATACCGCCATCTCTACCAGCGTGCGAATAACGTTGCTCTTCCCGTTCATCCCGAACCGTCCCCTTCCGTTCGCCTCAGCCTCGAAGAACGCGCGATCGAATACTGCGACGAAGCCATTTTCTGGGACAGCGCCGATTTGAATCTCAATGAAAAAAAACGGATACTCAGAGCCATCCAGAAAACACTCAGCGGCAGCAACTACAAAAATGCCGATTTTTATACGGTGCGCAATGCCCTGATCGACCGCTACAAGGCGATGTCCAATAACGCCGCCTCACCCATCGCCCAGAAGAAACTACGCAAAATGATCCGTTACTACGAAACATTACGCTACGCCGACGTGATAGACCACTATTAAACCGGTCCCCTGCCCAACAGATTGCAACGCGTTTGCGACAAACGGAGGGTATACTTTCAGGAGCATACCCACAACGTTACGAGGTCTTTTTAACCATGCAACAGCCGACAGCACTTGCCTACGCCTGCATCAGCGCTATCGGTAACTCCCTCAAACTCGAAGAGATGCTTTTGGAAGTGCTCCAAACTTTTATGAGCCAAAGCGGCGCGCGTGGAGGGCTATACCTTTCGAGTGTTCCGGCCCTGCACATTGTCGTCGAGGCGGGCATAGCATTCGAGATTCCCTCACCGCTGTGCGAAAAAATCGACACGTATACGGTTCACCCCCTCGAAAACGGATACCTCCTCGACGTTCCGATCGGAAACGAACATCTCCTTTTCTTTTTCGACGATGATACAGCCCTCGACGAATACGGGGAGATGTTCTGCACGTTACGGATCAAACTGGCCAACGCCATCGACGCCTGCCGAAACGAAAAACGGCTTTTCGAGCTTGAATCCGCCCTTCAGAATCAGGTTCACCGTAACGAAGCGAACGAAAAACTGATGATCAGCCAGTCACGCATGGCGATCATGGGGGAGATGATCGGGATGATCGCACACCAGTGGCGCCAGCCCATCACGATCATCGGCCTCGTCACCAGCAATACGATTCTCAACGTCCAGCTCGGAGAACTCGAAGAAGAACAACTTCTCAACGACCTGGAGGTCATCGACAAGCAGGTCCATTTCCTCTCCGAGACAATCGACGATTTCCGCAATTTTTTCCGCCCCAACAAGCTCCCGCAGAAGATCACGTGCGGAGAGCTGTGCGACGAGCTGTGGACCATCCTGGGCAAAAGTTTCGAAAGCCTCCGGATCGCTCTCACCTTCGACGTGAACCGCGATATCTATCTTGTTACGTACAAAAACGAGCTGATGCAGGTTTTTTTGAATATCCTCAACAATGCGCGGGACGCTTTCGAAGAAAAGGGCACCCCTTCCGCCTCGATCCGATTTGAAACGGCCCTGCTCCCCTCCGGAGCGGTCCGGTTTCTCGTTTCGGACAACGCGGGGGGGATTCCCCGTGACATCCAGCCGAAAATTTTCGAGCCCTACTTCAGCACCAAAGACGAAAAGCACGGAACCGGGCTGGGGCTGTACATGTCGGCAATCATCACCGAAAAGCACCTTAACGGAACCATCCGCGTCTGCAGCGACGAGACGGGGACCGTATTTGCCGTTTCCATCCCATCCAATAATGAAAAAGAGATGCTCCATGTTAACTAATCAAGCCCAGCGTATCCGTGCCATCCGGGATAAGGCCCAGGGAATCAAAGTCCTCTACGTCGAGGACGATCCCCTCATCCGACAGGAGTACCTTACCTTTCTGAGCCGTTTTTTCGAACAGATCGAATCGCGCCCAAACGGTGAAGAGGGGCTGCAGGCCGCACTTGAAGAGCCGTTTGACCTGATCATCACCGACGTCCAGATGCCCAAACTGAACGGACTGGAAATGATCGAACGGATCAAGGAGCGCCGTCCCGATCAGTTCACCCTCCTCGTCTCAGCCTACAAGGACATCGATTATCTTCACCGCTCGGTCCAGCTGGGGGTGGATGGCTACCTGTTCAAACCCATCGAACGGGGGCAGACGATCGATACCCTCTATAAGATCGTTTCACAGATCCGGATGGCGCGGGACAACGCCCGCTACCAACGCCACCTCGAAGAGCTCGTTGAAATCAAGACGCGCGAAGCGCTGGAGAGCTATACCGTCGACCGGATCAGCGGGCTCAGCACCCTGGCAAAACTCGAACAGGATATCCGCACGCACCCCGAATCGTCGCTGGCCCTCCTCAAAATCTGCGATTTCAAAACCCTGAATGATACCTACGGCTACGAAACCGGAAACGCCGTCTTGCAGCAAACGGCCCACGTCCTGCGGACACTGGTAATCAATACCGGCGTCGAATGCCATGGCCTTTACCGGACCAGCGGCGCCCACTTTGCCTTTCTCGCACCGATCGGAATCGATCGCCTCGAACCGTTGGTCGAACAGCTGATTCAGGCTTTCGAATCGACCGAAATCACCGTAGCCGATCACCGGATGTTTCTGGAAATGAACGCCGCCATCGTTAGCCCCAACGACGAACTGAGCCTTTCTCACGCGGATTTTGCCCTGCGTCAGGCAGAAAAAGAGGGATGCATCGTCATCTACCGCCCCGACGAACACCGCAACCATGAACGGACCCTCAGGCTCAAACGGATTGATACCATCAAACGGGCCCTTCAGGAGGGGCGTTTCGTCCCCTACTATCAGCCCATCGTCGACAACGCGACGCTGCGCGTCACCAAATACGAAGCCCTCGCCCGACTGGTGACGAATACAGGGGAGGTTCACTCTCCGGGCTACTTTCTCGATATTGCCAAGGCAACCAAGATGTACGGTGAAATTACCCGGATGATCGTCAAAACGGTATTGCGTGATTTCCGCGAATCCGAAGCGAGCGTAAGCCTCAACCTCTCAATCGAGGACATCGCCCATCTGCCGACACGCGCCTTCTTGTTCGAGCAGATTTCGGCCTTCCCCGAACCCGGACGCCTCGTATTCGAACTCCTCGAATCCGAGGGGATCGAATCGTACGGCGAAATACAGGAATTTTTCGTACGCCTCAAAGAACTCGGGTGCCGGGTTGCGCTGGATGATTTCGGATCGGGGTATTCGAATTTCGAGCACCTGGCCAAACTCGACGTCGACTACATCAAAATCGACGGCTCGCTGATCCACGCGATGCAAAACGACGATGTCTCCCTCTCCATCGTCGAGATGCTCAGTACGTTCGCCCGAAGGATGGGGATAAAAACCATCGCCGAATTCGTCTCCGACGATGCGCTGCAACAGCACGTCCACGCCCTGGGGATCTCCGAATCGCAGGGGTACCTGTTCGGGCAACCCGCCCCGTTCGGCGAATCGATGCGAACCGTTTGCGATGTCGATCTCGCAGCATTACGATAATTTGTTATAATAGAGCGTCAATGAACCCGTTTGAAAGAGGCATCATGCTTTCCCAGGCCGCCCGCTTAAAAGAGCTTTCCGCGAACAAAACCCTTCTGATCGTTGAAGACGACCCGCAGATGCTCGATAGCCTCGTACGGCTGCTGGCCCATTTTTTCCCCTCGATCCACACCGCCTCGCAAGCTTCCGAAGCGCTGAAGCTGTTCGAAACGCTCCGTACCGAGCACCCTTCGCTACTCGTCATCACCGACATCAAACTGGGGCGGGAAAGCGGTGCGGAACTGGCGTGCCGGCTCAAAAGAGACAATCCCTCCCAGCGCGTCATCGCCATCTCCGGGACGGAAGAGCGGGAGATTTTCATCGAGCTGATCCGCTGCGGCATCGATCGCTTCGTCCTCAAACCGCTCAGTCAGGATGAACTCTTCAACGCCCTCATTCCGGTTCTGGAAAAAATCGATTACGATCATGCCCTCACCCAGAGCTACCGGATGCTCGAGGAATCGCGCGAATACGCCCTGAGCCTGCTGCAAGATCAGGACCAGTTTCTCAAAAATGCCATCCACGAAATCCATACCCCGCTGGCGGTGATCATCACCAACATCGACCTGCTGCGGCTGGAAGGGATCGATAACGAATCGCTCGACTCGATCGAAGCGGGGGCGAGGATCATCCAGAACAGCTATGAAGACATGACCTACCTGATGAAACGCGACCGCCTCCCCGACCAGAAAGATACGATCGATCTGGCCGCGTTCATCGCCGGGCGTATCCAGTACTTCACCTGCATTGCCGAAGTCAACGACCTCACCCTCTCCCTGCGTACGGGCCAGCCCACCCTGCCGAGCCTGAACTTTTCGGAACTCAAACTCGCGCGTCTCGTCGACAATACCCTCTCCAATGCGATCAAATACTCCCATCGTCCCGGAGAAATCGTCGTCATCATCGGTCTTCGCCGGGGCAAACTCTTTTTTGAAGTGCGCAACCGCGGCCCCGTAATCGAAGATCGGGAGAAAATTTTCGAGCGCTACTACCGTGAATCGCGCAGCAAGGGGGGATACGGTCTGGGACTGAGCATCGTGGCGCAAATCTGCCGCGAGGAAGAGGTTGCCATCGAGATCTCTTCCACTCCCGAAGAGGGAACCGCTTTTCGTTATATTTTCGAGAAATGCGACGCGTTTGCAACACAAATTTCCTACAATGACGCCATCATAACAGAGGGGTTGGAATAATGCGCATTTTGCTGCTGGAAGACGAGTTCATGCTGGCCCGTTCCATCCGTGCCTACCTCCTTTCCCGCGGCCACCTGGTCGATCATTACGACAACGGCCACGAAGTCCTCGAAACGATCGGGACCAAAAGCCACGACTGCTATATCCTCGATATCAACACCCCCCTAGTCGGGGGGCTCGAATGCCTCAGGGCCATTGCCGCGCGCTACCCCGACGTGCCGAAAATCATCATCAGCGCCTATCATGACATCGATTACATCTCCGAGGCGTTTGATCTGGGGTGCAGCGACTACCTGAAAAAACCGTTCAATCTCAAAGAGCTCGATATCCGCCTCCAACGGCTATGCCGCCTCGTTCCCCCGCCTTCCGAAGAGATTCCCGACCCGGTAATCCGCCTGAGCCGACACTATACCTTTAACAAAGAAACCAACCTCCTCTACTACGACGGCGAGGTTCAGAAATTCACCAAACGCGAATACGCCCTCATCGTGCTGTTCATCAGCAACCTCGGGCAGATCATGACCGACGATAGCATCCGCTCGTTCATCTGGGACGGAGAGTACACCGAATCCTCGACGATCCGTTCTCTGGTTAACCGGGTCCGGCAAAAGTTCAGGGAGGACCTGATCGAAAACATACGGGGATTTGGCTACATCATGAAAAAGGGCGAACTTGGCTAACGCGATCCAGAAGCTCAAAGAGGGGGCAAAAAACCGCTCCGTCCTGATTATCGACGACGATCCCGATATTGCCGAATCGCTCAGACGGATTTTGCAGGTCTTTTTCAAAGAGTGCGTCATCGCCTCGGACGGTGAAGAGGGATATGCGCTGTTTCAATCGCGCTTTCCCGCTTCCCCGTTCACCCTCGTCGTCACGGATCTCGAACTCCCGAAATTCGGCGGTCTGCGCCTGATACGCGAAATCCGCTCCCTCTCCCCTACCCAGCCTATTATCATCCTCTCGGCGCACGATGAAGCCCGTTTCATGGCCGAAGCGATCAGTCTCGACGTACAGGGCTACCTGCTCAAACCCCTGGCGATGCCCAAACTGTTCGAATCGCTCGAAAAAATTTTCGCCCAGGGGGAAACATCGGAGAAAACCCCCACGTTTGAAACCGATCCGGTCACGGGGTGGAAAACGGCAGTCGAACTTACGCGCCGTTTTGAAGCAGCATGTGAAAACTCCCTGACCGTTCTATGCGTCCGGGTCAACCATTTTCATAACATCATCTCCTTTGTCGGCGAAGAGTACGCCAACGAATACCTCTGCGAACTTTCACAACTGCTGGAGAGCCTCCTGCACGAACCGCACGGGGAGTTTTACCGGACCCAGAACGACGAATTCTGTCTCCTGTTCGAGGGGGAACACATCGGCTACGCGACCGAACTGGCCAATAACATGACCTCCGTTGTCCGCTATTTCCACACCTCCGAGCGGGGAATCATCCTTAATTCCACCCTCTCCATCGGGATCGCCGCGGGAAGAGACAATGTCCTGCTCCATTCCAAACGGGCGCTGGCAAAAACCAACGACCGCCCCGGAGGGGGGGTCGGATTTTACGTCCACGTCGACGAAGTCGAAAATACCGATCTCAACGGAAGCCGGGATATTCTGAAGATGATTTTCAACGCCCTCGTCCATGAGGACATCGTACCGCTTTTTCAGCCGATCGTCTGCGCACAGACCCTTCAGCCCGAAATGTTCCAAAGTCTCATCCGCATCCGCAAAGACGGCCAGCTCTACGGCCCCGATACCTTCTTGAACCTCGCAATCACGATGGGACAGATGATCATGATCACCCGTTCGATGATCCGCAATACCCTCCAGCTCTACTCCGCCCTCCCCTCCGGATCCACAGTGGTGATCAACCTCTCTTCCAATGATCTCAGCGACGAGGGGCTGGTCTCCTACATCCGTTTCTGGATCGAGCGGTTCAACCTCGATCCCCGGAGGATCGCGTTCCAGCTCATCAACGGCATCGAGTCGCTGTATGACGATGCCCCTGCCCAGACGGTTCGGCAGCTTCAACAGGAAGGGTACAAAATCATCCTCAACCATTTCGGTGTAGGGGAATTTGACCTGCCGCTTCTTCTCTCTCTTAAACCCGACTACATGAACCTGCATCCGAA